>NZ_CP021850.1:630828-946243 GCF_002896855.1 Clostridium thermosuccinogenes | reverse complement strand
CAACCAAGTCAAATATAGGCTTTATAAGGGTGCCGAAGGCAAAAGTGTTATCATCACAGTAGTAGTAAAACGTTCTCTTGCCCACATGATCCCTGACACAAAACAATTCGTCCTTCTTCTCATCCCATATGACAAAGGAAAAATCGCCGATCAAATACCTGGGGCAGTCAGCACCCCATTTTTCATAGGACAAAAGTATCAGCTCGCTGTCGGTAATGCAGGGCTGGGCTTCCTTCGGAATTTTCAACTGTTTGAAAAGCTCACTCCTGTTGTCTATGATCGCATCTGCAGTAATAGCCAGTCCCTTGTCCCGATCATAAAAGGGTAGAATTACCTGCAGCGATTCCTGAGTTATGTACTGAAGTCCGCAGCCAAGATATATGCTGCCTTTCTCCCAGGTATTTATTGAATCAACCTTATATAAGCTCAACCTATCAACTAAAGATCTTTTTGCTTCTTCCGAAACCCTTTTTCCATTCCTGTATATTACTCCCCATATGGCGCTCACAAGACCACCCCTGAGTATTTTTCAATAATAAAGTATTTTTTCATAGAAATAACACACTCAATAAGCAAAAGATTTGCTTACTTCATGCAAAAAATAACATATGTCCACCGCCTATAGAGGTGGGGACATCTGATAGCCTCATTACAGTTCCAGCCGTTTAAGCAGCTTATGCCGTTTTCTAGAAATGAATATTATTGATTTAAGGAACCTGATTTTCTCATTCCATCCATATTCCCTTCTCCTTATGCCGGATATGATATGATGAAGCCATGCCACCGGCAGCAATATTTTATATTTCCTGGCATAGGCATATTGGTCTGACAGTCTGTCCCAGGGCGGAAACAGGAGTTTCAACAAACGCATCATGACTCCTGTTGTGCTTCCGGCATGCCTTCCTTCGTGATCGTACGCCATTTCATTGGCAAATATGTAAGGCAGGTCTTTTTTGCCGTATACTCCACCGGATATTATGTCCTCAGCCAGATTGTCCACTATGTCCATATCAATGCGGGAAGTGTTTTTTTCTATTTCATCCGGTATGGGCATATGAAACAGCTGGTTGCAGAGCATAAATAATGCTGAGACAAACTTCTCAATCCCCCATTTCTCCATTTTCTCGCAAAAAGATTGCCAATTTATTGAGTAGCCCTTTTTCTCCACCAGCAAAACCAGATCGCATAACTGGCGTATCCCAAAACCGCCGGTTATAATGTGGACGGCCATATGTATGCACAAATGCAATGCCAGGTCCTCCGGCGCAAAGGAAAGGGCTTCAATTTCGCCAATTTTTGTTTTTTCCGCCCTTTGCCACATGTCCTCTTCCAGACCATACTCGTCATTGAAGAATCGGCGGTCTTCGATGGTCCAATGCACTTCTATGCGATTGTAGTCCTTATTAAAATAGGAGACGTGCACCGGTGATTTTTCCCCTTCGGCATATCCTATGTTCTTCATCAATTCATCCACCTTACCCAGGTCGGATTCTTTGACTAATATGTCTGCATCGCACATGGTCCTGAGTTCCGGCAGTGGATATAGCCCTCTTACAACAAGGCCTTTTAGCAAAATCACAGGTATGTTGACTTCTTTGAATTTTCCAAGGACATAGGCTACCTGCCTTATATGCTGTATTTGTCCCACAATGGTGAGGGCAGTTTCTTTCTTAAATTGTTCAAGCAATCTTTCATCTGCGCCTGTGAATTCTCTGCTTTTAGGAAGGGCTGAATAGACCAAGCCTATCACATGATGGACATCTGCGTACTCTAGAAGCTCTTTCCAATCGTATTTGCCCAAGGCCCTTTCATCAACCTTTTTGCCTCTTATGGCACAGGATAACAGTTCTACAAACTGAGCCTGTACATTATCCATACTCTTTTTCTCCATGGCTGATAACCATACCGTAATTCCAAAATGGATACCGGTGCTATACCGGATATCCTGTTTTTCGTATTAAGCTTTCCCTGTAAATTTACATATAAATTATATTTCATGCCTTATGTTTATATGACAGGAAAAGAAGCCGATTCAAGTTATGCTTGAAGACAACAAAACTCAAAGTTTGATAGCTTGCTTTTCTTCATGTTTTTCTCAATGCTTTTCTTCTTGCTTTCCTTCTTGCTTTCCCTATACAGCCGTTGATGACCAACGTACCTTCTCCCTTTCCTTCCGCCATTTCCCTGAAGTTCTCAATAGTGTTAAAGGCCAATATTCCTGCCTATCCGGAGCAATAGATATTTTCCAGTGTTCTAACCGTCTCTTTTATGTCAAATCTTTTCAACCTTCGACAGTCAACAGGCCTTTTTCCGAATTTATTGACCATATGCTCACAAATTTCCTCTGCCCATGCTTTCGCATCCTTTTTCAGGGAAATTGCCGTACATAGACCAATATCCGCCTCCTCAGTAATGGCATCGGAAATAAAGCAATGGAGGCCACCAGCCTGAGCTTCTATCAAAGCAACCGGCAAACCTTCCCACAGCGACGGAAACAAGAAGTAATCGGCTGCAGCGATGATCTGGGGGATGTCGGTCCGGTTCCCAAGGAAGGAAAAGGCTTCGTTAATGCCATATTTTTCTATTCGTTCTTTGATTTGCTGCTCCAACCTCCCGGTACCTACCCAGATAAAGTGGATATCCTTCCTAATCTCTAAAAGCTCCTTTACCACGTCAGCTATAAACAGAGAGTTTTTTGCTTCACACATCCTTCCCACAGTCAAAAAGCATATCTTGTCCCGGGGCAGGCCCAAACTTTCTCGACATAGCTTTTTATCGTGTTCTTCCATGCGATACTTATCTACATTTATACCGTTGAAAATCACTTTGCTGTCTCTCCGATCAACCCGGCCCCACTTATGCATATAATCGTTAGCTTGTTTGGAACAACCTAAGAGATGGGTTGCAAACAATCGTATCAGTGATTTCATCAGCAGGCGGTAAAATTTCGTAGACAGAGTTGCATGCACACTGGTGGCATTCACACTGTGCGTGCTGTGGGCATGGCTTATTCTTACCGGAACTCCTGCGATAAAAGCGGCCAGCAGATTGACTCCGTTAAAGAAATCAATATTGCTGTGTACAACATCAAAGGGGCCTTCTTTTTTCAGCAATTCCACCAGCTTTGTAAAATGCCTGACTATATTTTTCAATCCATTCAGGTCGCTCGTCTTATATACCTTACATCCCGCATTGATCACCCTGTCTTCATAAAACTGCTTTCCTTCCGTTGCCAGGGCAAAGCTTATTTCCACCCTCTCCCGGTCTATATTGTCCACCACATTGATGGCAAAGGACTCTATTCCACCAGGTGCCAGGCCATGCAGTATATACAGAACTTTCTTTTTTTTCATCCCTGGGTACCCCTCCTGTTGATGATTGATACCTTTACATAAAATAAAATCCCTCTGCTATGGCATCATCAAGACAGCCAGGGCGATTCCCTGAGTGAAAGGAAACTCTCTAAATACCGTCGAATAGATTCCGATCCCCTTGGTGTCTCCCTGGGAGAAGTCTATTGTGCCGTCTTTCCTTGTGGACATTTTGAGCTTCTGCATCCCCTTTTCGATTGCTTTCAGGTATACATCCCCACCAATGATGCCATGCTTCAGGGATTTTTTTATAAAATAGAGGAGCATTGCCGTCACCGATGAATCAAACTGGTTGTCATCCATGAAAAAGGAATGGCCCCAGCCACCATCCGGCCTCTGAAATCTGATAAAGGATTGCGCCAACAGCATGATGCTTTTGCCCAAAAACTCCTTTCGGGGATGGTTTTGGGGCAGCTCTTCGTAGGAATCTATCAACCCCAGCGCATACCAACCCACACCTCTCCCCCATCCATAAATGCCCAGGGGCACTTTGTTTTTTATATGATAGGCATGGGCCGGAATGCCGGTGGACGGATGAAGGCCAAAGGCAGAATAATTTTCTATCTGCTGTAAAGCCAGATCCACCAGCTCCGGCTTGTTATAAACCGTTCCAAACCGTATCAGAAAGGGACAAATCAAGCCTACCGTATCCACCAGCCGGTAATTTGCAATTGCTTTTCTGTAAAAAACAGTGCCATCTTCGCCTGTATGCTCCGTAATGAGATCCGCCACCTTCTTCATTCCGTCATAATAAAGACGGTTATTATAATGGGGAAGCCTCATTACCGCATAGGCTAAAAGGCCGTAGTCGATATTGCCGGGGACTGTTTTCCAGTCGTTTTTTCTGTCAAACAGCTCCTTTATCGCATAGCTGGCAGCGTCCGATGCTTTTTTATCCTCCGGCCGCTCCTCAAGATAATAACTCAAGCCCAGGAGCAAGCCTCCCCTCTGCCATGCCTGGAGCGCATTGTATGAATATTTTCCGGACATCTTCTCCAGCAGGACAAATCTCATATTATCGCTGACCTGAACCGCAGGCATATGGGCAATCCATTGCAAAACCTTATTCCTAACCGCAGATTTCCATTCCTCAAAGCTGGCGAAATCCCCTATACCTTTTCTTGATAGGACTTCCTTCTTTATCAGATAATAATCATACCCCTTCACCAGGATAAGCAGCAATCCTGCGGCTGCAAGCAAGAAAAGCAGCGCATAAAGCACAATTTCCATTGCTGATTTAAAACTTATGATCAACACCTATACCTCCTTCCGGTGAACATTGAACATTTGCAGCATGATGGATTTCACTTTCCTGCGTTCGCCTTCCTCCAGTACTACAGAAAATATCATTATGCAATATATGGCTGATACAACCCCCGATAATGAAAAAAGCCCAAACCAACTTTCCACAGGAAACATCCTCTGTAATATTGCCCCTGTCAAAACAACAAAAGCTGCTCCGGCAGCTGGCATTAATATTCCCTTATAATAGGCAGTCAGCGGCTGCTTAGTAATAATTGAGCTGTATATAGGGGTAAATACCAGGTTCTTTGCAGTCAATACAGTCATGCCGGCAATGACGATCCCGAAGGCTCCCATGTCCAAGGCCATGCTGAGAGCCACTGCCAGGGTAAAATTGACCATGCCCATTGCCAAAGTGACGATAGCCGGTATCTTCACCCGGTTGGCGGCAGAAAATATGCCAAAAAGAGACTGAACAGAAAGGTTGACGGAAAGGTGCAGCGTCATGAGGCCGAAAAGGAAGCCATAATCCCTGAATCCTTCCCCCAGCCACAAAGCCAGGAGCTGGCCGCCAAAACCACAGGCGAGGCCGACAGGCAGAGCCATCATAATTCCCGTGATTTTAACCGCTTTGTTGGAGTACTCCACCAGGCCATGTATATCTTTACGTGCATACAGATCCACCATGGTAGGGTTGAATACTACAATCACCGAAGCCACAAACCCCCTGAGAAGGTTTGAAAGCTGGAGCAGCGCCGAGTATTCCCCTGCCGCTTTGGCTCCCAAAGCCCAGTTTGCCACCAAAAGATCGATCTGCAAAAAAAGGGTGGCCCCGACGAAGTTTACCGAATTCCATATTCCGGAGGACAACAGCTCCATAAGCCTGGCCAAGTCGAACCTGGATGGGCGAAAAGATATGTCCGGCAGCAGCTTTCTGAAAAAATATATATTCTGGACAAAAAAAATTGCCGAGGCTATAAGCGTTCCCAGGGCTACAAACCACATTTTCGGTGCAAACATATAAAGGAGCAGGAGTATGGCCAAAGACCTCAGCACCGTATTACCACTGCTCAGTATACCGCTTATGTCAAGCCTGTTTTCACAGAACATCGCCATTCCAAAGGCCGTGCCCATCAAAGAAAGGATAAATACGGCACCGTAAAGGACAAGGCTTGTTTGCACGTCGGAAAGCAGGTAATCCGGCACATTCATTATTTTATCTATAAAGCAAGTCATTAAAGCCAGAGGAATCACGATAAAAGCAGCCAATACGGAGGAGGATACCAGGGAGGTATTAAAATACTGTTCCGCTAAACCTCTATCCCCGGATTTTACCGCATAGGTGAAAAAGCGTGAAGCCATACCGTTTAAAGCGACAGTCATCACCGACATGTAATTTACCAGCTGCTGTGTCAGAGGTATGAATCCATATGCCTCAGCTCCCAGGGAGTTGATGATATACGGAGTAAGCCACATGGATATCAGCAGTGATATGGCAAAGGATGCCATGTTCGCCATCATATTGACGGAAAGTCTGCTCTTCATGCTTACAACCTGCCCCTTCCTGCTGCTACCTGTTTCAGCATTACGGCCGCTTCACCTGCATTTTTTATGTATGCGGGCATGACCTTTTCCAAATGTTTTCGGATGTTGTGCTCGTTTTTTAAAAAATACCTGAAAGCCTTGCAAAGCTGTTCCGGCTTGCTCATCTCCTGCACCGGCAGCACATAGTTCTGCTCCCCACCAAAAATGTCCCGGGCTATCCCTCTGGACTTAACGCTGTATCCCAGTACAAGGGCAGGCACGCAAGAGGAATATGCTGCTATGGTGGAATGGGTTCTCGCCCCCACAAAAATCCTGCACTTGGAAATCAAGCCTTTCAATTGGGGAGCTGTGTAGCCGTCACCCACAAGAACCAACCTCCCGCTGTCCCTGTATCTGTCATACAGCATCTTCAACACAGCATAATCACTGCTTTTTTCAGTGACCACATGGGGAATAAGGGCGATGTTAAAATCCGTGAGATGTATGATTTCATCAATCAGCTTTGAAACCGATGCAAAAGCCATTCCTTTCCGGCTCTCATAATTCATAATAAGGGGGCTTAAATTCACTCCCACCATTTTGCCGCTTTTCCATCCTGCCGGTAGCGGTACGTCTTCCTTTTCCATACTAAATGCCGGGTCCGGGTATAGAAATATGTTTTTACTTATATTCAGCCTCTTTAGTTCATGATATGTAACCGACTCCCTTGCAAACAAAGCATCAAACTGCCCCAGATCCTCCTTCATCCGCTCGCTTACACTGCCAGGCTCTATGGAAGCTCCCCACAATACCAGTCTTTTTCCCATCCTCTTTATTGCCCGATCCAGGGCATACAGATGCAGTGGTTCTCCATAGCAGTAATTGTCTCCTCCGACCGAAAGGCATATGTCACTGGAAGCTGCCGCATCTATGACTTCCCTTTGGGAAATCTCAAAGGAGGCCTCATAGTCTTTCAGCACCCGGTTATAGAACACATATTTGAGCCATGGCCATGTATACCTGTCAATTGCCGTATTATGGGGAATATGCATATCAATTTGAGCCGGATTTGATTGCGAATCCTTCTCAAAATCATGAGAGGCTAATTTAATCTCCCGGTATTCGAAGCTGTCGGCTATCATTTTTGCTGTGCTTCTGACGATTGCTTCGCATCCGCGGTTGCCATATCCCCCGTGTCCAAACATCAATATCCTGGTTTTGCTCACTGATTCCACCATCCTTTGTTCCTGTTACCCGATGAGGCGGTAAAACCCCTTCACTTTACTCTCATAATCGGTCTTCTCTTTTGAAAGGTTATTCTGCAATGCTTGCCTTGCATCTGGGTTGTCTATCAAAAACCTGATTTTTTCATATATGCTTATTGCATCGATATCGGACAAGATTCCCGTCAAACCGTCATGAATCTGGTCATATACGGTAGGAAACCGGGTTGCCACTATGGGTTTTCCCAGTATTTTAGCCTCGTCTATGGATAGGGATTTGCCTTCAAAGCGCGAAGTCTGCACGTAAATATCCGCAGCCTTCATATACGGATATGGATTGGGAACCGCACCTTTCAGGATGAATTTTCCTTCCAGGCCATATTTGATAATCCTTTTGGAATACTCCTCCTTGAGAGGTCCGTCCCCCAATATAATCCACCGGAATTCATAGCCATCCTTTTGCAAAAGCCGCGCAGCCTCGATAGATAAGTCTATCCCTTTCTGTTCTGCCAGCCTTGCCGCCGTAACAATCAAGGTATCCTTTGCATCGATGTCTGCCGCATGATTCGCCATCTCCTTTATCAGCTTGGGACATGAAATGTTCTCCACCAATACAAATTTATCTTCCATATCCGGAAAGCACTGCTTTAAAGCCTCAACACAGGAGTCGGACACAGCGGCTATGTAATCCAGCTTTTCAAAGTAGGGTCTGTCATACTCAGAATTCAGACCGTAAGCTATGTAATCTATATGTATCCATCCAATCTTTTTTTTCGCATTGACTTTTTCCGCAATAAAATAGTCCGGGTATTTTTCCAGGTATCCTATTGCCGCGTCATACTCATCATAAATGAAGGGAGCAGCCGGAGATAAATGATTCCAGAGTTTTTGCTGCCTGGGCTGGGTCATGCGGCACAGTTTTGACTTTATAGAAAGCATAGCCCTATGATAAGCGAGGTCAAACCTTAAATATGCCGCCAAGCTTGCCAGGGATTTTAAAAATGGCAGTTGGAAAGCCGCCCATTCCCTTGTATGTTCCAGCACCTTTACCTGGGACGGAAGCAGATCTAAAAACATGCCCTTTTTATAAAAGAGGAACAGGTCAACCTCATACTGTTCATAATCCAGGCTGTGAAGCAGGTTTATCAGACTTTTTTCCGCTCCTCCCAAACCCAGGCTATCTATTACAAACAGCAGCCTTTTTTTCATCACCATTACCTCTCATCTTCGCCACCAATGGGCTTATATACTTTACATAATATACAGCTAAAGCAATTTTCAGGCATGACTTGCTGTAGAGAGCATGAAAAACATAGTTCATAAAGCGGCTCTCATAGAATAAAGGCCGACTCAGCTCTTTTATCCTGTCTCTTATGAACCTATCGCCCGTAAGGCGGCGAGCTTCAATAATTCCTGACATTCCTCCGTAGTAGATTTTCCGGCAGATAAGTGTAAGAGCTGCGTTGACAAACCATTGAGCTGCCAGCTCCCTCTTGGCTTCAAAACTGATAAAATCCCATTCTCTAATGATGGAGTTCTTTAGAGAAAATAAACTGATATAGTTATCTATGCCAATGTTTCTGATATTGTTTGTTGCGCTTCCTTCAACAATGCGATAGTTATACAGAGCCTCAGGTATGTGAAAAAAAGTCGATGCCCTGGTAAAAGCCATCATGTTGAACAGATAATCCTCACCAATCCGGATGCCTTCAGGGAACAGAGTCCCGTTTTTCTTTATGAAATCAAGCCGGTATATTTTATTAAACGGGGAAGCAAAGGCATCGCTCCTGATAAAAAAGGGCAGGATCTCCTTCCGTATTCCATCCGTATATATGCATCTGCCTTTATCAAATGGAAAGGTATTGACTTTCCGGGACATTGCTCCGGGATTTACCGTGAAAAAGTCACAGGATATTATGTCACAATTATATGCTTTTGCCGCTTCATACATTCTCTCATAGGCATTTGGTTCCAACCAGTCATCCGCATCCGCAAAACCTATGTATTCACCCCTTGCTCTTGCTATACCGGCATTGCGGGCTACGCTGACACCCTGGTTTTGTTGATGTATAACAGTCACATTTTCATGCCGGGAAGCATATTCCTCCGCAATTCTGCCGCTGCCATCGGTGGAGCCGTCATTTACCAGTATTATTTCCATACCCTCCAACGTCTGGTTTAGCAGGGAATCCACCGCTTCAGGCAAATATCTTTCGGCATTAAAAACCGGCATAACAACGCTCACTTTTATATTTTTCCTCTTAACGTCAACCACTGGTTTCTACCCCTCTATCAACCTGTAAAGCTTGTTAATTTCACTCCTGTTTCCGCTGCTCTCCTTTTGCAAATTGGATACAAGCGAATCCCTCAAGGCTTTGCTGCCCATTAAAAGCTTTATGCTTTCACAGAGCCCCTCCGGGCTCATATCCGACACGAGCCCGTTAACCTTATCCTTGATCTGGTCTTTAACTGTACCATAGCAGGTAACCACAACAGGCCTGCAAAGCACCTTGGCTTCTTCAACGGCAATGGATTTGCCCTCATACCTCGAAGGCTGCACATATATATCCGCATTTTTCATGCAAGGATAAGGATTTTGCATTGAGCCTTCCAGCAGGAAGTATTTCTCCAGATTGTATTCCTTTATCTTTTTCTCCAGCTCTGCCCTAAGGGGACCTTCACCAATAACTCTCCAGATAACCTCATGTCCACCGTTTATCAGCAGTCGGCAGGCCTCCAGCGCCATATCTATTCCTTTGGGATAAGCCAACCGGGCAACAGTAACCAGCTTCACCGGTTTTTTGAGGGCAGCTTGGGCTGCCATTCCTTTCTTCCCTTCTTTTACCCTCTTTGCCTCATTATCTTCTACTTCCTTCCCTGTTTCTTTTATTACCTCTATCTCTGCTGTCCCTTTAGCATTTTCTGCTTCTTCTGTCCTTATCTCTTTTACTTCTGCTTCCCCTTCGGCTTCCTGTGGCTCTTTCTCCCCTTTCACTCCATTGAGCTCCTCTGTTTCTTTTATTTCATCCATCTCCTTTATACCCGCCATCCTTCTGATCAGTTCCGGCAGCAGGATGTTCTCAATTATCATCACCTTGTCCTTATGGGCAGGAAACATGTCTTTCAGCACCCTGGCGCATTCCTCCGAAACGGTAACTATATAATCCAGCTTGCAAAAATACCTGTCTTCAATCCTTTTATTTATATCAAGCCGGGAATAGTTTGTATGGACCCATCCGATTTTTTTGCTGGCCTTCACCTTGTCTGCGATAAAATAAACCGGGTTCTTTTCCATATACCCTATGGCGGCATAATACTGATGATCCAATGCCGGCAAAGCTCTCCGGACATACCTCCACAAGTGCTGCTCCACCCGCTCCGGGGAACTGAATGTCCTGCACAATGCTGCCTGCATCACCCTGCACAACATGAGGTCAGGCCTTCCTTGCCTTGCCAGAGTCTTCATGGAACTCGCAAAGGAACTGTTCATTACCTTCCAATACTCAGGGCCCGGAAGGAGGTTAATCTCCGGCGGCACCAGCTCCAGGAACAATCCATCGGCATCAAACAGGAACAAATCCACTTCAAAGGAGGAGTAATCAATGCAGTTCAGCAGTGTAACCAGGCTTTTTTCAGCTCCACCGCACCCGAGATTGTTCATTGCAAACAATAATCTTTTTTTCATAAACCACCTTAACTGTGCCGCAGATAACATTTCAATACATATGCTATAATATGCGGACATGTACCGATAAATTCCATTGAGTTGTGACTTAATCGACGCTGAAAAACCAGAAAAAGCCATCGTTGCGGATAAGGAAGTCCTTGATTGGATTGCATCTGCCCATCAAAAGGTGAATCTTTTATCTCATTCATATGGGATGATCTCCCTTTGCCTTTTATTAAGAAAAACAGAGTTGGGCGGCACATCCCCTTTAACTATGCTGCCCGCAGCAATCACCGCATTGTCTCCTATATGGGTGTTCCTAAGGATGACAACGTTGGAACCGATCCACACATTGCTTCCTATTACCACTTCACCGGTAAGCAGCCTGTCAGTTGTCTCTTTCCGGTAATTGTGATCATGATCGTATATGCAAACATTCTGCCCTATTTTTGTATAACTGCCGATGGATATCCTTCTTACACAGTTTATATTGCAGTTATCATTGATAAAAACCTTCTCCCCCAGAACCAGCTCGCTGTCGAAATCCACCCGGATGGTGACATTCTTTCTTATGAATACAAAGGGATTTATGGTAATCTTTGATTTTTTGCAGTATACATCCATCCTGCTTCTCGCCCCCAAAAAGTAAAGGCCTCCTTTTATATTTCTGAAATAAAGCATCTTGTATATCAAAGCTCTGAAAATCGCTATGCTGTTTGTAAGATACATTATGAAAAAGTAATACGCTCCCCTCTGCCTGCATTCATCAAGCAGTCCTTTTACTATCTTTTTTGCCTTTTCCATGGGTATTTCCTCCCGGCTTGCCTTATGATAGCTCCATATCACATTTTTCACAGAATGCCTTTGTCAAAATGTCGGTGATCCTATACCGTCATGCTTCCATCAATCCATATAATTTCTCTATTTCATAGACATTGAAATAACTTGTACTCAAGGTATTTTCCTCCAGCTTCCTTCTCATTCCGGGATTGTCAATCAGAAGCTTTATCCCCTTCACAATGCCGTCAACTCCCTGCTCTGTGATGATTCCATCAAAGCCATCTCTCACCTGGCTGGCAGCTGTGGGATAGTTGGTGATCAAAACTGGCTTCCCCAGCACCTGGGCTTCGGTTACGGTTACGGCCTTTCCCTCGTAACGGGACGGCTGAACATATATGTCACAGGCTTTTATATACGGATAGGGATTGAGCTTTTTACCCAGCAAAATAAATTTATCCTCCAGGCCGAGGTTTCTGATCAAGTCCCTGATGCAAGCTTCCTCGCATCCATATCCGACAACATACCATTTAACCTTATATCCTTGATCCAGCAGCACTCTGCATGCCCTTACAGCGTCGTCAATCCCCTTGGCAAAGGCAAGCCTTGCCACCGTTACCAGCTTGATGTCCCGGTCATTATCATTTATCTCTCCGGATACATCCTCCTTGGCCATTTTTCTTATATAATCCGGAGAGGTTATATTTTCAATGACCACCGTGCGCTCCTCAAACTGGGGATACCTTTTTAGAAATGCTGTCCTGCACCCGTCAGAAACAGCTGCTATCCGGTCAAACTTTCCCCACATTTCCGCATCCAGTTTGTTGTCAATCTCCAGGCATGAATAATCCGTGTGCACCCACGCTATCTTTTTCCTGGCATTGACCTTTTGTGCAATAAAATAATGAGGCCATAAATAACTGATGGCGACATCGTATTGCTTTTTAAGCCGCGGAAGCACCGGGAGGGAAAATTTCCATCCCAGCTGCATCGGAATAAGGCCTGACTCCTTGTAACCCTTCCGGATGGCAGCCAAATGTCCCAAATATTTAGCCGCTATCCGGGAGAGAGCAATTGCCGGATGTCCGCTTCTCAGCACTTCGGATACAGGCTTTCTGAAAGAGGCATATTGCGGTATTTCAGGAAGCAAGTTGGGGCCTTCCGGCAGTAAGTCCATAAATTCCCCATGATGCCTGAAAAGCATAAGATCGACATCAAATCTGCCGTAATCAAAGCTCTCCAGCAAGCTTATAAGGCTTCTTTCAACCCCGCCTATCTCCATATCGAAAGCAGATATCAGAATTTGCACCATACTGTCCTCCGATCATATATAAAATAACTATCTTGCTCTTTCAGTTAATGCAGGAAGAAACCAGCATACAGCTATTGTTGTCCCAAGCTGCTCGTGTAATAGCACAACCGCAAATCTACTGCTTAAATTGAAGAATCAACTTTATACAGGAATGTAAGCAATATTCGCATACATCAACCTAATTTTGCTATCGTGATTGTTTTCCATCGCAGCAATGCAGTACTAATTAAACAGGACATTCCTATAATAGTCGCTCCAACCGACAACCTGGTACCCACTGAAAGCCAGATAGAAGACGATGATTCCGGCATAGATCACAACGCTCTTTTTCCGCGGGTAGAAAGCCAGCAACCGTGGTATGAGCACCAGGTTAAACAGATCAAAATATATGCAAAGCCTGTAAAAATACAGGTATTGGGTGCTGAACATATAAAATATCAGGTTGAACAGGGACATAAAAATGAAGATGCTGCTTTCCGGCCATTCCTTCTGCAGCCGGTCCCGGACAATGAAAGCCATAACTATGGGTATCAGCGCTACAAAAATCCTGAGTATATTGGTGGAAGCGCTGTTATTGAGTATATCCTGGCCATAGCCGGCATAGGATGTTTTCTCCACCAGCTTTACAAAAAATTCTATGAAAGGCCTGAATACCACCACCAACCCTGTGGAAATCCCCACAATAGCCCAAAAAGTTTTGCTCCAAGCTTTTTTCCCGGCCAGAAAATAAACCGGCAGCAGCAAAAGAGCCGACTGATGGAACGTGGATGCCACCAATATCGCAAGAAAATATTTTAAACCATCCCTTTTCAATATGAATTTTACAGCCCAAAAACATATGGCTCCTGCCATCGACTGCCGGATTCCATTCATACTGACATAATAAAGCACTGTTCCGAAATACAAAAATATGCCAAGCTCAAAGGGTTTTGCATATTTATAGAGCGTCAAAACAATAAAAAGATTTGTAATAAAGGCTGTAGTAAATATGAGAATCTGAGGGTTGTCTGATATTTTAAGCAAAGCAAGCATCAAAAGGCCAAAACCTGCATCTCTGGATCGGATATCGATCTCAGGGTTTGATGCCAGCAGCCTGTAGGAGTGGGCATAGGCTGATGTATCCCCGATGCTGTATTCTGATCTGAATCCCGATACTATCACAAGTACAGCAAATATCAAAAGCTTGCTCACCCTTGACAATACCGGCGAGTTATATTTACTGTTAGCTCCCAGGTAAGCAATCACATAGGTTATAGCTAAAGCTCCATAATAAACGTATATCATATATGCACCTTTCTTCTGAAGTGTGTGGCACTCTTTCATGAGCATTTTGAGCACATGCATCATATATGATTTATATAAAATCAGTTTGAATTCAGCTAATTGAAATGGATGATTGTTGTTCCGAAAGGATTCAAAGCACATACGGTATTGCCTAAAATCACCGAGTTTGCCTGTACACTGTGAAGTCTTGTCTCACAGGTCATTTCCAGTCGTTTATACGTACTTTGGTGCCTTGCAGCTATGCTCTTAAGTATGAATCCTTTCTACACAATCAATGCATCCATTATTAGCTGAATTCATTCCTAAATTATATAGGATAAATGACTGCAGATAACATGCTGCTGAACTTTACTCTTAGCACTTGATATCAGCCGATGCCAATCCACAACTACATAGCTGGGCCGGTTTTACTCTATCCATGTGCGCCTTGGTTTAGCTGTGCTTTTGCCCCATCACATTTGCAAGCCATAGATATTGTAAAGAGTCTTTACGGTAGTCCTCAAATCGTATCCATTTTCTGATATGGCCTTTGTGGTAGCCTCCGGAGGAATCCTTTCCCTTTTCAGGCTGCTGATTATTGCTTCGTACCATGAATCCAGACTGTCCCCAAGGCTAACCTTTTTTATGAGTCCCAACCCCATATCGCACTCATCAGGTATGGTATCGGATATGACACAGGGAGTGCCTGCTGCCTGTGCTTCTATGAGAACTATCCCCAGCCCTTCATACAACGATGGAAAGACGAATATGTCAAACATGCGCATGTACAGGTGGATGTTTCTCTGAACTCCCAAGAATTTTACATATCCATCCAGCCCTTTATCCATTACTTCCTTTTCAATGCGCTCCCTTAAATCTCCCTCTCCTATCAGCACAAGCTTAAAGTCCAGTCCTCTGCCGACTAGGAATTCAGCTAATTTAACCAAGAATGCGTGGTTTTTTTGTTCTCCAAACTTACCCACATGCCCTAGCACCAGGGTGCCCTCACCAATACCCAATTTCGCTTTCAAATCGTTTATTTCATCAATTTTAACGGATTTATAGGGTGCCAGATCCACAGCATTGTATAAAATATCCACCTTCCCTTTCATAAGGGATTTTTCTCCGAACAGGAACCGGCCTGCCGCTTTTGTACATGCTACGTTTTCGGTGGCGTTCAGTTTTATCAGAATCCTCATCAGTATAAAATAAATCTTTCTTATAAATATGTGTCCATGATCTCCTTGCGTGTTATGGGAGTGGCAAATTCTCGTCCTCACTCCAGCCAGCCTTGCAGCCAGCAGGGCGAGACCGGAATTGAAAAGGGTGTGGGCATGAACAGCATGATACGGACCGTATCTTTCGATTATATCCTTCATATCTGCTACAAACCTTACCGGATTTGATACATTGGGAGGTGCAACATAGAATATCCGTCCGCCCAATGCCTTGATCTCATCATCATAGTGGCATTTGTTCGTGGTAAAGGACACAAAATCGAATTGGATCCTGCTCCTGTCAATCTTCCTGTAAAGATGCATCAGCATCGTTTCCGCACCACCGATGTTCATACCTCCGGTGACCTGCAAAATCCTCACTTTTCTTCCGGTTCTTTCGGTTTTTGCGTTTATCCCGGCTCCCTCCTCCTGTTCAGTTATTCCGGGTCCTCTCACTTTTTCGGTTATTCCGCCTATTTCGGATCTTTTAGCTCTTAAGGCTCTCCCTTTTTCTTTTCTCATTTTGCCTCATCATCCCTTCAACAGGATTTTTTCATTCCGTCTACCTTCCACAGGATATATGCATACAGCAGCATGCCCCAAGGGATTGCCAGGATAGTAAGGAGCTTGCAGGGTGACTCTTTAATGAAAGCCGGATTCTTTGAGATAAAACTGCTGGATACATAATGCACGGCCTGTCTGAACTTGTAGAACATGCTTCCATACGGCAGCTTCATCGCTTCCTTTCTCCAGAAGGCGAAACCTTTAGGGTTTTTAAGATATTGCTTCAGCATGTTCTTTGTGGAACCGTCATCCATGTATTCTACATAGCAGACCACCTCGTTCATGATCAACAGCTCATATTCCTTGTCCAGCATGGCATATTTATAGGCCAGGTTTACATACTTTTCCCCCGGGAACACAGGATAGGGATACTTTTTGGTAAGTTCGGACCTGTAAATAAGCTTTTTGTCTCCCTTGACCCCATAAACATTATATATGCTGAAAAGAGTTGCCATTCTGACCCGCTCCGGAAGACGGCTCCCGATGATGCTTCCATCCGTACGGGCATCCAAAGCTATAATACCGCTTACTTTATCGCTTCCATATCTCTTCCAGAAGGTTACGATTTTCTCCACCGCATCATCGGCTAAATAATCATCGGAATCAACGCATATATTGAGCTCCGTATCAATAAGCTCATAAGCAGTGTTGTGAGCTCCGTGCATGCCTTGGTTTTCCTGGTAATGGTACAGTATTGGCACCTTGCCTTCTGAAATCCAACCATCCACAAGCTCCTTTGTATTATCCGTGGAGCCGTCATCTATAATGAGCCAGACAAAATCCTTGCAAGTCTGCCTTTTCATGCTCTCATAGCAGCGTCCAAGGATATACGCCCTATTATATGTAGGTGTGAAAACAGTAAGTGTAGGCTTCATACATGACCACCTCTATGCACCCGCATTGCCCGGAAGCACATCAACTGCTCCGAGCTCACCGTAATTCTCCGCGTTATGTATATAGAAGTCCTGTATTGACCGTGATATATGGACAATGTCGAATCCGCTTTTTATCAAGGCTTCCTTTGAATCCACACGGTTCAAGCTTACGTTCAGCGCTTTTTCAGCCCAAGCTTTAGGAGGCTCCTTAAGGCTCACAAATCTGACCAGGCCTGCCCCGATATCCGACTCTTTGGAAACTGCGTCGGAAACGATGCACTCAAGTCCGGCAGCCTGGGCTTCGACCAACGCCATCGGCAGGCCTTCGAAAATCGATGGAAATAAGAAAATGTCCATGACCTGCAACAGCCGGGCAACATCGCTGCGCATCCCCAGAAGTCTTACCGAACCTGTAAGCCCCAGCTTTTCGATTTTCTTTAGGATATTAGGTCTCAGATATCCATCCCCTGCCAGCAGCAGAACTGAATCCGTCCTGACGTTATGAATCTCCTTAAATACCTCCAGCAAAAAGGCGTGATTTTTAGACTTGTCAAACCGTCCCACGTGCCCGACCACGAATTTATCCTCCAGCTCCATTTCCCTTCTCAGTTTACTTCTTACCTCATGGTCGTACTTGAAGGTGTCATAATCCACTCCGTTCTTTAATATCTCAACTCCGCTGTTTTGTGCGGCATATCTTTTAAACAGCCACTTTCCTGCCTCAGTCGAACAGGCATAGCAATGGGTGGCATTTTCCCTGAAAAAAAATCTGCCGTAGTATCTGAAAGGCAGTTTGTAATCCAAAGGTAGATTGCTGGTATGGCTATGAGCTATCCTTACCGGTACTCCTGCCTTTTTTGCAGCCCGTAGGACAAAGCTGCTGTTCTCATTTATATGCGAGTGGACAATCCTGTATTCCGGATGATGGGAAAAAATTTCATCCAGTTCTCTGAAATATCTTGCATACCGTTGAGGCCTGATGGGCGGAAATCTAAATATTCTTCCTCCCAACTCCTGAATTTCCTGATCATAGGCTCCTTCCTCAAGCCTGTGGGTCAAAAAATCAAATTGAACTTTACTGCGGTCAATGTTCCTATATATGTTCATAAGCATGGTTTCAGCGCCCCCGCGGTTCATGACGGTAACCACCTGCAATACCCTTATCGGCTCCATACATTACCCCCGACTCATCTTACGATATTTATCAATAGCTTTATGGCCTTGACCATGATATAAAAGCCCATGCCATTCTTGTTTTTCGCAAACCGGTAGAACACTCTCCAGTGCAGGGGAAGCTCTGTAATATCAAACTTGCTGAAGGCGTTTGCAATATATTCCTCCGAAAGCATTTCCCTCATCTGTCCGACCTTTTTAATGCAGCCGGCTTTGTTATCCTTGGCAATTATGTTAAGTCCCAGCCCCATTACCCCCAGGCAGATCCTGTTGTTCAAGGCTTCATAAAACACTGGAGCATAGCCGTTTTGACAAAGAAAGTCATGGATCAGATCTATCAATCTCTTTCTCTGCTCCACCAGGTTGGGCCTGTACCGGCCGGTGACAGAAACCCGGGAAGTTTTTCTATAATGATAATAAGGCATGTCAATGAACATGATGGATTCGGCATTATTAAAGGCATATAAATTGAACAGCAGGTCTTCGCAGCTGCCGATCTCTTTCAGGGAGCAAAATGCAATATCCTTTAAGAGACGCGCATCGTAAAGCTTGTTCCATATTACGCCGTGCATGTCAAGGCTCTCCGTAACCGGTATTTCTCCAGCAGCAGGGCCTATCATTTTGCGCAAAAATTGCCTGCATCCGTCTTTCCCTTTAATTACGGTACCATCCTTAATGCCCATGTTCTTCACCCGGGAGTGACCGGCGAATTCCCTTACATAGCCACACATAACTATATCCATCTTTTTGTCCGCCGCCATCCGGTACATGACCTCATACATTTCCCTGTCTATCCAGTCGTCGGAATCCACAAACCCTACAAACCTGCCCCGCACATGCTTTAATGCCTCATTTCTTGCTTCGGAAACCCCTTCATTCTCCTTGTGAATTACTTTCAGCCTCTTATCTTTTCTTGCATAATCATCCAGAATGCTGCCGCTGTTATCGGTAGATCCGTCGTCAACAGCAATAATTTCAATTTTTCTTAATGTCTGTGACAGGATGCTGTCCAGGCATTCCGGCAGATATTCCTCCACATTGTACACAGGTACTATCACACTGACCAACGGCTTCATCAGCTTCACACCCATATCTTTGATATATTCGGATCATTTCCCCTGCAGCGCTGTCCAGGCTGTATGTGTTCAATACACGCTCCCGTGCCTTTTCGCCCATAAACTCGATTTTATCCCTATGCTCATAAAGCTCTATAATATATTGGGAAAACCTGTCGGCAGAGTTTTCCGAGACCAGTCGGCCGGTCACACCATCCATAACCAGTTCCCTGTGTCCCCGGTTGTCCCTGGCTATGACTGGTCTGCCGCAGGCCATCGCCTCTATTATGTTAACCGGTAAGCCCTCCCTCAAGCTGCCGGCCACTGCCACATTGCACATTTTTGCGAACTCATCCACATCCTTCCTGAATCCCAGAAAATCAACCACATCATTGACACCAAGCTTTTCTGCCAGCTTCCTGTAATATTTGCCCATATGGCCGTCACCAACCAGCAAAAGCCGGATAGTCGGTATTTTATGCCTGGCTTTGGCCACAGCTTTTATAAGCAGCCCCTGGTTTTTGTTTTTGTTGAGCTCCGCCACATAATACAGCAAAAAGTCTTCTTCTCTATATCCATGCCTTTCCCTAAGCCTGTTTCTTTCACTATGGCTTACCGGGCTAAAGCGCACGGTGTCAACCCCCACCCCGTGCACATGCTCTATGCTTCCCGCTTTGAATTTATGTTTCGATGCCAGGCGGTAATCTTCATAATTGATGGTTATAAGGCAGTCGGTATAATGGGACAGCCATCGCTCCAGCGGATAATATACAATCCAGTTGGTTAGAGGAGATCCTTTGTAGAAGTGGAAACCGTGAGCAGTGTAAAGAACTTTTGTGCCGGACTTTCTGGCGTCCCTGGCGGCGAGTCTGGCTAATACCCCGCCCATCGGCGTATGGGCGTGGACTATATCGTATCCGTTCTGGTCCATGATCCTTTTTAGATCTCTGTATGCCTTAACATTTCCAAGCTTTATAGGAGACCTTTCCATGCTGATGTTGTACTTCCTGTCGCAATAGGGAAGCTTCATATCTCCCCGGGCTGCGACATGGACCTCCCAGCCCTGCTCCTGAAACCATTTCATGTACGGAAGGTGAAAAGCCTTGAAATGATAGTCCACGGTCGCGCAATAAAGAATTTTTTTACGCATTTACCCCTCCATATTTTTCATACCGGTTCCATATAAATAAATTTATGTTTCCCCACCGATGATTTATGCCGGTTTTATGTTATTTTTTATCACCCTTGCCGGTACACCTACAGCGGTGCAATATGGAGGAAGGTCATGGATCACGGTTGCTCCGGCCCCAACAATTGTGCCTTCTCCTATTGTCCGGTTCTGTATGACGGTAGATCCGCTTCCCATGGTTACTCCTTCACCAATGTCCACATGACCTGAAACGTTTACATTCCAAAGCAGGGAGCAGTAATCCCGGATTACCGCGTCATGTCCTATCCCGCACTTAGGGCTGATAATCACATGGTTTCCTATGGTTACGTTTGTTGAGAGTACCACACCGGGGTAAATTATGTTTCCCTCGCCAATGGAGTTATCAGGGGATAGATATACCGACGGATGGATGATATTGGCGAATCCTTTAACCTTTTGCCTGACAGCGCAGATTATGCTTTTTCTGACGGCACAATTGGCTATTGCGCATACTACATAAGCCTCTTTGAAACTATCAATCCGGTCCATTCCTCCCAAAACCTTGTACCGGTTTACCAAAGCTCCGTGGAGCCGTACATCATCATCAATGAATCCCAGCAGGTTCCATTCAGCGCCTGCCTGATTTATCTGTTCCACCACCATTGCCGTTTCCCTGCCTACCCCTCCGGCTCCTATAATCACCAAATCCTTCACGTTCCAGCCCTCCAAATCAGTTATATCCATTAAACCTTTCCACCGTAACCATACCGGATTGGTTAATGCCTTCCCGCTTCAATACCCTAACAACTGTCATGAGAATAATCTTTATGTCCAGCCACAACGACCAATTGTCCACATACCACAAATCCAGTTCAAACTTCTTTTCCCAGCTGATGAGGTTTCTCCCGTTTACCTGTGCCCAGCCGGTTATGCCGGGAAGGACATCATGCCTCTTCATCTGCCTTTCGTTGTAAAGGGGCAGGTAGTCTACCAGCAAAGGCCTCGGACCCACAAGACTCATATCTCCCTTTATGACATTGAGCAGCTCCGGCAGTTCGTCCAGACTCGTGCTTCTAAGCCATTTTCCAAAACCCGTCAGCCTTTCTGCATCCGGAAGTGGATTTCCATTGCTGTCTTTTGCATCCACCATGGTTCTGAACTTATATATCCTGAATATCCTGCCTTTTCTGCCCACCCTTTCCTGCGTGAACAGCACAGGGCGTCCCAGCTTGACTAAAACCAGCACCGTTATTGCGATAATCAATGGCATACCCAGTATTGCGGCCACCAGGCTCAAGGCTATGTCTAAAAACCTTTTGGCAAGCATATGTATTTCCACCCTAAACTATTTTTTAAAGAGCTTCCTGATTACGCTCATAACCCTGTTTAAATCTTCATCCGTCATTTTGGTGTCGGAAGGCAGACATAGCCCCCGGTTAAAGATATCTTCAGATATGCTTGTACCTGAATCGCTAAAAGGATAGAATCGGCAACTCTTGAATACAGGCTGCAGGTGCATGGGCTTCCATACCGGCCGCGACTCGATGTTGTTGTCCTCCAGCTCCTGGAGTATGTCCAGCGGTTCAACTCCACATCCCTGCTTCAGAGTGATCACCGTCAGCCAGTAATTGGGCTCTCCATATGCGGCTATCGGCATAAATTCAATATCCTCCAAATCCGACAGGCCTTCCTTGTATGCCATATAAATATGCTTCTTCTTTCGGATTCTTTCGTGAAGCACCCTTAGCTGTCCTCTGCCTATACCTGCCAGCACGTTGCTCATCCTATAGTTATATCCCACTTCACTATGCTGATAGTGTCTTGCAGCATCCCTGGCCTGGGTCGCCCAGAAACGGGCTTTCTTTATGGCCTCTTCATCGTCGGATACCAGCATGCCCCCACCTGCTGTCGTAATGATTTTGTTCCCATTGAAGGAATATATGCCGAAATACCCAAGGGTTCCGCTGTATTTTCCCCGGTAAGTAGCTCCCAAGGATTCTGCCGCATCCTCTATCACCGGTACGTTGTAGCAGGCGCAAATTTCCTTTATCTTGTCCATATCAGCACTTTGACCATAAAGGTTGACCACTATTACCGCTTTGGGCATTACTCCTTCAGCAGCGCTATCCTCGAAAGCCTTTTTGAGGGCTCTGGGAGACATATTCCAGCTTTCAGGTTCTGAATCTATGAATATCGGTTCTGCACCTTGATATAATATTGGATTACAGCTGGCTGCAAAGGTAAGGGATGAGCAAAAGACCTTATCCCCTCTTTTTACTCCTAGATATTTCAAAGCCAGATGGATTGCCGCAGTACCGGAAGACAGCGCTGCAGCATGTTTTATACCTACCAGTTCGGCCAATTCCCTTTCAAACATATCCACATGTGGACCTAAGGGAGCTATCCAGTTGGTATTAAAGGCTTCCCTGACAAATTGCTCCTCCAATCCGCCCATATGCGGTGAAGATAAATATATTCTCTTGCTGTCCCTCATTTACATACCCCCACAAATGACAGCCTTCCTGAATTTACTTATATCTATGCAAGTTGTCCGGGCAATATTAACAGTTTTAGGTAATCCGACCTGCTAGCTTTCGTTTGCTTTTGGGGAAGGGAACACCGTAATCTGCTCGTTCATGCCATTAACATCATACTCACCAGCGTCCGGTACATGCTTTTTTCCTGCCCTTCTTCTTTGAATCCTTGCCAGCTTTTTATACTTTTTACAAATGTCCGCCTCTTTTGATCCGTTCAATACTATTCCAAGAATTTTACCATCTGCAAACTGCAGGAGTTTTTTTGCTTTTAATGTGTTATATCTGCTCGATTTGCCGGAATAGACCACGAGGATATATCCATCGATGTATTCCGACAGGACGCAGGCATCCGTCACAAGATTCAAAGGTGGGGTATCCAGGATTATATAGTCAAACTCTCTGCGCAGTACCTCAATAAGATATTTCATATGATCCGATGCGAGGGCCTCCACAGGCTCAGTTAATATCTCCCCGGCAGCCAGTATTGAGAGATTTTCTACTTCGCTTTTATGTATGGCAAGAAACCATTCGACTTCATTCATAAGTATGCTGGACAGACCGATTTCCGATGTCTTGAATATCGAATGCACATCCGGCTTTCTCATGTTGCAGTCCACCAGTATTGTCTTCTTGTTATCCTGAGCCAGCGCCACTGCCAAACTGGATGCGGTTACGGTTTTTCCCTCTCCCGGCATGCCGCTGGTTACTGCGATGACGCGGGCATTGTCTGATGTAAAATAGATATTGGTTCTTAAAATCTTGCATGCCTCAGAAGCGGCATAACTCAATTTCTCTGATAGTCCGAAGCCGGATTTTAAAAACTTCCTTCTCTCTTCCGGTATGAGCCCGATTACGGATAGCTGCAGGCTTGATTCCACATCCGTCTCCGTCCTTAAATTGTCATTCATAAATTCCATGGCAAATATCAGCAGGACTGACAGAACAAGCCCGGCTGCCAAACCGGCTGTTACATATAGTCTGTCTCTTGATATAACTATCTCCTGAGGTGTTTCATCCTTCTCAAGTATTTTCAATTCACTGGAGGGATAAAATTGCTTTACCTCATCGATATAGGTTTCTACAAAACCATTCAGTACAGTTATGGCTTCATCATGATCAGGCCACCGGATTATAACATCCAAAAAGGGTGTATTTCTATAAAGGTCAACAGATACACGGCCTTTTAAAAAAGCAGTGGATGTTTTCAGATTTGCTTTTTCTATTACCTTTTTTGCAACGGAGTTCGTTTTTGCAATGGCATAGAAAGCTTCTTCCGGTACCTGGTAGCTGGAAATATTGGCGGCCCGGTACTGGGGAGGATTGGTAGCGCTGCTGGCAGAGTCGATTCCTATTACCAGCCTGGCTGATATCCTATATAACGATTCGCCAACCCCTCTGGGATTTCTTTCCCTATCAATCACCCTGATGCTGCTGGCGGGAAAAATGTTTTTCACTTCATTGATATATGCTTCTATCAGGGTGTCCAGTATTTGGCCAGCCTCCTCGCTGTTTACCCAGCTGAATGTCAGGTCCAGGTAAGGCGTTTCCGGCTGATGTACGGCATCTATAAGACCTTTTATCTCATCGGCGGTGACATTAAGACCGTGTTTTTCTATGATTTTTTCTGCCACAGCAGAGGTATTGGCGATAACCCTATAAGCTTCCATAAGCTCCAACACACCAGCAATGCTGTCGCCGTTAAACTGGGGCGATGCATCCCTTACATAGCTACCCACCATTAGTGATGCCCTGGTCTCATAATAAACAACAGTTTTTATTTTTGTATAATATATGGATAAAGCCAATGAAAGAACCGTCAGGAAAATAATTATATAGAATTTTCTTCTCAGTGCACCCAGAACATCCTTCAGTTCGATGTTAAATACCGGCTCGTTCCTCAATAATCTCCCCTCCAGTAAAAATTGAATAAATCTCAATCCCGGCATATTCATAAAAGAATATATTCATGCCTGTACAATTTTAGAACATTGCTAAAATAGAAAAACGGTGAATCCTGAGATTCACCGTTTTATCATTTATTCTTAGCATTTATTTAATTGTTTGATATCAACCTTTTGGTTAAAGCCTTCTCTTCCAGAAAGGCAATCCCTGAACCGGAAAGCTTGGGATTATCCCCGAATGCATATAGTCCTTATATATCTTTCACCTGATCGATTATAGCCTTTACCTGATCGGCAGAATACCTAAGAGCTTTGAGCTCCTCATCCGTGAGGCTGATGTCCAGAACTCTGTCCACTCCATTACTGTTCACTATACAAGGCAGGTTTAATGCGACATCATTTATTCCGTACTTGTTGTTTATAACACTGCCTACTGTCATTATGGAGTTCTGGTCCTTCAACAAAGCTTCTACAATCCTGTTAACCGAACAAGCTATGGCATAATAAGTCGCTCCCTTATTTTTTATGATGGTTGCTCCCGCCATCTTGACTTCCTGAACTATTTTCTGCTTGTCCTCTTCAGTAAAACTGATATTATGGGCTTTGCAATAATCGTCAATCTTCATTCCGGCAATATTGACACCGCTCCAAACAGGCAGTTGGCTGTCTCCGTGCTCTCCAATCATGTATCCATGGATGTTTCTTACATCCACATTAAGCTTCTCGCTCAACAGGTATCTGAACCTGGAACTATCGAGAACCGTACCTGAACCCATCACCTTACCTTCAGGAAGCCCTGCCCATTTGTGGAACATATAAGTCAGAACATCCACCGGGTTGGCTACCATAAGTATAACCCCTTGGTTGTAATATTTCATGACATTTTCGGCAATACCCTTCATTATGGATACATTCTTCTTTGCAAGATCCAGACGGGTTTCACCGGGCTTTCTGTTAACTCCGGCAGTTATGATTATTATGTCGCAGTCCTTGCAGTCTGAATAATCACCCGAATAAATTGACATGGGACTCAGGAACGATAAGCCGTGATTTATATCCATAGCCTCACCAAAGGCTTTTTCCTTATTAACATCAATGAGAACCATTTCGGCTACCAGCCCGTTAATAGCCATTGCAAAAGCTGTAGAAGCTCCAACAAATCCACTGCCGATTATTGCAACTTTTGATTTGGATTTTACCATATTTACTTCCTCCTTTTAAACGCATTGTCAATATATTAACACATAATACATGATAAGTGCAAAACAAAAAACGTTAATTATTTATCAAATATTCGGTTTTTGCATATCTTTCATTATCTATTGAGTTATCAGTCTGCATTTCTCCGTTTTTACGCCAAAATTATTCAGGAAAGGAGTTTAAGAAAGATGAAGAAATATGGTGGGTCGGTTTTTGTCCAATTTACTGCACTACGTGTAAAATAAGCCCTTCAGCAATTGTCTTCCGCTTAAATATCATAGTAATTTGACAAAACCAATTGCTATCGTCGCTTCAACAAGTCTTGCAACTTTGAAATTACCGTGCTATGGGCTGTCGGTCGGAACAAAGGAGCTTTATATGTAAGTTCTCTTTCCGGGATGCGTCCGATGGCAGACAATACCTTTATATAATCCTCATTGTCATAAGTATTGAGGATATTCCTCAGCTTGGAAACCCTGGCTGCATGCTTTAATAATGGCCTGGAAAGCCTGTTATAATCCATGTCTTTTGCAATGGATCTGGCTGCCAGTATGCCACTTTCCACAGCTCCCATCATGCCGAAGCCAAAAAAATCATCGATAAATCCTCCGGAGTTGCCTACAAAACAAACATTGCCGACGCTTACATTTTTCAGCTTTCCGATTTTGGACTCATAATCCCTGGTTTCAGTTATTATATACCTCAAGTCCTCCTCTTCAAGAAAAGCCATCCAATAATGATCCATCTCATCATAGGTGATGTCGTTTACCGTCAGCACCAGATTGGCTTTAGCGCTGTTGCAAGGTATGAGATAACCATATCCGTTTCTGGCATACTTTGTATTCAACCATATTTTTATACAGTCGGTCCTGAAGCTACCCAGCACCGCAGCAACCCTGACAAAGGAGCTGAAAGACAAAGTCCAGACTCCCATTTCTTTAGCAAAGCTCTCTTCCCCGGTAGCAGCAACCACATAATCATATCTGTCCTCTATATAATCCAGCTCAACCTGCTCATTAAAGGTTATCGGTGTGCGAATCATTGCAGCGATTTGATTTTCAAATGAATTCTCCTCTCTTCCCCTTGTAAAAATATATCCCAAATCTCCTATTACAGATATTTCCTGCCTGTCGCACTTGATGGTGATCTCCCGTAAAGTATCCAAAGGTGCGATATTCAGTTTGTACTTTCTGTTTATATATTCTAGAGGATCACAATGCAGCCTGCCCAACACGCTGATCATGGCAGCCGCATCAACGATCTTCTCTCCTGCTTGATGACTTTTTTCAAGTATCACAGGCTTTATGCCATACCTTTCAAGCTCATATGCACAAGCCAACCCGGAAATTCCTGCACCTGCTATAGCAACTTTCATATTTCTTCAATACCGCCTCTTTTTCTTTATATCAATTTTTCTTTATATCAATTTTTCTTTATATCAATTTCCTTTACAACTTTTTTCTCAAATCCACCGTTGAGAATAATATTTGCCTATGGGACAAAAAATATTAATAAGCACCTTATGTAAAAAAATGTTTGAGCATCCATACCAACAGAAAGCTTTGCAAGGTAAAATGGGAAAAGCCTGATCCGGCACTAAATAAAAGGAGGTTTCGCATGAAAAGGATTCCCGATGAATTCATAATAAGCATGGTCTTTAAATCGGCTATCGATCGGGAGGAACTGCTGATCAAAAAATATGAAGATTACTCCAAGAACATGAAATCAGAAGAACTGAAAGAAATGATCGATGAGTTTAAAAGCGAGGCACAGGGGCATATTAGCATGATAAAGGATAAAATCATGCAGTTGAATCTGCAAGGGTTAGGGTGACGTCACAATGAGAGAAGTGGACATGCTGAAAGACATACTGAACTACAGAATTTCAAGCCAGATTTTGTACAATGATTATATGATAAAGGTAAGAAATCCAGAAATAAGAAAGATGTTTGCAGAGCTGAGGGACGATGAAATGCGCTCTATCGTGCGCCTCCAGCAGAGAATAGAGAGGCTTGAATCCAAGCCTAAAATCATAGCAAAGATATTTACATCCAAGCCCAGATATTGAGGTGGCATATGAGATGGATAATTTTTTTTGCAGCCAGCTGGATTATTTTTTTATACCTGATAGACTGGAAGAAGCTAAAAGCAAACATTTGGTGTGGGATGTGGGCGGCATTGCTTGCCCTGATCGTAGATATGCAGGCTGTTGACCTTGGCCTGTATAAGATAGAAGGTCCTTTGATGTTTGCCAACACAACGCCTTTTTTCTTATTCGGACCGGTTTTTGTCATAGGCACGCTGCTTGCCCAGTTTTATCCGCGAAAACGCTTTTGGAGGATAATAAATATCATTGTGCTTACTGCCATATATTCAGCCATAGAAATCATGCTGGTGATTTCAGGCGATGTTGTATATATGAACTGGCATTTGTACAACAGCCTGACGGTCAATATACTGGCATTGATGGTAATCGGATGGTTTTCTGTGGTAGTGCTAAATAAAGGAAAAGAGGGATAGATTTGAATCTTGCTTTGTTCACAATATTAACCGCTATTGGTTCAGTTCTCGTAATAGTTTGGTTTAAAGTTTTGGAGAAGTATGGAGGTTAGCTTCTATGAAAGTTGCCATAATCGGTGCCGGCCTTGCGGGATTGTCCTGTGCCCACGAACTGGAGAAATATGGAGTAAGGCCTGTCATTTACGAAAAAAACTCCTATATAGGAGAGCAGATCAGCCATGTGTCGGCCATCCTTGAAATAATAAACCGTCCTATCAAAGATGTCGTCAAGTATTTTAAAGAACAGTTTGATATAGATATAAAGCCTCTTAATACGGTGCGCACCATCAGCCATCACTCTCCCAACATAAACGCTACCATTAAAGGAAATTTCGGATACTTCTTTAAAAGAGGCAATGATAAGGATTCCCTCAAAAATCAGCTCTTCTCAAGTCTAAAAAATTCAGAACTGGTTTTTAATCACTATGGTGACTATATTGAGCTTAGCAAAAAGTTTGATTATGTGGTGATTGCCACTGGTGATTATAACTTTACCGAAGAACTGGGCTGCTGGTTTGAAAGGGTGACCACCTATGTCCGGGGCGCTGTCGTTCTGGGTGATTTTGATATAAACACTCTTAATGTATGGTTAAATAAAGATTACTGTAAAAACGGATATGCTTACTTGACACCTTTTGACTCCAAAAGAGCCTCCATAGCCCTTATTGTAACCGATGTAAATGAAAAGGAGATTGACTATTACTGGGATCTGTTTTGGTATACGGAAAAAATAAGGTATACCATAGTCCAGGAATTCAAACTAAAGCATAAAAGTGCCCAGGTATATCCTTATCGTGTGGATAATATTTATATTGCCGGGGATGCCGCAGGAATTGTGGATCCATTTCTGGGCTTCGGCCAGTTGAGCTCCATAACGACGGGAGTGATGGCTGCTCGTTCTATTATGGAAGGGTTGGATTACAGTACCCTTATAAAAGACATAAGAGACAGAAACAACAAGCTGCTGGAATTCAGGAAAGCTTTCAATGGCGCCACCAACAAAGAATTTGATATGTTGATGGCGGTGATAGGCCTTCCGGGAATCAAGCAGATCATATACGACACTCCGCTGGATGTGGTGAAGCTAGGTTCTGCAATCCTGAAGAAACTACCGATTGACAAGAAATTATGAAGCATTGATTTATCAAGACTTCTGCCGTCTCCGTCTTTATGTTAACTGATAATTCTTAAATTTACCCAGATATCTGTATAGCAATATAACCCAGGCATAGGTAAATGCATATGTAACCACCGACCAGGGCATAGCCCGCCATCCTGTAAACACTAACGTACCGGTATAAACTCCGGCAAATTCAAAAGCCAGCATTGCCCCAATCCAGATTAAAGTATATAAAAATACCTTGCTGCGAGCTTCAGGAAGATACAGGCTAAATATCACATTCAAAGGCGGATACAGGAATAACCCGGACAGCACCATACAAATATTGGAGATGGCAGGGTCTATGTAATAGTACAATCTCATTTGCGTGCCCAGTATAATATCATAGGCTAAGGATATCACAGCTGTTACAATGGCGATGATCCAATGTCTCAAGCCTGCAGGCCGGAACCCGTAGGTTATCACTATTAATGCTACCCATACTGCTGCTATTGATATATAGAAGAATGCATAAGCCATTTAACTGCCTACCTTTCCTTAATGGATTCAGTAATATATTCATATTATCCATGAATTTCATTGACGTTATTCAAAAAAGAATTTCCTCCTCAAAAAAGGCTCTTAAAATAAGGCTCCCGCAAAGCCAATAAGAAAGAGGCAGAACGCGATGACGTGAAAAGATGGTTTCTAAAAAGCATAGCTTTTATCGAGTTGTCCAGGATTTTACCACTTCAGCTCTGGTGATATCGTCCTTCGGATTGAAATTTCCATTGGGATCCCCATTAGCCAGCAAAACACTTATGAGCCTCTCGCTCATCCACTTACACTCCTCTCAAAATAATATAACGCAAAGTATATTTCGGCAGAAATTTTACAAACTTTACAGTTTAATTACAATAATGTTAATTTTTCTTAATTTCGTACAATGTTACCGTTGCCGAAGGTATATGCACCGTACTCCAAATTTGAGAATCCCCTCTTGAGAATATGCCATTTTTAGGGTTGAGTCGCAAAGTCATCTGTTTTTTATCCTTAAGCTTTCACATCTGCAATGTGGATATAAAAGAACGCATGCTTACTCGCCAGTTTATCCGGAAACACATAAAACAGGGAGCAATTTCGCAGAATATCAATATCGCTTGCTATATGGGAAAGCTCATGGGATTAAACTTTCATGGGATTAAACTTTCATGGAATTATATCTTCATGGAATTAATCCTTGATGATGCATCAAACGATTTTTGCCTTCAACAAAAGCTCTTTTAAGCCTGAGCCGGGATTGGTTACCGCTCGTTTTGACACGTGGATTGCAGTAACTTTATTCTGCTAGCTATTAAAAATAAATCCCTGAAAGCACAAAGAAACTCCTTAAAAGACTCTTTTAAAAAAAGAAGCTGCTTACTGCGTCCTGATATGCCCCCCCCAAAGTAAACAGAGTTTATTTTTACTCCGTCTACTTGGCAGAGATCAGTTCATCCTGCAGACAGCAACTTCTTTTTCTATTTGCATTAACTCCATCACGATTAATATAACACAAACTAAACATTATACTGCAAATTAATATCTTTCATATCGATTGGATAACAAGCTTTTACAGCTTTATATGTCAGTATTGTATATCTATTTTTATATAACATTAAACTGGTATTAAGGCAAGCTTCATGCCTGCTCTTTATAACTGTCTCTTATTCCCCGTTCAGTCTTTCCTCATAATGGTGTGCCTGCTCCAGCATCATATCCTTCACTTTCATGAGCCGGGTTATATTTCCTCTCTCATTTTCCTCCAGCTTCATGGCGATGTAAGTTATGGTTTCCGTAAGCTGCGGTATCAGCACATACTCCAAAGCATTCACGCGTCTTCTCGTCCTTTCGATTTCCTCTGCCAGGAGCTGTGCCGTTTTCTCCGTTTCCGCCAGCTCCAGCATGTAGGGCAGAGCGGATGCCAAGGCGGCTACTGAGGCGTCCAGCTCGCTGGAGGTGGATGCAAAGCCATAGGAATATATATCTCCGTCATCACCGCCGTCCGCTTTATAATTTAATACAGGCACATCCACGCTCATTATATTGCGGCTTCCGACATCCAGAGAAATGCTCTTCTTGGGAAACATTAGGGCTTCTTCCAGAACTTCAGAGGACATGACTGCCCTGGCCACCAAAAAGTTGGTGTAGGAATCTGAAATCAGCTTCTCCACCTTCTCCCTCAATTCCTTGTTCTTTCGCACCGTATCCAGGAATTTTTTCATCAGCTCATCCCTTTTGTCCTTGAGAAGCTTATGTCCTCTTCGGGCAACGGCAAGCCTTTTTTTGAGCCGAGTCATTTCCATACGTGTCGGATTTACATTCATAACTGCCATATCATTTCTCTCCTCTTTCCGGCGGCATTAGCCCTTGTTCTCCGGCAGGTACTTATCCAGATATTCATCCCGTATACGCTTAAGTTCGGCCCTGGGGAGTATTGAAAGAAGGCTCCAGCCTATATCGAGGGTTTCCTGGATGCTTCGGTTTTCATCAAATCCCTGGGATACATAATCCTTTTCAAACCTGTCAGCAAACTTTGCATATAGTTTGTCCGTATCCGTAAGAGCAGCCTCACCCAGGATAACAGCCAGTTCCTTCGCCTCCTTGCCCCTTGCATAAGCGGCAAAAAGCTGGTTCATCGTATCGGCATGATCTTCCCTGGTCTTTCCTTTGCCTATACCCTTATCCTTAAGACGGGAAAGGGATGGAAGCACATCTATGGGAGGCTCTATGCCCTTTCTGTTCAACTCCCTGCTCAATATTATCTGCCCTTCCGTTATATATCCGGTGAGGTCCGGAATCGGATGGGTCTTGTCATCCTCAGGCATGGTAAGGATGGGTATCAGGGTTATGCTGCCCTTCTTGTCCCTTTTTCTACCGGCCCTTTCGTATATGGTGGCCAGGTCGGTATACAGGTACCCCGGATAACCTCTTCTTCCCGGGACTTCCTTCCTTGCCGCGGAAACTTCCCGCAGGGCTTCGGCATAGTTAGTAATATCAGTAAGTATAACCAGCACATGCATGTCTTTTTCAAAGGCGAGATACTCTGCTGCCGTAAGGGCCATACGAGGTGTGGATATGCGTTCGATGGCCGGGTCGTTGGCGAGGTTTACAAACAATACCGAACGGTCTATCGCCCCGGTTCTCCTGAAATCCGAAATGAAGAAGTTTGCTTCCTCAAAAGTGATACCTATTGCAGCAAATACAACGGCAAAATTGCTGTCCTCATCCATAACCCTGGCCTGTCTCGCTATTTGGGCAGCCAGCTGCGCATGGGGCAATCCCGAGCCGGAAAATATAGGCAGCTTCTGGCCGCGCACCAGAGTGTTAAGACCATCTATGGCGGATATGCCGGTCTGAATGAATTCCGAAGGATAATCCCGGGCTGCAGGATTCATAGGAACTCCGTTTATATCCAGCCGGGTATCCGGTATTATGTTGGGGCCTCCGTCGATAGGCTTTCCCATTCCGCTGAATACTCTTCCCAGCATATCAAGAGATACCGGGAGCTCAATGCCTCTGCCCAGGAACCTAACCTTGCTCTCCGCCACATTTATACCAGCGGAGCTTTCGAAAAGCTGAACCAAAGCATTATCGCCATTCACCTCGAGAACCTTGCACCGTCTCGTATCCCCGTCGGGCAGCTCTATTTCACCCAGTTCCCCGTATTTTACACCACTGACATGCTTGATCAGCATCAAAGGACCAGCTATCTCCGATATTGTTTTATATTCCTTCAGCATCTTACTGTTCTACCTCCTTTGACATCAGTGCCTCCACCTGCTGGTTAAGCTCGGCTTCAATGCTGTTGAACACATTTTCCACCTGATCCTCCCGCACGTATTTGGCTCTGCCGATTCTTTCCCTGACGGGAATTGCAAACAATTCTCTGATGCCGACTCCCGACTCAACAGCTTTTCTTCCCTTGTAGTAGAAGGAAAGGATGAGCTTGAGCATCCTGTATTGCTTGCTGAGGGATGTGTAAGTATCCACATCGTGGAAGGCATTCTGATGGAGATAGTCTTCCCTTATGGACTTTGCCGCTTCAAGGGTCACCCGGTCGGCAGGTGACAGCGCATCCACGCCCACAAGCCTTACAATTTCATCCAGTTCCGCTTCCTCCTGCAAAATCCTAAGCGTATCCGTCCTTAAGGTGCTCCAGTCTTTCGCTATATTCTCATTCATCCATTTGTCCAACCTGTCGAGATACAGGGAATAGCTCTGCAGCCAGTTTATTGCCGGAAAATGCCTTCTGTAAGCCAGGCTGGCATCCAGCCCCCAGAATACCTTTACAATTCGCAAGGTAGCCTGGGATACCGGTTCGGAAATGTCCCCTCCTGGAGGGGATACAGCTCCAATTGCCGTAAGGGTACCTTCCCTGCCTTCCGAACCTATGCTTATAACCCTACCTGCCCTTTCATAGAACTGGGCAAGCCTCGATGACAGGTACGCAGGATAACCTTCTTCTCCCGGCATTTCTTCAAGACGTCCGGACATCTCTCTTAAGGCTTCTGCCCACCGGGAGGTGGAATCGGCCATCAGAGCCACATTATAGCCCATATCTCTGAAATATTCAGCTATGGTGATGCCTGTATATATGGAAGCTTCCCGGGCAGCCACCGGCATATCCGAGGTGTTGGCGATAAGGACAGTCCTCTTCATAAGTGACTCTCCGGTCCTCGGGTCCTTCAGCTCCGGAAATTCCATGAGAACGTCGGTCATCTCATTGCCGCGCTCACCGCATCCTATATATACAACTATGTCCGCATCGGCCCATTTTGCCAGCTGATGCTGAACCACAGTCTTACCACTGCCAAAAGGACCCGGAACCGCAGCAACTCCACCCTTGGCGATGGGAAACAGTGTATCGATAACTCTTTGTCCGGTGACCAGAGGAATATCCGGAGAGAGCTTTTCCTTGTACGGCCTACCCTTACGCACCGGCCATTTCTGCATCATTTGAATATCGACCAGTTGACCGTCGTCCTTTCTTATTTTGGCAACAGTTTCCTCTACGGTAAACTCCCCTGAATATATCTCTTCCAGAGTCCCTTCTATCCCATAAGGAACCATTATTCTATGCTCAACTATTATTGTTTCCTGTACTTTTCCTATAATATCCCCGGCTACAACTCTAGCACCCTTTTGCATAACCGGTTCAAATTTCCATTTCTTGTTTCTATCCAGAGCGGGCACATCTATTCCCCTGGTTATATTGCTTCCTACCCTCTTTCTCATTTCTTCAAGAGGTCTTTGAATGCCGTCAAACATCATTTCAATCAATCCGGGACCCAGCTCAACGCTCAAAGGCGCTCCGGTGGATACTACCGGTTCCCCGGGTCCTAAGCCGGCGGTTTCCTCATAGACCTGGATTGACGCCTTATCACCGTGCATCTCTATGATTTCACCTATCAGACGGTGCTCGCTTACCCGGACCACATCAAACATATTTGCATCCCTCATTCCCTCTGCAATAACCAGAGGTCCTGAGACTTTAACGATAGTTCCCTGACTCATGTTTCATCCCTTCTTTCGTGTCAGATTGCCTCTATTCATCCCTGAAAAGTATGTCAGCGCCTACTGCCCGCTCCACAGATTTTTTCACGCCCAGCATTCCGATTCCAAGAGAACCCTGGTTGCCGGGTATTGGAATTATAGCAGGCAGTTTTCTGTCCTTGTACTTATCTATCTTGTCCATAATATCTTTGGCTATCTGCTCCGTTATATATATGACCGCATAATCACCTTCGGCCATCCGGTCAAGGACCTCTCCGGCTTCCTGGGGATCTGTCACGGAGAAAACCGACATGCCGATAGCCTTAAAACCCAATACGCTGTCTTTGTCACCTATAACTCCTATTTTATACATAAGCTTCCCTTAGCCTTTCTCTTATCACTTCATTGGGTATATTATTTATCTTGCCCACCATAATAATCCTTGCATTTCTTATTTCCGTCTCCTTTGCCAGCAGGTAGGCCACCAACGGTTCAATTCCGAAGGAAATATACTTTGCTTTTTTTATATAATTCATAATGTAATTGTCAGACAGCTTTTCAAACTTGGTAAGGCTGCCTGTCGATCTATAGGCTTCTATGCTCTCTTTCACCAAAGAGCCATAGGCTGTATGCAAAACAGCATCCGAAAAATGCTCCATATCCGCTTCCAAGCCCTGCTTGTACAGCTTGCTGTCGATACTTCCGCCGGGTATCAATATCTTTTGCAGAAGCTCCCACGGCTTCCTGAGGATCTTTATGCGCAGGAACATCTTGAGGTTTGCAAGGTCGACCATAATTATCGTAAGTTCCTTCAAAAAGCTGTTCTTGTGCCGGCAGGACAACTCCCACATATGCTCATAGCAGGCTTTATCCAGAATCAAATCTATGACCTGGGGATCGGCCGTCTTGTTATAAGCATCGATGCATTCCTCCAGCGCCTTGCGCATTATTTCGGGAAGCTCCGTGAATTTCCTGTCCCTTACGATAGCCTTCATTTTGTCCGGAGGTATCGATCCGGAATCGAGCAGCAAAAAGTCTGCTGCTTCCTGTCCTGAAAATTCCGCCTTCAATATGGCCTTGACGTTATGATAATCGCTTTTTAGCAAAAACAGGACGAAAATCTCCGGCTCCGGAGCGATTTTCTTCAAGAGGTCATAGACTTTTTTCTGCTCTTCTTTAAGCATATCCTCATAATCATAAGCTTTACCCGTTTCTGACCGGGTATAGCCGTAGCCGGCCTCAGCCAACACTTTCAAAGCCTCTTCCGGCGTCCTTGCATCAATCATACGGTCGAATTTAGCCCGGTCTAAAAGCTTTGCTTCTATTGCCCGTATCCTCGAAACCGCATATGTGTATTTGTAATCTTTGGAGTCCATATTGTAAATCCCTCATTTTCCTTGGATTTTGCCAAACACAGCACATCATTCCTTAAAAAGCAGTCCGGCAACTTCCATCTCCAGTTCATCACGGGCCATCTTTACAATGGCCTCAAAGGAGTTGTTCAGCTCATAATCTCCTGATTTCAGAATAAATCCTGCACCTATGGCAGCTGATTGCGCTGACAACCGGATATCGGCTTTTAACCCTTTTTTTCTGATCTTGTCATTTACTTCCTCCACAAAAGAAGGGGATATCCTTCCTTTGTCCCTTTCGGACAGCACAATCTCCTCATCTCCACTCTCCGAAGAGTTTGCTATCATATCGGCCAGTATCGCCTGATACTTATCATCCGGCATGGAGCGCAGTTTATCCAACGCGATGCTGAATGCCTCCTCAATAACATCCTGCTTTGCTCTCAGCTTTTCTTTTCTTGCTTCCAGCTCAGCGACAGCAATTAGTCGCTTTTTCTTCTCTACAGCCTCTTTTTCGGCCTTCTCTAGGATTTCTCTGCTTTTTTGCTCAGCCTTCTGTCTTGCGGCGTCTATTATACCATCCGCTTCGGATTTTGCCCTTTCTATGTTTGCATTCGCCTGAGCACGGGCATCCTCCAGTATTCTGCTTATCAGTTTTTCCACTTCAGCCATTTGGGGACACTCCCTTATGTTTATATTAGACTTTGCCTATCATCAGTATGGATACAATCAGAGCCAGTATTGCAAACATCTCGACCATGAGGGCTAATATGACGCCTTTTACCATTCCACCTGACTGCTTTGCCACCATGTTTATACCTGCAGCTGCAACCTTACCCTGGAAAATTCCTGACACCAGGCCGACCAACCCTATAGGCATTCCAGCCAAAAGAAGAATCATTCCGGAGGTGAAAGGAAGTGTTCCTCCTGTAGTGATTTTTCCTATTATAAAGAATGCGATAACAAAACCGTAAATAGCCTGTGTACTAGGCAGTGCCTCCAATACCATGACAGGTACGAATTTATCCGGATCCTCGCTCAAAACACCGGCACCAGCTTGTCCGGCAATGCCAACTCCCTTTGACGATCCTATTCCTGCTACAATAAACGCTATCGCTGCTCCAAGTATTGCCCAAAAGTTACCGTTTTGAAATAAAGCTCCCATAGAATTACCTCCTGATTTTTAAATTGATGTATTTTGTGTTATATTTTAGGGGTTTAAAGGGTTTACCCCCGCCCTCGTAAAACTTACCAAAAAACTCAATGTACTGAAGTCGGCTGGAATGCACATACGCTCCCAGTGCATTGATGGCAAAATTGATTGCATGACCGACCAGCAAGATGAAAATAAACAGCAGTATTTTGAGTATGTTGTCCAGGCCTCCCATGGCGCCCATTTCATTAATGATAGACCCTATTACCGAAGTGGCAAGGCCCAAAGCCATAAGCCTTGAATAGGAAAGGATATCACTCATGAAGCTCACAACATCATAAAGCTTGGCTATTCCTCCTATAAGCTTTTGCAGGATAGTTTTGCCATCCCTTCCCTGAGTCAGCACCAGGATTACGCCTCCAATAATGAAAAGCTTTATACCTGCGTCTACAACAGGACCAAGAGCTTCTGCATTCGTGTTGGGAACATAAGGAAGCACGAACATGATAAAGCCGGTAAAAAATATATACCAGGGAAGTGTATCCAGTACTGCATCCAGATATTTCTTCCTCCGTATCTGATTGGCTCCCCTCACGCCTATGCCCACATAAATGTGAATTACGCCGAACAGTAGAGACCACTTGAGCATTTCCTCCGGCTGTTCGACAGGATTCAGCCATACCGGGCGCTCGGCAAGAGCCGCAATGCCAAACCAGCTTCCAAACATCAATCCCCAGAACATTGTGGATATGCCGCAGTATAAAATCAATCTGGCTGTCTTCTTCATTTCGTCGTTAAACTTGAACTTCCAAAGTGCAAGTATACCAGCTATGGTAATCACCAGGCCATAGCCCCCGTCGCCCAGCATGAGTCCGAAGAAAATCACAAAGAACGGAGCCATGACGGTGTTGGGATCGATCTCACGGCAATTGGGCAGTCCGTACATTTCTGTTATGCTTTCCACGGCTTGCCCTACCTTTCCGTTGCTAAGCAGAACAGGAAAATCCTCATCTTTTTCCGGCTCTTCTATATCAACTATGCATTCATAGCTGCCGGTCAAATCCTTTCTCAGGGTTTCGCTTAAATCACGAGGCAGCCAACCTTCCAACATGAACACGCTTTCAGTTTTCAGGATGCTCCCCAGAGCTTTTTTCCTGTCCCTCCGGGCTACCAGGCAATCATAATAAGTTTCTATATCAGGTTTTTCAACTGCGTAAGCTTTTATTTTTGACTTGATTTCATGAATTTGCTTATCTATGCGGGAAATTTTCTCCATAGCTGCATTTATATTTTCGGCAGCTGTTCCTTTAAGATCATTAAAAGTTACCTTGGTAAAGCCATATTTCTTCATTACCCTGGTAGTCTCTTCTTCCAGTTTGCTGTGATAAATTAAAAACAGATAGCTTTGGTACCTATCCTTGTTTATGCATTTCATATAGCTTTCAGGCACCTGCTCGGCCAATTCTTTTTCCATGACGACGACATCAACAGATGCGGGAACCACTCCCAGGGAAACCACCGTGCTTTTTGTCCCTGTGAGGTTCAGGGGAACATCGAAAGACTTCCACGGCTCCAGGGTATGGATGAAGTTCACGGTTTTATTTTTTTCAGACTTCAGCTCCTCCTGTTTGGCAGCCAGCCGCATTATATCCTCGACTACTGCCCATATCCTGTCCTCATCCCTTCCTATTTTATCAAATTCATCCTTGCTTACGCTTCTTTTGCTCTCGAACAATGACTTTTTTTGCACCTCATATCCCGACAGCTTGCCTAAAGCCGAAGCCACTTTTTCTATTCGGTTACCCAGCTGCTGTACGGATTCGGAGTCACCGTCCTTTTCCATAAGGGATGACCATTCTTCCGAAGAAAGCCTGTCTTTATCAACTATTTCAGTTACACCTTGCTCCATCAGCCTCTCCAGTATTTTCTCCTTGTCGGAGTTGAGGCCTATCAGGGTAAGCTTATTCATTTCAACTACCGCCATGGAACTTCACTACCCTTTCTATTATTTTGTCTACTGCTCTGTCCAGATTCTTTTTGGCTTCTTTCTTCAAAGCATTGCATTCATCTGCCACTTTTTCATTAAGCTTGTCTATTTCAGATTTTGCCGAATTTTCAGCAGCAGCAATAATCCTTTTTGCTTCTTTTTCTGCAGCTTCTATAATATCCTTTTCCAGCAGATCAGCCTTTTTATGGGCCTCAGACACAATTCTGCGGCCTTCTTCCACTGACTGCCTTTTGATTTCCTCCGCCTGTTCCTCGGCTTTTCTGACAGATTGAATAATCTTAAGCGACACCCGGGCACCTCCTTTTCCTATGTACACTTGTCCACATCATGAGCTTTTCAATAAAGCTCATTTTCGTCGATTATAATGGGTTCCTTTATCAATTCCGGCACGGCCTCCTCCGGGAACAAAAGGACATCATGTATACTATTATACCTTAACTTACTCGTTTTGGCATCATGCAAATCAATAATATTGATTTGTTAAATTATCCGTATTGCTTTGACAAAGGTATTTTGGAAATACTCTGTGTCTATTCTTTCCAACTTAACTACATCTCCGGGCTTCGGAGCATGTACCATATACCCGTGGCCTGCATATATTCCTGCATGGGTTATGTCCCCGTTGTCTTCGCTGAAAAACAGTATATCACCGAACCGAAGGCTGCTTTGGTCTACAGCCTTTCCTGCTTCGGCCTGGTCTTTCGCAACTCGGGGAAGTTCTATGCCTATCTGTCTGTATACAAATCTTACCAGTCCGGAGCAATCAAAAGAATCCGGGCCTTCCATGGCGTAAGCGTAAGGCTTGCCCAGCTGCTCAATCAGGACATCCCTTAACCGGCTTATCCTGCTGCCTTCATCGTCTTCCTCACTTCCACCTTTTACGGCCTTACCGGTTTCCCCGCCTTCCTCTAACTGCTCACTGGCTCCCTGCTTTATGATCTCCGCATCCATCGTTTTGTTGAATCCGCTTAATCTCGTGCTTCCGATCAGGGCAAAAAGAAGCACCAGCAATGCGGCAAAAGCCAGCAATGCTTTGCAATCTCTCACATATACTATTCTATATCGGTTATTTATCCTTTTAATTTTATACTTTCCCGCCAACTTCATTTCTTGTTTTTACTAGTATTGCCAAATCAATCTACAGGTTTTATATGCCCGGCAGCCTTTGTTTATGCTCTACTGGTTCCATTAAAACTCCCAAAGGCCTTTAACAGCTTATCCAAGCTGCAGGCATCCTGATGGTGAGGCATATATTTACAGCTCCGTGAATATTTTATAAACAGCATGATGTGGAGCGGATAATAATGAAAATTGACAGATTTTATAGAAATTCCCTTATCCTGATACTGTCCAACGTATTTACAGGAGTTATAGCTTTTGCATTTTCCATAGTCCTTTCCAGAGAACTGGGAACCGAAGGATTGGGGCTTTACGGGCTTGTTATGCCGGTATATTCGCTCGTTCTCTGTCTGGTCAGTGATGGCCTGGTGACGGCGTTATCAAGAAATACCGCCGTTTTTCACAGCAAAAAAGACTTCAAAAACCTTGTGAGGACTGTCAGCACAGTTTTTTATATAATCCTGATGTGGGCTGCATTTGTCGGATTAGTCTTTTTTACAGGCTCATCCTTTATAGGGCGCCATTTGATCAAAGATATCAGAAGCTCCCCAGCCCTTAAAGCGCTGACCCCCGCCCTCATATTTGTGCCCCTTTCGGCCATAATGAAAGGCTTTTTCTACGGCATAGGAAAATTCAGGATTCCTGCCTTCATAGACATTGCAGAAAAAAGCATAAGGATAGTGGTGCTTTTGAGCATCATGGCCCTGCTGCCTCACAGCACCATCGGCAGTACTGTGGCCGCTGCATGCTCTGCCCTGGCGATGGGAGAATTGTTAAGCTTTATCATATTGTATTCGGCTTACAAAATACATAAAAAAAAGTTTCCAAAAAGCAGCTTCAGAGCTCAGAACCGACTGCAGCTCCTGGCCAACGTGCTGGTAATATCCATTCCTCTGTGCATCGAGGGTGTGCTTTCTTCCATCCTGTCCACAGCCTCTTCCCTTATTCTGCCCAGAAGGCTTGTAAGCAGCGGGTTACCCTATTCGACGGCATTGTCTCTGATTGGTAAATTCAGCGGCATGTCCCTTACGATAACCACCTTTCCGCTCATCATAATAAGCTCCGTTATGACCGTCACGGTGCCCGATCTCACTGTAAGCGCCAGCCGAAAGGATTACTGGGCTTTGGAGAGAAGAATAGTACAGGTGCTTAAAATTGCATCTGTTGTGGGTATTTCAAGCCTTGTAGTAGATATGTGCATTCCCGATACACTGGGCAAAATATTCTATAACAGAAAAGATTTGGCGGGCTTTATCAGATTTGCCGCAATACCTTCTTTCATAAGCTATTTGTCCTTACCCACCCTGGGAATACTAAATGGCCTGGGTAAGCAGAATGTCCTGCTCAGGAACTCCCTCATAACCTCTATACAGGACGTTGTGCTCATTTACATACTGACAGGTATCCCGTCCATAAACATATATGGGTACGGCATAACCTTGATAATTTCGTCGTTGACGCTACTGATACTCAATTTCCACGAAATCAGGAAAAACTGTGACATCAAAGTGTCGATATCCGGCATAGTGATATATGCTCTGATAGGAATTTTAGCCTTTATGATTATCAGATTTATAGATGATATGATGCCTGAAACTCTGCCTGTGTTAAAGGCCTTGGTTATTGTTCCGGTAGCTTTCTTTACCGTATTTACCCTTTCAAAATATTCAGGGGAAAGGCCTTTCCGGCAAGCATAGGGTTAAAACAACAAGTATTGCACTCCTCCGTCGGAAGACGGGATAACCGACGCTCCGACGGAGAAGTTATTCCTTCCGCATCTAAACGGCAAATGAATATTACAAAAGTTCAAGCCTCAGCTCTTCCGCAGATTTGGGCGAAAGGTAGGCAGGAGGTATGTCAAACACTGTGCGGGCTCCTGTCTGACCCTCCTTTGCCATCCTGAATATTGCTCTTGCATAAGCCACAAGAACGCTTCCTGTAAACTCAGGATTGCTGTCTAAGGCAAGGTTGAATTCTATCTTCTGCTTCGTGCCGGCATCCGTAGCACCGGTCCGTATTACGAAACCACCGTGAGGCATTCCGGAATGTTTTGCCTTAAGCTCCTCCTCAGTTATGAAATTCACAGTGGTATCATAATCGGCGAAATAATTGGGCATGTTTTTAATTTCACTCTCTATCCTGCTTAAATCAGCCCCTTCCTCCGGAACTACATAGCAAACACGTATATGCTTCTCTCTGGTGGAAAGCTCAGGATTCTCACCTGTCCTTACCCTTTCAATGGCATCCTCCACAGGAACGGTATACTGTATTGCATTCTTTACCCCGCTGACTCTCCTTATGGCATCGGAATGACCTTGGCTTACCCCGCTTCCCCAGAAGGTATAAGTTTTTCCTTCAGGCAGGACAGCTTCGGCCATCAGGCGATTCAGAGAAAAAAGCCCCGGGTCCCATCCCACGGATATTATACTCAGAGTACCTGCCTTCCTGGCCGCATCATCCACTTTGGAAAAGTACTCGGGTATCTTCGCATGGGTGTCAAAGCTATCCACGGTATTGAACATTGAAGCTATCATAGGCCCCTGCTCGGGCAGATCGGTTGCGGAACCTCCGCACAAAATCACTACATCCAGCTGTCCTTGGTATTCCTTGAGCTTTGAAATATGTACTATGCCTTTATTATCAAACTTATCAGGCTGCCGTCTTGTAAATATAGCCTTCAGTTCAAAATCAGGATTTCTTGTCAGTGCTTTTTCAACGCCCCTGCCAAGATTTCCGTATCCTACTATTCCAACTCTGATTTTATTATTCAATGAACATCCCCCATTTTTTACTAAATGCATTATTGATATAATAGCACAAAATGCTTGTCTTGAAAATGAATTTCTATATGCTGCCGGATGTACTCAAGTATTCACCTGAAGTCCTTGCTTTATTAATATACCCACAGTCAAGCAAAAATTATTAAAAGTGTTGACATAAGAACTATTTTTATTGTCTTCACATAAGATGTATTAGTAAATTCTACATATCCCTTGCCGGAGAAAGGGTGCTGAAGGCAGGACAGTTAAAAATGCCCAGTGCTTTAATGTTATAGGGATTAAGCCTGGAATAAGCTTTCTTGGTATTTTGAAACGATAAAGCCGAAAGGAGGTCGGTTATGAAAACAAATCGTATAAAATGGCGTCCATCCATGCTAAAAAAGTTCCTTATACCACAGAATAGCTTTCAAAATATATACAGCAGCAAATCTATGGAGAAAACCAAACTAAACAGACAGGAAATGGAAGTGAAAAAAACTTATCAGGATATGTATATCGCCTTTGAAACAAGCCAGGGTACAGCTGAATTTTCAAATGCACATCAAGAATATTATAATGAGCAGGGCAGTGGCATGAAAAAGAGAATTAGGATAAAAGCAAACCGTGTAAAATGGAGTCCTTCCATACTTAAAAAGTTCCTTTTACTGGACTATGGCAAAAAATATCATAACAGGCATGGGGAAGAAGAGACATACCATACGCAAGATAAGGAGAAGCTGCATGCGCAAGAAAAAGAGACGCATTATGCTCCGGTGCCGGAAGGTGATCCACTTAACAAAGAAACTGTCGCCTTACCGGATTTTGATGAGGCAGAAGGCAAAACTAATCAGGAAGCGGCAGGAGATGATAACTTACAGCGGGATGCCGGGTTAAACGACAATAACATGCCCAATGCAACAGACGATGGCTCAACGGATAATCCGTCCAATAATTGTGAAGATCACATACATCAAGATAATCCTGTTTTTGCCCCGGATGTCACACCCGACGGCAACGAAAACACAGCAACGGAAAACGGCAGCCCAGATGCAGGCAAGCCTCAGGAAGACAACTCGCAGGAAAATATAAGCATTAGCATAAAATTCAAAATACCATTGAAAGCCGCTAAAAGACCAGAAAAATTAGAAATATTGGTAAACGAAAACGATGTTGAAAAATAAAAAAGCAGGAGTTATGAGTGTTTACTTCATGACTCCTGCTTTGCGTTCAAAGTTTTATATATGCATTTTTATACCAGAGATACACTTTTATACCAGAGCCGCGTTCTCATCCCGGATAGGGCTTCTGAACACATGGAACCTCCTCATAGCCTCTTTTTTCTAATAAGCGTACTATTCTCGGCCTGTTATACCTTTGAATAATTATATATGGCAAATTTAGGGTTATTGCCATCAAGATAATCTTAAATGCCGGTATAAATTCATTCCAAAGCAAAAACAACAAGGATGAAAATATGATGCTCCAATGAGTCCATTCAGATCTGCAGGACTCCATCACAAACCGTGCCAGATAATTATCATCCGTGCTCTTTAAATGCTTCTTGGCAAAAGTAAACTTAAGAAAGTCGCTCATTTCAGGAAGCTTAGCCTTCCAGCGTCTTACGCCAAATAGCCTGTCATACAGTCTTCCTCCTTCTTCCCAGCTCCTTTCCTTATAAAGCCACCTTTTGTAAAAATAGGTGCTTTCCGGCATTCTGCCAGCCAGGAATGAAATGAGTGCCGAAAATATAAAAAAAATCACTGCATTAGCAGTAAATGTTTTTGATTTAAGAAATTTTAACAACCTCATTTCTATCCCCCCTATAACATATTCCCTATTGCCGGTTTGGACCAGCTCCGTGCTAAAACCTTCCGATCCATTCCTTCAGGCAATTATTACAAATGAAGATAAACATTTCGCCTATTAATTTTTGATAGTATATATTATATCAAAAAAACCGGTGGATGTAAAACTATTTGTAATAGCCTTCTTTCGCTTTACTCATCCAAGATTCAGCAATCTTGCCGCGTTCCTCCACAATATGAATTCCCTCTCCTCTTTGGTAAGACCGAGATTTAAGAACCTCTCCAACTCCTCTTCATGGCTCCACATGGGGTAATCGGAACCAAAAAGAACCTTGTTTACACCATGCTTTCTGATCATGGAAACTGCCGTAGAACTATCGAGCCAGAACAAGGAACTGGATGTGTCGAAAAAGACATTTCTGCCCACCAGACAATCCATAGACTCCTTCCACATGCGGTATCCGCCCAAATGCGCAGCTACCACCACCAGTTTGGGAAACCTGTCCAGCACCTTTTCCAGGCGTTTCGGGCTGGAAGAAGTCTTATTCTCGTCCCCCATATGCAAGAGTACCGGCAGCCTTTTCTCAACAGCCTCGTATATACCCATCATTCTTTCATCGTCAATGCAGAAATCCTGAAAATCAGGGTGCAATTTTATGCCTTTTAATCCAAGGGATATAATCCTGTCAACTTCTTCATCCACATCCTCCATATCCGGATGCAATGTCCCAAACCCGATAAAACAACTGTTTTTTCTTTGTTGTTCAGCAATAAAATCGTTTATGGTTTTCACCTGCTCCACCTTGGTGGCGGTAGAGTGCACGACATAATATGAAACATTGATCCTGCTTCCGCTTTCCATCAGGTCGGATGCCGTACCTTTGCCGTGCATAGGTACGCCGTAATATTCACCTATCGAGCCCACCGCCTTATCGGCTATCTTATCAGGAAACACATGGGCATGCACATCAATAATTTTTCTATGTTCCGTCATAATCCTTCACCATTGCAATTAATATATTGGAGAGCGCATTTCTCCCAGCCATGGGTGTAGCCTGCAACTGCAATGAGAGCCTTTGCCCATTGCCCATGACCTTTTCCTCCTGACACCTTGCAATCTGCAGCCAATTGCTTTCTTAATCAGGTATGTAATAGCTTTCTATAACTTCCAGTGTATCGCAAGGCTGCGCCTCGTTCAAGCATGAATTTACGGAATCGGATGTGCAATGCCTTCCCCCAGGGAATATAGTGAATTTCAAAGCAGCACCTTATATCCAGGTGCAGTATTTCTTTTCATATTTCATCAAAAAATACTTTCCACCTCTTACATCTTAAAATTGCTTTCTACCTCTTATACCTTTTACAAAGCGCTTAGTTATTTCCATTGGCCGTGTTATCGCGCCTCCTACCACAATCGCATGGACTCCTTGTTCAAATGCTTTCACGGCATCCTCGGGACTCCAAATCCTACCCTCGCCTATGACCGGAATGTCAACCCTGCTGCTTAACTCCCTCATAAGCTCAAAATCGGGTCCATCAATGGCCGGACTGTAGGATGTATATCCCGAGAGCGTAGTGGAAACCAGATCCGCTCCCGCTTTCCAAGCCCTGATTCCTTCATCCAGGGTGGAAACATCCGCCATCAGCAGTTGGTTTGGATATTTGCTCTTTATTTTTTTGATGAACTCCACTCCGTCCTCTCCGTCGGGGTGTTTGCGGCAGGTGGCATCAACTGCTATCACTTCAGGTCTTGCCATCTCAAAAAGCTCATCCACTTCTTTCATGGTAGGGGTTATATAGCACTCGCTGCCCTTATACTCCCGTTTGATTATGCCTATCACCGGCAAATTAACCTTTTCTTTTATCGCTAAAATGTCCGCAACGGTATTGGCCCGTATGCCTGCAGCACCGCCACGACAGGCTGCATCAGCCATCTTGGCCATTGTGTCCGAACCGAAAAGAGGTTCATTTTCCAGCGCCTGGCATGAAACTATCAGTTTCCCCTTTATGCTGTCCAGCAGCTTTTTTGCTTCAAATGAAGACACCATTCAAATCTCTCCTATTTCATTATTCAGTTTCCAAGTTATACCCATTGTGCTAACATTTTTTTATGCATGGCTTCGAATTCATGAGATAAAATCGATAACAGGCTCAAATTTATAGTAAACAGCTGCTTTATAATTATATTAAAATTTTAATTAAATAAATAATCCTGCTGCTAAATCCATCTATATTCCATTCATTATACTATAACAGGCGCCCAGCAAACCAGCCTTGTTTTTAAGCTCTGCCTGCACCACCCTGGTATGCTTTGCAAAACTTGGCATTATTGCGTTTTGAAGCCTTCTGTTTATTTCATCGAAGAAAGGCTTACCTTCATTGGATAATCCTCCACCGATAATAAACAGCCCCGGGTCAAGGATATGGGTCAGGCTTGCAATACCTGCGACCACCTGATCGAGGAATCGGTCGTATACTTCATTGGCAATATATTCGCCGGCACGCACCCTTTCCATTACTTCCTCGCCGCTGATGCCGGAGATGTCCTCTCCCGCTGCTCTTTTCCTGCTGACATAGCTCCTTACCAGAGCCAAAGTGGAAGAATATCTTTCGAAGCATCCCTTCATACCGCAGGTGCAGGGTTCTCCCTCAAAATTGGTTATCATGTGCCCCAGTTCACCTGCACTCCCACCAACACCCCTAAGCAGCTTGCCGTCGATTATAATCGCACCTCCTATGCCTGTACCCAGGGTCATGCACACAAAGGTTTTTACGCCCTTTGCAGCTCCCTTCCACATTTCACCCAAGGCTGCGGCATTGACATCGTTTTCCACACGGCACTCAAGACCCGTCATATTCCTTACGAGCTCTGCCAGTTTGGTTCCCGTATACTTGGGAAGGTTATCGGTGGCAAAAATTATTACCCCCTTGTCATGATCCACCTGTCCGGCTGTGCTTATCCCTACGCCTGAAAGGGCATAGCCTGCCTTCAATTCACCGGTTTTCTCTGCGATAAGCTTTGGAATAAGCTCTCCGCAATCATCTTCCGGTGTGGGAAATTTGGAGTCGCAAAGCAATTCCCCGGCTTCATTCACAACGCCGTATTTAATAAATGTTCCACCCACGTCAAAGCATGCAAATTTTTTCACAATATCCTCCCTGCAACGTCAAAGGCTGTGTCAAAAGCTTTGAAAGCCTATTGCCACTATCCTTTACGCTTCCATCGACCAAATTCCAACCTTATATATACGACCTTCAGGCAAACTTAGAAAGGCTCCGGACCTGCAAAATTTCCGGAACCTTCCCTAACAGGGTACTATGTTGACCCCTTCATATGCTGCTATTTTATAATAGATTTCGTGTACTTTATGCTCTCTATGGTCTCCGTCACAGGATCGCCTATTCCCTCATACTCGATGGATAAAAATCCATCATACCCGTTTTCATGGAGGAAATCCACAACTTCTTTCATAGGCACCTGGCCTTGACCAATAATGGTTCCCTGATATTTTCTTCCGTCTATTCCCTTATAGCCAGGCTCATTTTCTCCAACTTCCTTGAAATCCTTAAAATGTACAAAGCCTACATAATCTTTCAATTCCCGGACAGCCATAAAGGGGTCCTCGTTGACAAGCAGGAAATTTCCAAGGTCGGTGTTCGCTTTAAGATTTTCAGAACCAACTTTTACGATTATCTCCTTTACCTGGCTGCCTTTGCCGGCAAACAGCCCATGGTTTTCCAACACCATGGTAATCCCCTTTTCTTCCGCATAACGGGCGCATTCTTTTAAGCTGTCGATGATCCATCCACTGGCGTCTTCAAAGGCTATGCCTTCCTTGGGGCTGCCGCTGAAAACCCTGAGAAGCTTTGTGTTGAGACTGCATGCGACATCCACACCTTTTTTCACTGCCTCTATTTCTTTCCTTCTCGCTTCTTCATCCGGCTGAACAAAATCGTTGCCTATGGAATAGGCTGATACCTTCATGCCCAGCTCACCTAAAAGCTCCTTCGCCTTTTGGATATCCTCATCTTTTTTTAAAAAGCAATCCAGAAGTTCAACATATTCCACACCATTTTGATCGCATAGCCTGATAAAATCCGGTATATCCATTTTATTGCCAAACAGCAATTTTTCAAGACACCATGCGCTTACCGATAGCTTCATCTTTCTTCCTCCCTGCTAAATAATTCCTCATGCTACATATGTTTAATATAGCACAAACCCTTTTATTGTATTTATCATAATTTGCTCTTCTGCTATTCCTTATTTGCTTTTTTGCTTCCTATGCCTGGATAGCTGCAAAATTGGGTATAAAGCAAGCTGCGCATAAAAAAGCTCAAGAGGAAACTCCCCTTGAGCTTTTCAAAATTGACTTATACTTTTTCAATATCAAAATTTCCGGAAAGTGATAAGCTATCTAAAAATTATCCTTTCTTATCCTGCTGTAATAGTCCAGCACATTTCTGTCATACTCCTCCTCCATGAGTCTGGAAGAAAGCAAAAAGTCAGCCGTGGACTGGTTCATAGCGACTGGTATATCATATAATACGGCAATTCTTAAAAGTGCTTTTACATCCGGGTCATGAGGCTGTGAGGTCAGAGGGTCCCAGAAAAATATCATAAAGTCGATTTTCCCATCGCTTATCCTCGCGCCTATTTGCTGATCACCGCCCAAAGGTCCGCTTTTATAGGCTGTTACAGGTAGTCCGGTTTGCTCAGAAATCAGCTTTGCGGTAGTACCTGTTCCGCAAAGAAAATGCCTGCTCAAAATACTGCTGTTTTTCTCCACCCATTTAATAAGGTCCTGTTTCCTGTTGTCATGCGCTATCAGCGCGATATGCTTCTGTTTTCCCATTTTCAAGGTATTCATAAGACTCCCCTTTACAATATTGATTCCGGCGTATTAGCTTATCCCATCGGAAGCCGCTCTCTTTCTCCGGCATAAAACCGCTTTCATGCCGGAATAAGTTTGGCTTCTTAGCTTTAAATAGATCTGTAAAACTTTTATATTTCCTGTTTGCCTATATATTGTTTACATACTAATGATACTATCCGGGACCAATCTTTTCAACTCTTTTATTCCATACGGGAAACACTCTGCCCAGATTCAAAATAAATCCGGCAGGAAGCATACCTGTTGCAATTCATCTTTTATCGGATTGATCAGGCATATCCCATGCCGATCAACGCAACGAGGGCCATATCCTTTACATATGCATCCGGAGCCAACATCTCAGAAAGCTCTGAAATGTCCTTTATAGCAAGGGCATACACTTCCTGGCATCTGCTCAGCATACCCAGAAGCATATAATTCACCTCACGGCAAATTCTCCTTGTAACCTTCACAAATCTGGAATCCCTAAGAATATATGAACATCTAGCCAAAATCTCATCAGGTCTTCCTTTGGAAACTATTCTGACCTTTTCGTTTATTGCATGGGCTGAAGCTTTAAGGCTGTCATCTTCGGACAGGGAAATGTCGGCGACTTTTGGGGCAATGCTGTCTATAAGACTCTTGTTGAAGCCTTTTGATGATGTATACGAAAATACTGCCTTCTCGATATCGTCACCGATTATATTTGCTTCACCGTTGCTGACTTTGATAACTTCCGCATAATTGCTTAAAATCAAAGAATGCATGAATATTCCATAGCTTTTTTCATCTTCATCTATGAGTTCTGCCTTTTTTACTTTTCCGTCAAGATAAATCTCACTGATTTTTAAAGAGGAAGCTCGTTTTTCGCCGGAAACCTCCGATTTTGGTGTCAAATCAGACGCATTGCGGGGAATTAACTCCATTATAGAATCTCCTTTCGAAATCATCCTGCGATAAAACTCCACACACAAAAAACATGTAATAGTTAATTTTGCCATTAACAATTTTAATTCTAATATAAATAATATTAATTTACAATGCACTAATTATTAATAATTTATTAAATATTTACTGTGCTTTTCCTGCCGGCTTCTCTTTACCGGTTTCTATTCAGACGTTAGCAACAACTCTTTGGCATCAGCCTTTTCTCCTGTAAAAGGACGGAGGAACCCCTTCCACATTCCTGAAATTCCGGCTGAAAGCGTTAACACTGTTAAACCCCAGCATTTCCGAGATTTCCGTAAAGCTTTTGCTGGTGAACTGTATCATTTCCTTTGCCTTATTGATCCTGGCCAGCCGGTTATAATGCATTGGTGTAATTCCGAAAGCCTTTTTAAACAGTCTGACCAGATGAAACTTACTGATTTTGAACTCCTTCGTCAGCATATCCAGGGTGATTTCCCTGTCAATATTGCTGGCCAAGTAATCCTTGATGCGTATGAGCTCATCGATATTTCCCAGAACCGCCGGGTTGTTTTCCATGTAGTTTTCCCGCATCAGATATGTCCATAGTTTTGTAAAAAGCCCTTTAATGTTAATTTCATAGAAGGGCATTTTCATCGTAAATTCATTGATGATATCAAAAAGCATATCCTCGAAATATCTTGTATTGCGCAAGCAGATTTTATTTGGCAGCTGCATGGCGGGATTTTTGGTAACATCCTCACGAAACCATCTCATTTCATGATCTGTCATGCTTTCCAGAGGCTTAAAGGAAACCTTCACTTCCGGGCTATCCTGCTGATAAAAGAGGTCAAAATGGATATGGGGCTGTCTAAAGCAATTTTCGCCAAGTACACGTATGGAATGCCTTTGCTTTGGCTTGAAAAGGAATATATCCCCCGGATTCCCGAAATACTCGCGATCCTCGACTGTAACCAGTATCCTGCCCTCTTTGACATAAAGCAATTCATAGTCAAAAATGACTCTTTCCTGCAGATGCCATGGAGGCTCTATCCTGCTGTCCATCGCTACCCGAATATAAGGCGACAGATAATTTATATCCATATTTGCAAGCACCTCTTTACCCAATCTGTTTTGCCCTCTCCATTTACATTTTATATGGGCTGTTATAAAAGAGCAATAAATGTTAAATAAATGTAAATATATGATAAAGACATGCTCCCGCGGATAAATTAAACTTGTAATATGCATGATAGTCAGGTATAAGAATTTTCATGGTTCAAAATCATGAGGTTCATCGGTATGGTATGAAGCAGAAGCTACTTACGAAAGCTATATGATAATAAAAGCATACCATCATAATAAACTCAGGAGGTTTTTCATATGTCAGCATTTAATGGTTTAGGAATGAATCTTGGGAATCTCTCCCGCCTGTCTTCAGCCAAAACTCGCTCCATCAGCCCGGAGAACTTTACCGGGGAAAAAGGCAAAGGTGGTATGGCTACAGAAGGAACAGGCGCCCGCTGTGCCAGGGACTTGGGCCAGGGGTGGAAAATTTCCCCTTCGGTAGTAATAAAGGCCGGTGAGACATTCACGCTGGCTGATATTGACGGCCCGGGAGCAATCCAGCAAATATGGATGACCCCTACCGGCAATTGGAGGTTCAGTATCTTAAGGATATACTGGGACGGACAGGAGCATCCTTCGGTAGAGTGTCCCGTAGGTGACTTTTTTGCCTGCGGTTGGGGAAAATACGCACAGCTTTCCTCCCTTGCCGTATGCGTCAATCCGGGAAGCGCTTTCAACTGTTATTGGGAAATGCCTTTCAGAAAGAAATGCATTATCACAATGACAAATATTGCGGATGAAGACATGGTCCTTTACTACCAGATAAATTACACTCTGACCGATGTCCCCGATGACTGCGCATATTTTCACGCTAGTTTCAGAAGAGTCAATCCTCTGCCCTATAAGGAAGTATATACCATCCTGGATAACGTCCAGGGCCAGGGTCAATATGTCGGAACCTATCTGGCCTGGGGCGTAAACAACACCGGATGGTGGGGAGAAGGCGAAATAAAATTCTATATAGATGGGGACAAAGACTTTCCCACCATTTGCGGCACTGGTACGGAAGACTATTTCTGCGGGTCATATAATTTTGAGAACCAGGAAACCCATCAATATCAAACTTTCAGCACTCCGTATTCCGGCTTGCATCAGGTGATAAAACCGGATGGTGTTTACAAGTCCCAGATGCGGTTTGGCATGTACAGGTGGCATATCACCGATCCGATAAGATTTGAAAAGGATTTGAAGGTCACCATACAAGCTCTCGGATGGCGCAGCGGCGGAAGATACCTGCCCCTCCAGGATGATATTTCCTCTGTCGCTTATTGGTATCAGACTCTGCCTTCGGTAAAGCTGCCCGAGCTTCCGGACAGGGACTACTTGGAAATTATATAAAACTTAAAAAAACGGCTTCCGCAAAGTTGAAACCTCTGCGGAGGCCGTTTTTTCATTTTTATTTACATTTTCACTTTTATTTACATTTGGAACCGCTTTCTGTCCGCCCAAAGTCCCAGGGCAGGATTGGCTATATAATAGATTTTCTCTCCGTCATCCAACACATTGAATCCTTCTCTCAGCTTCGACGGATCATATTTCTTATAAACGGAAGAGATGGGAGCATAATTGTAATTGACCCCTTCAACTTCCTCCTTGGTAAGCTTATCCACCGCATAGGTTATAGTGAACCTTCCGTCGGAAGACCCATGTATCAGGTGGGCGGCAACAGATTGATTATCCCTCAAATCCCGATTCTTTCCAAATAATTCCAGTATCTTCTCCCGCCCGACATAACCATATTTTCTTATCAGCAAATCATTTCCGTCGTCTTCTCCGAACTTCCTGACCCCGGGGGCTAAAACCAAAAGCTCTCCTCCGTCCTCTATAGCAAGCCTTGTCCTGTAAACAGCCTTGTTTCCCAACCAGGTGGATTTGAACTCCTTTTCGTCAAGGTAAACCACGACTTTCTTTAACGGCTCCTCAACGAAATTAAGGTTCTTTTCCTGGCTTAACCTGACAGCCTCTTCAAACAACGACCTTTCCCTACCTGCAAAAAGACCGTCGACCACCGTTTTTCCGTTGTGCTGGCTGGTGACCGTGAGCACATATATCAAGGGTATATCCCTGATGAAGTTTTCCTCAGCATAGTCGAATACTTTGCGCACAGGGGAAAAATCCCTTCCCATTATTCTCTCCAGGCCATAAAAAGCTCCCAGCATGTGGGTCTGGTTTATCATGCTTCTGCCTCCGCAGCCCACAAATATGTTTTTGCTGTAGTTGGCCATGCCTACCACCTCATGGGGCACCACCTGCCCTATGGAGATTATCAAGTCATAGGATTTGTCCAGCAAAATCCTGTTTACCTCCACATCTATCGGCTCATTCATAAGGCCATCGGATACATCCTCGACAAAGCTGGCCGGTACCTCTCCGATCTTCACCACATCCGTACGCCAGTTATGGTTTATAAAGCACTCTTTCGGTATCCGGCTGCCAAACATTTCAATCCTCTCATCGTCCGACATAGGCATATGAGTGCCTAAAGCCGGCATTATATCCACCCTGCACTTTTCACTGAGCATATCATAATAAATGCCGGTTATCACTCCCGCATAGGAATTCAGCCTTGTATAGTCGGGAGGTATGAGCAGAACCCTTTTCAATTCCCCTCTGTCTTTCAGAGTTTGCTCCAGGGCGCTTTTTATTTCAGAATCTGTTATCCCATCCCGGGATGATGCTTTAATTGATATTTTCACAGATTAACCCTCCATAAAACCTTTTGTCCGGTCATCAGCTACAAACCGTACGGATAAAAAGAACTGCCAGACCTTCGTGATTGCCAAACATTACTAATATTATACTAAATTCAAAAAGAAAACACTATAGATAGCAGATGATTTGCACACCAAAGAACAGAGGGAGGTAAAATAAAATGGATTTATCGGAACATATAATCTGCCCTGTCTGCAAGGGAAAAAGCTTCAAAGCCAAATACGAAGCCACCTATGTATATTCCTACGTCATAGATTCCGATGCGCCGGGGCTCAGAAACAGAGAAGAGTTCCTGCCGTTTTTATTTGACAACCGGGAGCAAAAGGAAGCCAGGCAATATGTGGAGTGCGACACCTGCGGTGCCAGATTTCCATGCCAATTCAGCCATGGCAATAAAGGGATTGATTTTACAATTTTACAGAAAGCCTTCCGCTCGGACTATGTTGAAAAGCCTGAATTCCTGGGATAGAAAAAGGGCTGCTATCCTCTATAAACCAACAAAAATGGTTAAACACGCCGCATCAAAAATTGCGGCAGCCGAAAAGAAACCGGCTTTATAGGGATATACAGCCCGTTTACTATTGAAACAAGTCAAATAGGCTTTCATCTCCCGGCATTAAACAAAAATCACATAAGTAATCCAAAAGCCCTATTTACTTCAGTATGTGTGCTGCCAGCACCTTCTGCAGCTCATAGATGTTCAGGTTTCTGTTAAACTGCTTCTGAATCGGCATTTGAGTGCCGGAAATCCATATTTTAAGTTCCGCATCCAGATCGAAATGTCCTGCTGTTTCTATGCTGAAGTGGGTGATCTTATTGTAAGGTATGGAATGGTATTCCACCTTTCTACCGGTTACTCCTTGTTTGTCCACCAAAATCAGTCTCTTATTGGTAAATAAAAACATATCTCTGATAAGCTGATATGCTTTTTCTATATGCTCCCCCTCCGCCAGCAGATTGGAAAACTCCTCTTCAGCAGCGCCGACACTGATTTCGGAAGCATTGCCCATTAAACCATCTAAAAAACCCATAAATTTACCTCCTTGATTTTTTTCGATAATGCCAAGCCGCATTTTTAATATGCTGCTTTATATTGTCATTTTCTCATTAAAATTTCCGCACCACATTTTTCATGCGCTGTCCTATATCATCATTTTTTTCATCAATACTGTAATACCACGTTTTTCATGAGTTGCTTTGAACCGTCGCTTCTCTCACTAATTGCACCATACCACGCTTTTCATGGGCTGCTTACACCATCATTTCTCATTAATAGTACCTCATTCACGCTTTTATGTGCTACTTTATGCTATATTTTCTCATTAATACTGCCGCATTGCAATTTTCATGCGCTGTTTTGCATCATCATTTTTTCATCAATACTGTAATACCACGTTTTTCATGCGTTGCTTTGCACCATCTTTTTCTCATCAATTGTGCCATACCATTTTTTAATGCGTCGCTTTACACTATCTTATACTTATATTATGTATTTATGCTGAAATCATAACGGTGAAATTTGCTTGATGCTCCTAAATTTAATCGTGTCATGCCGCATTGGGGCAAGGCAGCCTTTCACAGGAATTTTGCGAAGCACTTCACTTTACATCGAACGACACCGCCATCATAGCCTGTCCTATCTCTGCTCCTGGTGATAGAAGTAAATGTGCCGAAATTTTGCTGCACTGCTGGAGCAAACAGGAATTTGACGGTTGCAGCAGCCTATCTCCAGGCAATAGACCCAATGGCCGCAAACACACCTACTACCACTGTCATTGATGCACAGATGAGCACGAAATTATTGACGGTCAGCCCAAAAGTATCTTTTTTAGTCTGCAGCTTGAAAAACTCCTTAATGTTCTTTCTGACCGGCACAAAGGTAAGCAAAACCAGAAGCGAGGCCACAGGAGTCAGCTTGCAGAATACCATAAGCAATATGTCAATATATATGGCATAATACAGATAGCTATAAACCATCAATGCCTTTTCCCTGCCTATATGCACAGGGAGTGTATAGCGCCTGTTCTCTATATCGTCCTCAATATCACAGATATTATTGGCCAGCATTATGTTGGCTATTCCGAACATCGTGGGGACAGACAGCAGGAAGATTGCCATAATCTCATACCAGTCGATATTGATGGAAAGCATGCGATTGTCGAGGGCTATTTGAACAATACCACTATCGTATATGTGGATGTAAATTGACAAAAATGTGATGATAAAGCCCATAAAAAGACCCGATAAAACCTCGCCGAAGGGAGTCCTGGATATTGGTATGGGACCGTAGGAATAGCTTATGCCTGCCAGGAAAGAAACAACTCCTATTAAAAGCACCAGTATATCCGTCCTTATGAAAAGCAGTATCCCAAACAGCACAGCTAATGAAAACAATGCCACCATGACGCTCAATACTGAAGATTCGGTAAGTCCGTCTCTCACTATGGCATTGTGCCTCTCATAGTTGTAGCCATGTTTTTTTCTGGCTTTCTTAAAATCCAAAAAGTTGTTCAAAGCTGTTGTAAACATATCAAAACACAAAAGTGAAATCATCATCAAAATAAAATTCAAGGCATTGAACTTATGAAAACGGTATAAAGCATAAACCGTACCCAATAGAAACGGTATCACGCTGGCCAGTTTTGTCTGAATCTCAACCAGTTTCAAAAAACTTTTTACTCTCAAATTATCTACCTCCATGCTAATGTTTGACATTAGATATTATACCATTTTCCAGGCCACCCCAGTAAGATATTATCAATCTTTGTCCTAAAATTATGGACTAACATGTCGGGTGATACCGCACATAAAGGCATTCGCTGCCCCAAGCACCATATTGAATCTGATGAACTTATTATTTGCTGCCTACATATTAATGTGGTAATATAATCAATAAAAGCCGGTATTCATTATTGAAACCGGACATTATATTATATTGTTATTATTTTAGTTATTCGACTTATATCCTTGAGAGGAATAAGAACGGAGGGTGTAAAATGAAAACAGGTGAAAAAGAACGCAGTTTCTTTGGCGTAGGTCAGCTTTCATTAAGAGCAATCCTTATAGGAATGCTCGGCTCGTGCATTATCACAGCGTGTTCCATGTATGTAGCGCTCAGCATGAGCGCCCTGCCTTGGCCAACAATATTCGTATACGTGCTATCTATGGCACTTCTTAAGGTCCTTGTAAAAACAACTCTGAACGAAATCAACATTATTCAGGCAGCCATGTCTTCAGGAGCAAGGGAGTGAAATTAATGCCGATAATAGTAGGTATAGATATAGGCGGAAGCACAACAAAAATAGCAGGGTTCAATGACCGAAGCATGTTCAGTCCCATGCTGGTGAAGGCAAACGACCCTCTGGCTTCGGTGTACGGAGCCTTTGGCAAGTTTGTGAGCGTCAATGGCCTATCCCTTGACAATATTGAAAGAATCATGGTAACGGGGGTCGGTTCTTCATTTTTAAAGGAGAACCTGTTTGGAATTCCCACCGGAAAGGTGGATGAGTTTGTCGCTACAGGAATGGGCGGTTTACACCTCAGCAAGCTTCAAAAGGCTATAATAGTTAGCATGGGCACAGGAACCGCCTTTATAAGAGCCGACGGAAAAAGCGAAAAACATATGGGAGGCACGGGTGTCGGAGGAGGAACACTCCTCGGCTTGTCCAACAGGATGCTGAATATCCGGCATTTTGATGATATCATTGAAACTTCCCAAGGCGGCAATCTGGCCAATGTAGATCTCTCAATTGGAGATATCACCCGTGACGTGCTGAAAGGCCTGCCTCCGGAAACCACCGCATCCAATTTCGGGAAGATCAGCGACCTGGCTACAAAAGCGGACATAGCTTATGGCATCATCAATCTCGTATTCCAGACCATAGGCATGATGGCCGTATTCGCCACGAGAATAGACCAGATAAAGGATGTCGTGCTGACGGGAAACCTTACAAACGTTCACCAATGCCGGAAGATTTTCAGCCAACTGTCCCAGCTGTATGATGTAAACTTCCATATTCCTGAGCATGCCGAATATGCGACTGCTACCGGCGCTGCAGTGAGCTTTATTGAGGGAAGGCAGTTTGTTGAAATACAAAAGCAGTAAAATAGTTTTTCAATAATGAGACAAGGAGCTGCAATGATGCTTACAACTCCTTGTCTTTTTGAATTTGTCAACTTCTCGTGTTTATCAATTTCTTGCATTTATCAACTTTTTATATGTACTAAATTTTTACATTTGTAAACCTTTTTATGCCTAGTGAACATTGATTTTCTGATAATATAAAAGCTTTGCCTCTTCCTTAGGCAGTAATACAGCCTATATAACTTAGGAATGAATTCAGCTAATAACAGGCTCATTAACTGCTATATGCCTCTAAATCCTTTTGCAGCAATTTTTCCAGTCAGCTGAAATAAAGCCAACTCCATATAAAAGCATTACTCGCCACAGGGGGGATATCGTCCCCCCTGGCCTTCAGGATAATTATCTTATATCATATACGGAACGGAGCTTCAGCGTCTTAGGATTGCCCTCAAGGATATCTACGGTGACGCTTCCCCCATTCATATCAAAATAGTTGTCACTGAGCAACAAATCACAGTCAGGGGAAGAAATCTCCACACTTTTTGCATAGGCATCGGCATGGACAGTTATCTTTCCGTCATGAATCTCATAAGTCAAGTGAGGATCCACAAAGCGGTAATGCTTAGGCGCCGTGAAAAGAGCTGTTCCTGAGGAAAGGCAAACTCCATTCGAAATAAATTCAAAGCTTATATAATTGTTCAGGAAGTCCGTACAGTTAAAATCCTTCTTTTCACACCACCGGCTGGAAAGGGCAGGCACCGTAATATCGAACTCGCCGGATTCCAGTATGGCGGCACGGGAATCCCTCAGGTACCACCGCACGGTACCGGATACATCGCTCATGGTTTCATTGACAACACAGAGATGAGCAGAAGTCTCAATCGGCGATGGCTGCATGCATACCGCCGCACGGTCGGTGGTCTCTCCCACTTCGCAGCAGGATATCATGACGGGGGCAAAAAAGCGTTTTGCGTAATAATGCAGCGCCTTCCACCTGCCATAATAATCAATGGATGACCAGGATGCCACAGGCCAGATATCATTCAGCTGCCAGTAGATGGCTCCCATACAACGCCCACGGTTGCGGCGCCAGTGTTCCACACCATAGCGAATGGCTTCTGCCTGGAGCAACTGGGAAGCATACAGCAGTGTGTCAAAATCATTGGGATAGAGGAAGGTCTGGGACAGATAGTTCATAATCTTTCCGTTGGCTCCTGCATTCCTCTGATGCATTTCCATCACCCGGGAGAAAATATTTCTGTCCTCGGGTAGGGTAAAGCTTTCCACCGTCTTAAGGGACGGGAAGGACTGAAAACCAAACTCCGAAACATAGCGGAAATAATATTTGCGGTATTCGTCAAAAGGTTTGTTCCCATGCCAGACATCCCAATAATGCACATCTCCGCGGTCAGGATCGTTGGGATTGTCAAAGCTTCCGCCAGAGCTGGGGGACGCAGGCCAGTAGAAGGTATCCGGATCATACTCCCGCAGCACTTCCGGAATTATGTGCTCAAACATGCGGATATAATCCGCACGGGTTTTATGCGTTCCGTTATACACGCCTATGGCCTGGAACATTTCCATCTCATTGTTTCCGCACCATAAGCCTAAAGACGCATGATGCCGTATCCTGCGAACATTATCGATAAACTCCGCCCGGATATTTTTCTCGAAATCCAGAGTCAGATGATAATTGGCACAAGCGAACATGAAATCCTGCCAGACTATCAATCCAAGCTCGTCACAAATATCAAAGAAGAAGTCATCGGGATAATAACCGCCTCCCCATACCCGGATGCAGTTAAAATTGGCGGCAATGCACTGCTCCAGCAACCGGCGGGTCCTCTCCGGAGTTATCCTAGATAATATATTATCCTCCGGGATATAATCAGCTCCCATGGCAAAAATCTCAATTCCGTTTACACAGTGGGCAAAGCTCTCACCCCATTGATCCTTCTTTCTGGATATAGTCAGAGTGCGCAGTCCTATCCGCTTAGTTTCCTCATCTACCACAATTCCGTTTTCCAAAAGCTCCACCTTTACCGTGTAAAGAGGCTGCCCTCCGTATCCATGCGGCCACCATAGCTTTGGATTTTCTATCTCCGTTTTAACTCCATTTTGCAGCATGGTCACAGACCCATCGGGACCGATGACAGCAATGCGTACTTCTGCTGCCCGGGACTGCTTTACATCCACAGTAAACGCCACATGGCCGTCCTCATGGTGCTGCCTTATATGCACATCCTCAATCCTTGATGAATCAACACCTACAAGATAAATATCCCTCCATATTCCTGCATCAGGCAATCTTGGGCCCCAGTCCCAGCCAAACATGCAGTGGGCTTTGCGTATATGAGGGAATCCATCCATGGCATCAAGGGTTCCTCCTATGTAGTCCTTTGCCTGCATCTCTTTGATATACTTCACCGGTGAACGAAATACGATCCGGATTTCATTCTCTCCCTCCTTCAGGAAGGATGTTATATCAAATTCCCATATGCGATGCATATTGAATGCGTTTCCAATAAAGCTTCCGTTTAAGAAAATTTCACATATGGTATCGAGGCCATCGCAGTGCAGCAGAACCTGCGGGCATTGCAATATTTCCCGTGGAGCATAAAAGCTTCTGTAGAACGTGTAATCATCATCCATCAGCTTCAGGGCTTTCAACTCATTATCCCTGTAATAGGGATCTTCCATCTCTCCACTGTTCAAGAGAAAGGAATATACGGAACCCGGTATGGTTCCTTCCCTCACTTTTCCGCCAGCATCGCTCATTTTCCATATGCCGTTCAAAAGGTACTTTTGCATTCTCTCACTCCCTTGTACAATTAATATTGTATTAAATCAGTGACCAAAGCCACTGTTTGACCCATCAATTTTTATAGTTAACATAACATTTTAAGCTTCATACTTTTCCAAACATCAAGCACATCATCCGGCTTCACATCTTAGCCATTATGCCAGCATCTGTTGGCCTGAACTTTGACAATCATGTATAATATTTTCCGGACTTGGAAGGTGTGTGTTTCACCTCCTGGGACGGACCTTAGCGGGCCGATTACCCGTAAAAAAGAGTATTTATCCATTCCGGTAAGTCTACATGATTTGGCTGGTTGAGGCCAGCTTAAAGCTGGTTCCTCGTGTCACATGCAAGGTTGTTTGCTTACATGGGAAGGAATGGAGACTTTTAAGTCCATTCATCTTGTAAAGGAGGCATTTTTTATGAATTTCAGACCTATGGCAGGAATCGATGTAGGTAAATTCTTTAGTGAGATGGCAATTCTTTCTCCATCCAATGAAGTAATTGCCCGCATGAAGATCCGCCATGATTCCAGTTCTGACGTTGAAAGAGCCGTTAAATTACTGAAAAAAACGGAAAAGGACTTTGATTCTAGGCCTTTCGTCGTCATGGAATCCACCGGGCACTATCACAAAATCCTTTTCCATTCACTTTGTAAAGCTGGATTTGAGGTTTCCATCATAAACCCCATCCAAACTGATTCTATCAAAAATATTGGAATCAGGAAAGTGAAAAATGATAAAGTTGATGCCCGGAAAATTGCCCTGCTATACAGATTTCAGGAGCTTAAAACTACTAATATCCCAGATGAAGATATTGAATGTCTGCGAAGCCTTTGCCGACAGTACTACAAGCTCTCTGACGAACTTACTGCCTACAAAAACAGGCTTACAGGTATTGTTGACCAACTCATGCTAAACTTCAAGGATGTATTCCCTAACATCTTTTCAAAGGCTGCTCTCGCAGTATTAGAAAAATATCCTACGCCTGTGCATATTCTTAAAGCCAACAGAAACAAGTTGATTGCACTGATACAAAAGAATTCCCGCAGAAGCCTTAAGTGGTCAACTGCAAAGTATGAGCTTTTGGTCTCCAAGGCCAGAGAATTTGCACCTTTGAGCATTAATAACTCTTCAAATATTGCCATGCTTGGGGTGTATATCTCTATGATTAAAACCTTGGAGGAAAACCTTGAGAAAGTCCTCAAAGCCATTCGTTCATTGATTGCTGAAGATATGGCAAAGGACATACCCATGCTGGCACTGACTCTCGAGCTTCTACAAAGCATTCCAGGTATAGGACTTATCTCTGCTGTTACCATTCTGGCTGAAATTGGCGACTTTTCAGCTTTTTCAAAGCCAGGCAAGCTAGTTGCTTATTTCGGCATTGACCCCTCTGTAATGCAGTCCGGAGAGTTTACCGGCACACAAAACAAGATGTCAAAAAGGGGGTCAAGGCTGCTTCGCAGGGTACTTTTCACAATTGCTCTTGCTAATATCCGCACTAAGCGTGACAAAACAGCTTGCAACCCTGTACTGATGGAATATTACAAAAACAAATGCCAGAACAAGCCTAAAAAAGTGGCCTTAGGAGCTGTTATGCGTAAGCTTGTTAATTATATTTTTGCTGTTCTTAGGGATAGAAAGCCTTATCAGCTACGTAGCCCTCAGGAACATGCGAAGAATCTTGCAGCAAAGCATACAGCAGCTTAATAGTACTGTTACTTGATGTTTAGTTTTCAAAGAGCAACTTACTATTTTGGACCAGCTATTTTATGTCTACTTCACCTGGGTGGTCTTGTTGTCATGCCTTTTTTAGCTCATGTGTTTTTTGAAAAATTCTTTTATTTTTCAAAAAAAGCTCTTGACTTTAATTAGCTGGTCTTTTTATAATAATAAACGTGTATTAGTGCCAAAAACACAGATGTCAACACCGCATGCTATATTTATTCATACAGGCTTGCTGCTATTCCCAAGGTCTATCGTCCTGGCAAGGAAATTCCGCGAAAATCAAAGGCTTTAAGGCTCTTTCCAATTTCCCTGCTGATGCTCAAACCCATCTGCTAAAGCCGCGAGTACATGGCGCAGGAATAATTATGAGCCAAATTACAGCCTTTCGGGTGAAGCAAGCCTTCTGTTCCGGCTATTGATTTACCCTTTAATGCTGCGATGGCAAAGTAGAATCAGCCTATGGTTATTTTATGGCTGCAGCTGAAGATTTGGCCTTTTGCAAGTTTCATGATACCCTTCTTTTCCTCCAGATTTCCGGTGGCATCTACAAAGTCGCCTATTCCGTACCAGGGTTCAATACATAAAAAAGGCGCTCCTTCAGCTTTTGACCATATTCCCAGATAGGGAAAACCTTCAAAGTCCACTCGTACAAATTTTCCTGTCTTGCTGCTTTTCATGATGACACACTTGGATTTTAAGTTTTCCAGCACTATGGCATCATTTCTGAACATATCCGGTGATAGCCTTACGATTTTGCTGTCCTTAAGAAAGCTCAGCTTTTCATCGCTTATCAGGTTTCCGTCAATTACATAAGTATCGGCATTTTCCTCCGTCTCGAACTCCAGGATATAATCCTCCATAGTCTCTCCAGGCTCAAGAGGGCAGTTAAAAGCAGGATGGGCTCCTATTGAAAACAGCATATCCCTGTCCCCGGTATTGACAACCTTATAATCCACTGTCAGAGAAACTCCGTCTAGCGTATAGGCTATGATCAGCTCGAATTCAAAAGGATAAACTTTCAAAGTCTCCTCATTGCTTTTCAGAGAATATTCGACCCTTCTGTCCGATACGCTTACCGTCTCAAAATCCATGTCCCTTGCAAACCCGTGCTTTGCAAGATTGAATGTCTTACCCTCAAACCTGTAGCTGTCGTTTTTTAGCCCGCCCACTACGGGAAACAATACCGGTGCATGCCTTCCCCACGCTTTGGGATCAGCCTGCCAGAGATATTGGATTCCGTTGGATTTCAGTTTCATCCCCGTAAGCTCTGCCCCTTGGTTTTTTATGTATACTTCCATCCTTTCGTTTTCAAGCTTTGTCAGCACACATGATTCCTCCCTCATATTTTTTATATTTCCATGCTGCTATTAAAGCTGCAGCTCCTTATCCATCCAAATCCTCAGCTTTGCTCTTTTGCAAAAGGCTATTTTTACCCATGCATCCTCCTCAAAATAAGACTGGACGCATATGCCAGATCATTTTAATGTTTTTGGCGATCCGCATGCAGGACAGTTTTGAAGGCCAAAGGGTATTTCCAGGCCACAGGAGTCCATCAGCGCCGCGTCTGCAAGTATACCGGCAGCCGGTCCGTCGGCTTCTATCCTGCCGTTTTTCAACACTATCACTCTCTCACACACCTCATAGGCCATGTCAAGGTCATGGGTGGCTATGATTTTGGTGTGCATGAATCCTTTCAAGATATTGATGAGCCGCCTCCTGGATTTAGGGTCAAGGGATGACGTAGGCTCATCCAGGAGGAGGATATCAGGGTTCATGGACAGGACCGATGCGATGGCAGCGGAACGCTTTTCACCCCCGGATAGCTTATATGGTGGGCGGTCTTTCAGGTGCAGTATTCCTACCGCCTCCAGAGCCTGAACAACCTGCTTTTCCACCTCTTCTTCATCAAGCTTTAAATTCCGGGGCCCAAAAGCCACATCATCATATACCGTCGTCATAAACAGCTGGTCGTCAGGGTCCTGAAAAACCATACCAACTCGCCGGCGGATGGAGGGCATCGTCTTCTTTGTAAGTTTAACATCTCCTATGCGCACTTCGCCTTCATCCGGGAACAGCACTCCTGTAAGCAGCAAGAGCAATGTTGACTTTCCTGCGCCGTTTTCCCCGACGACAGCCACGGACTCCCCGTGATGGATCAGGAATGATATACCGTTCACGGCTTCACGTCCATCAGGATATCTGTAATGCAAATTTCTTCCTTCAATAATATGATGACTCATCTCAACCTCCAATTATAAAACCCTTCAGGCTGTCCATGACATGATCACCGAACCTACCAGCTCGGGGATATTCACAAACCTCGCTGTCGCAAAAAAAGAACCCCATAATATCACATAAAGAAAATCCACCAGCCTGGCTTTTGGCGTACTCCCGTCATAATAATTGCCGTCAAAGCCTCTCAAATGCATCGCCTGATAAACCCTTTCAGCCCTGTCGAAGGACCTCAGCATCAGTTGCCCCAGCAGAGAACCCCATATGCTCCTGTCTATCCCCTTTTGCTCCGGCGCTCTCATGGAATATGCCCGCAGTATGCGGGCCACCTCCTCCATAAGCACCGATATATACCGGTAGGTGAGCAAAAGCTGCAGCACCATCAACCGGGGAACCTTGATCATTCTAAGGGCCAGCCCTGTTTTAGTCATGCCGGTGGTGGCAATAAGCAGCAGGGCAGCAACAACCGTCAAGCCGCTTTTGATGAGTATCGAAGCAAAAGTAATCCAACCTCCGGCAATGCTGATTCCCGCAAACTCCATCGGTGTGCTGTCAAATACAGGGTTCAGAATCCCTATGCCGACAGCAAAAGGAGCTGCCAGCAGGCACCTCTTTAATAGTGGCTTCACAGGAATCTCGCCCAGGCTGAAAATCAAAGCTGGGTAAAGCGCTAATGGCAGCAATCCGGCAATTTCATACTTTCCAAAAGATACAACTGCCGTCAGAAACAAAAGCGTCACCAGCAGCTTTGCCGCCGGATGAATTCTATGTATGGCCGTATTGCCTTCGGACAGCTCCTCCAGAAATCTCATTTCGTATAATGATTGTGTTACTTTCGGCATATCATATTAACCTCATATGTTTTATAGGCTGCGGTTGTAAACTGCTTATTAACATAAACGTCTTTTTATTTTGCTTCCTGAGACTTAAGTCTATTTCCTTTCTTTATCGCATGGATTCCTATACCGATGACGGCGACCACTGCCAGCGTCATGGCACCACCGACAATTCCCGATACGCTGGTTTCCTTGTTGGAATCCATCAAGCTTGCTTCCTCTTCCTTTTCCCCTCTAAATCCATAATCCGGCAGGAATGCCGTTTTGCTTTGGATATCCTCCAGTGACTTATAAATCCCATCTCCGCTTTCCAGTTCCTCCTGCCCGGTAACCTTGGCTATGGACCATTCCAGGCCATCCGGATGTGAAGATGCAAACCAGGAAAATACTCCCCCGGTCAAAACAGCCACTACGGCGATTACAGAGATTACCCTTTTGACCGAAACATTGCCCAGGGGCACCCCTGCTTCAACTTTCTCCAGTATTTCAGGCCGTGCCTTCCATACAAAGGATAAAACCGCTGCCGTAATAAGACCTTCCACAACACCTATAGCCAGATGGATCGACTGCATCAATAAAGTAAAGGTGCCAAAGGATAATTCCGTCTTTCCGGAAAGCATTGTCTCCATAACGACACCAAAAGCCCCCAGCTGTAGTCCGACAACTGCGGACAGCACAGACGCCCCAAGAATCCTCAGCGGGGAAGGCGCCTTTTTTAATATGCGCTTATAAATAAACGGATAAGCGACGAAGCATGTAAAAAAGCCCAGATTGAATATATTGCAGCCAAGGGCAAGAAGTCCTCCGTCTGCAAAAAATAATGCCTGAATAATCAGTATGGATGCCATGGTAATAAATCCGGCATAGGGTCCAAGCAGCGCAGAAAGCAGCAGTCCTCCGCCCAAGTGTCCGCTGGAGCCGGTACCGGGTATGGAAAAATTAATCATTTGCGCGGCAAACACAAAAGCCCCCATAACTCCCATCAACGGTATTTTCTTTTCATCCAGGTCCTTTTGAACCTTTTTAATTGAATATGCTGCAGTTCCTGCAGCTGCAGCCCACATGACCCCGCCTACCGCAGGCGAAATCAAAGCATCTGCCATATGCATGAAAATCACCTCTCTTAAAAATTTTACTATATGTTAACTTAGCATTGCTTCCTTTTATAACTGTTCTCACTATAATCAATATGTTCCTTGTTGTCAATGATTATAGCCTGCATTTTTTCATTTCACTGGTTCGAACCCTGTAAAAGTTCAGAAGCAGGTGATATGAAAAAAATATTGGAAATCTGACGGATGCTTAAATTAACTTGTTAAAACGAAAATAGCAATGCTATTTTCATTATTGGCTGCGTTATGCAAGCACGAGAGGTTTAAATGGTAATTTTTACCACAATTATATTGGGTTATCAGTGCGCGGTGAGTTAACTTGGTGATTTCACTTTGAAGAAGTACTTTTACATCAGGGAGACGATTTTCCAGTTCAGAAGAAATCGCCCTTATGAAGCATAGAAACCAATCACTTATAGACAGCAGCACTTTTAGCAATAATGGCACAAGCAAATAATAAATTTGCTTATGCTTATACTATAGATTATGCCGTTGAACTTTCATGCTGCTCCCATTATAATTGAAAAATGTAAAGATTTGAAATCTGGTGGGAGAAAGGCATCCGGCATTCTCTGACGCCGGGTTTAGAAAATCAGAAGGATAGGTATTATGAAGCTTTCAAGAGAATTTTATGAGAGGGATACTCTCCTGGTGGCCAGGGAGCTGCTCGGCAAACACCTTGTACGCAACACCCCGGAGGGTATGACCATAGGAAAAATAGTTGAAACCGAGGCGTACATAGGCCCTGATGACGCTGCCGCCCACACCTTCAGGTCTCTGAGGAGCAAAAGAACGGAGGTCGCCTTCGGTCCCGGCGGCTTCGCATATGTATACTTGATTTATGGCATGTATCACTGCTTCAACATTGTCACAAACGTTGCCGAAAAACCTGAAGTGGTGCTCATTCGCGCTCTGGAGCCTGTGGATGGCCTGGAATTGATGATGAAGCGCAGGAAAACGGACAAAATTAAAAACCTTTGCAGTGGACCCGGCAAGCTCTGCGTTGCCATGGATATCACCAAGAAAGACAACGGAGTGGACTTATGCGGGGACAGTCTGTATCTTACTGATGGCGACCCGGTTCCGGATGAAAATATAGCGACAACCCCCAGGATAAATATAGACTATGCCGGTGAGGCAAAGAATTATCCCTGGAGATTCGTCATAAAGGACAATAAGTTTGTGTCGGTAAAAGCACCAAAATAATGCTGTCCAAATAAGCTGTCCATGCTAAAAAGAAGCCGGTGTTCAGGTAAAGCTCCTGGAGCTTTACTGAACACCGGCTGCATCAAAGCTTCCTCTTCAACTCTGCCAGGGCATCTGCCAGAGCAGAATTTATGCTTTCTTTTGTGTCCTGCTGCTTTAAAAACTTTACTATTTCTTTTCTGTTTACCTGCTCACTTTTTCGCTTTTTAAACGCATCCATACTTTCCTTGAAGCCACAGACACAGTAAAAGGCTTTTTTCTCTCCCTCGCCCCTGATTTCCATTTTTTTATGACATTCAGGGCACCGGGCATTGGATAATATAGATATGCTTTTTCTATATCCGCATTCCCTGTCCGGACAAACCAGCATTTTTCCTTTCCTGCCGTTGACGTCCAGAAGATATTTTCCGCACTGGGGACATTTCTCCTTCGTAAGATTGTCATGCCTGTAAGTTTCATTGGCGGCAACAACATCGGCTACCAGCTTTGAAGCGAATTTCTTCATTTCAGCTATGAATTTGCCTGCATCCGCCTTTCCCCTGCTGATGAGCTGAAGCTGCTGCTCCCACTTTGCAGTAAGCTCAGGGGACCTCAGGTCTTCCGGAACAAGGCCTATAAGCTGGATTCCCTTAGAGGTGGGAACGATTTCCCGGCCTCTCCTTTCAACATAGAAGGAATCAAAGAGCTTCTCGATGATATCAGCCCTCGTTGCCGGAGTTCCCAGACCGCTGGTGCTCTCCAGCGTTTCTCTCAAATTCCTGTCCTCCACAAATTTGCCCGGATGCTCCATTGCTGACAGCAGCGTGGCTTCGGTGTATCTTGCCGGCGGTTTTGTTTTTCCGTTAATCAAAGCCACAGAGGCCATCTTTACCGTTTCGCCTTCTCTTATCTCCGGAAGGGACTGCTCCCTTTCATCATCATCCTCTTCATACTCCATTTCTTCTCCATCATAAACAGCCTTCCAACCTTTGGATTTCACTATCTTTCCCTTGGCGTAAAAATATTCTCCTGCTGCATCGATTAAAACAGTGGTCTGCTCATACTCGAAGGGTTGGCTTAGAACCGCCAGAAACCTCTTTATGATAAGGTCATATATGTTCCGCTCCTCCGGATTCAGCGATGCCAGGTTCACATACTGCTCCGTCGGTATTATCGCATGATGGTCGGTGACTTTGCTGTTATCCACCAACCTCCTGGTCACTTTAATTTTGCTTCTCAAAAGGCTGCGCGCCGCTTCGGCATAAGGTCCTACCGCTATGCTTTTCAGCCTCTCCGGCAGCGTCGGCACTATATCGTCGCTGATATATCTGGAGTCGGTTCTTGGATATGTCACCAGCTTATGCGTTTCATAAAGCCTCTGCATTATGGACAGGGTCTTTTTAGCTGAGTATCCAAACCTACGGTTGGCATCCCTCTGCAGCTCCGTAAGGTCATATGCCAGGGGCGGCAGCTCGGTTTTTGCATCTCTTTTAACGCCCACCACGGTGCCCGCCTGCCCGCTTACCTTGGTAATAATGCTGTCGGCATAAGCTTTGTCAAATATCCTGGTCTGTTCCGACCTTTTGTCCTTCCAATGCACGGTAAACCCTTTTACCTTTGCCTGTATTGTCCAATAATCCTTAGGCACAAACCGCCGAATCTCATTCTCCCTTTCCACAATCATTGCCAGGGTAGGAGTCTGCACCCTTCCGGCCGAAAGCTGGGCATTATACTTGCAGGTTAATGCCCTGGTAACATTAAGGCCAACGAGCCAGTCGGCTTCCGCCCTGCATTGTGCAGACCTGAAAAGGTTGTCGTATTCTTGGGCAGGCTTCAGGTTTTTAAATCCCTCCATGATAGCCCTGTCGGTTTGGGAGGATATCCACAGCCTTTTTACAGGTTTTCTCCAGCCTGCTTTTATCATGATCCACCTTGCTACCAGTTCTCCCTCCCGTCCTGAGTCGGTAGCTATCACCAGCTCGTCCACATCATCCCTCATCATCAGGCTTTTAACCGCATTGAATTGCTTGGCAGTCTCCCTTATCACCACCAGCTGCATTTTATCCGGAAGCATGGGGAGATCTGCCAGATTCCATGTTTTATATTTTTCTCCATAGGCTTCGGGTTCTGCCAAGGTGACCAGATGCCCAAGCGCCCAGGTCACAATATATTTATCCCCCATAAGGCAGCCGTTTCCATTACGGCTGCAGTTCAACACTCTTGCAATATCTCTCCCTACTGAAGGCTTTTCTGCCAAAACCAGTATTTTTCCCATTAGTACTATCCTTTCTGTCTTAGTGCTGCTCTAATTTGCTTTAATTATGATTACAAGTATAACATGCAAAAACAAAAGCTGTCGGCGCACAACCCCCGCCGACATTCGAAAGCTTAAATTCCTTTATAATATGTATATCCAAAATATACCGCTGCACCAACTGCCAGAACCAGCAGTATTACCGCAGCAACCTTCCACGGGCTTACCGGTGATTTTCCCTGCACTTCCCCGGTCTGCCCATTTACAAGGAAACGATAAACCTTGTTTTTGTAGGTGTAGCTTGAAATCCAGACCGGCAGAAGTATATGCTTGAACTTTATTTTGTCGTACTTGGTACGAATATGCAGGTTTCGCACCTCATCAGCATTTATCTTGTCGATTACTCCCCGCCTTATACAGTCGTCTATATGACATTTCGCCTTCTCCCAGCCTTCTTTCAATCCTATGCTGTATTTTTCCGCCAGAAAGCCTGATAAAAATTCCGGCTTGTATCGCACCAGGGCACTGAGATCAAAAGGCTCCAGCTTGCGCATAAGCCCCTCATCTATTTTACTCGAGGCATTTACCAGCACATCATCAAATTCATCCGAGTAAATTCCGCTCGTATGCCTCCATCGGATCTTTCTCACCTGCTTGGTTACCTGTTTCCTTTTCCCGTTTTCCACAACCCACTCTCTTACAGTTTCATAATAGTAAGTTCCGGCTTCTGCCGTATAGGTTGAGTAGGTATTCGCATCGTAAGTCCAGCAAGGTATATAAACTCCCGAAAGCCTGTTCATATAATGCGACGTCTTAAGGGCACGGGGTGCGAAAAATCTCTTGTTTATCCATGTAGAAAAACATTCCTTGGCTTTCTTGGCAGAAATTTTGAAAGGAACCAGCGATTCCGGTGGTATGCCTACCTGTCCTTCATTCCTGACAATATGGGAGGAACCGCAAAAAGCACAAAACTCCGCCATGCTGGTACTGTCCAATACAGTATCTGCCCCACAGCTTTCGCAGTGGATAATTCTCTTTTCCCTTCCCCAGTCCCCAGGCATTGAATCCTGGGCAGAGAAAAAGTCATATTCCTGTATGCCGTCATTCTCCTTTGTTATATCTATCCTGCTCTCGCAATATGGACAGAAAAGCGACTGGGTATCAGGCTCAAACACCATGTTTGCTCCGCAGTTCCTGCACGGGAAGCGCTGGGTATCCTCTCTTTTTACCATTTCACCGGAATCCTGTTTCACAACGGCACCCCACTAATTTAATTTATTTCCACACTCAGGGCAGAATTTCACTCCTGCATTCACCTGTTTGCCACATTTTCCGCATTCTATGGTTTTGATCTGCTGGGTTCCGCACTCGGGACAGAATTTAACTCCTTTATCCAGCTCATGGCCGCACTTTATGCACTTATCCTTTGGAGGTGCAACAGGCTTGCCACAATTGCCGCAGAATTTGCTTCCTTCCGGCACCTGCGCCATGCAATGCGGGCAGGTTACAGCTTTAAACGCCTTTGGCTGTGGTGTAGGCTGAACTGGATTGGTTATCGCATTGCTCAAAGCCTGGCCTAAAGCAGCTCCAGCACCTAATCCAATTCCTGCACTGGCCAGGCCGCTTCCAGGATTCTTAGCTGCATCTCCCATAGCCTCAGCTGCACGATATTGTATATATTGCTGCATATTGCCCAGGACACCCATGGATGTCCTTTTATCCAGAGCTTTCTCCACTTCTTCCGGAAGAGAAATATTCTCTATCACAAGGGAATTGAGTTTAAGTCCCAGACTTTCAAATTTCGCCTGCAGCTTCGTTTTAGCCTTCTCGCTCAGCTCATCATAATGCATTGCCAGATCCAACGCAGGTATTTTTTCTTCAGCAATCGTGTCGGCTATTCCTGAAACCAGAGAGCGCTTAAGATATCCAGCTATTTCATCTGTGTCCACATACCGTTTCGTACCAAAAATCTCCTTCAGGAATTTTTCAGCATCCGACACCTGGAAGGAGAATATGCCGTAAGCTCTCAGCCTCAGCATTCCAAACTCAGGGTCCCTCATCATTATCGGATTGGAAGTGCCCCATTTCTGATCAGTGAATTGCTTCGTATTTACAAAGTATACCTCTGCTTTAAAGGGCGAGTTAAAGCCATACTTCCACGATTTCAGTTTTGTGAGGACAGGCATATTCTGAGTATACAACTCATATCTTCCTGGAGGGTATATATCGGCAATCTGTCCTTCATTAACAAATACCGCCACCTGCGATTCCCTAACTATCAGCTGGGCACCCATCTTGATTTCGTTATCTCCCGCAGGAAACCTGTATACTATGGAATTAGAAGTATTGTCCAGCCATTCTATCACTTCAATCAACTGTTTTTTCAGAAAGTTGAAAAGACCCATAACAAGCACTCTCCTTAAAACATGCATATTGCATATAATGCTTCTTAACCTATATTATCAAATTTGGAGACATATAACAAGAAAATATATTGCCATATTTGTTTTTCATTTTTCCTTTGCGGTATAATAAGTAATATCACAGAAAGGATGGAACCGGATTGAAGGATGAATTAATGGATTTTTGCCGCTCTTTGGGCATTGAGTATGCAGGGATTGCACATCCCGGACCTTATCATGAGCTGGAGAAAATATGGAGTAAGAGGCTGGCAGAAGGTCATTATACAGGCTTCGAAGAAATGGACATCTCAAAAAGAATAGATCCTCGCCTTACACTGGAAGATGCCCAATCCGTGATAGTCTGCCTTTTTCCGTATTTCACAGGACTAAGTGCCCATGCAAATTTGTCCAAGTCCGCGTTTTCCATCGATTATCACATCATCATAAAAAAGAAGCTGGAACAAATCGGTGAGTTTTTAAGCAGCCGCATCGATGGGTTCAAATACAAGGCTTTTGTGGATAACGGACCCCTGGTGGACAGGTATATGGCCTACCTGGCAGGGTTGGGTTATTATGGAATAAACGGGCACATCATAAACGATAAATTCGGCTCCTACGTGTTCATAGGCTATATAATAAATAATCACCCATTCTCCCAAGACCAGCCTATGGATAGAACATGCATAAAATGCGGGCTTTGCGTGAAAAGCTGCCCCGGATGCGCTATCCTGGGAAACTTCGATATAAATCCCTTAAGATGCCGTTCTTACATCACGCAGAAAAAAGATGAACTGACCGAACTGGAAAAAGATATCCTGACAAAGCACCATCTTATATATGGATGCGATATATGCCAGGATGTCTGTCCCCACAACAGGAAGGTCCAGCACACCGGCATCGAGGAATTCAAGGATAACCTTAAATACAGCATCGATTATGATGAGCTTCGGGAAATCTCCAACAGGGAGTTTATGCGAAGATACAGGGACAGAGCTTTCAGCTGGAGGGGCAAAAAACTGCTGCTCAGGAATTTTGAGCTGATCCGGAATGCCAAAAAGGATGCAGCCCCGCAAAATCCTGATGGTTGTCAGGAAAACATGCAGAGGCTGCTATCCTAAAAGCAAGCAAAAAACAGAAGCTTATGACCCTGCAATGCTCGTCAGCAGCCGTCCCTATCAGACGGAATCTGCTTTAAATACAATGCCATTTTGCGCTCTTGCCTCATCCAATACTTTCATGACATTGCAGGAAATCTCCCAGGTATTGACTGATGATTCCGTTTTTCCGGCATCAATCAAGCTTATAAATTCCTTAGCTTCATAATACATCTGGTCTTCCTTCTGAGGCACCGAGATATCTTCTATCCTGCCGTCCCGGAAGTATATCTGCACCTTTCTTGGCCCATCTATCCTGTCTATTACCATCGAGCCGTCCTCACCCTGAATTTCCGATGGGATGTAGGTCTGGGTTATTTTTGAGTGTATGATAACCCCTTCCATCTCATCGTATGAAAGAATAAGACTTCCCAGCCCGTCCACCCCTGATGCGAGCTTTAAGGCCGATGCCTTGATTTCCTTCGGCATGCCGAAAAGCTTTATTATTGGATAAATGCAATATATGCCGATATCCATTGCCGAGCCTCCGGAGAATTCCGGACTGAATATGTTGATTTTAGCACCATCCTTAACCAGGTCATAGCGGGAAGAATACTGGCAGTAGTTGGCAAAAAACCTCCGGATTTTGCCCAGCCTGTGAAGGTTGTCCTCAATAACCTTGAAGTTGGGTAAAAAGGTGGATTTCATGGCTTCCATAAGAAGAACGTTAATTTGCCTTGCTGCCTCGACCAAAGCTCTCAGTTCCCTTATGTTTGAAGTGATAGGCTTTTCACACAGCACATGCTTCCCATTATTCAGAAACTCGATAGCCTGCTCGGCATGGCAGGAATTGGGGCTTGCTATGTAAACTGCGTCTATGACTTTGCTCCTGGCCATTTCCTTAATGTCGGTATATATATGTTGAACATTGTATTTTCCTGCAAAAAGCTTTGCCCTCTCCTCCGTTCTGGAGTAAACGGCGTTCAGCTTAAAGCCTTCCACCATGCTTGCGCTTTTTATGAAGCTGTCAGTTATCCAGTTGGTGCCTATAATGCCCATATTGACCATGAATTATCTTCCTTTCCTCTTTGGCGATGTTTTTTATTTCGGTATAAGTTCTGGCTTATTTTTTATTTGATTTAGGACAATTATAACACACAGCAAAGCCTTGTTCCAATGTGTGCCGAATCTATGGGTTGTTTGTCCTATTTATCCTATAATGATTTCATACTTAAGGGTTTCATACCTATTTAAGCATAACCCTTGGCAAAGGATTATAAACTGAAAGTTGAGTAATATATCCGGATAATGGTATGATATTAGCAGAAGCTTTATAGGAGGTATTTCTTTATGAAGATAGATTTAACAGGAAAAATTGCGCTGGTTACGGGTGCAACCGGTCAATTAGGCAGGGTTATGGTCCGCACTCTGGCCGAATGCGGTGCGGATGTAGTCATCCACTATCTGAAAAACAAGGAAATGGCGGAGGCGCTGTGCCGGGAAGTAATGTCCCTGGGAAGGAAGGCATTGATCGTCCAGGCTGATATTACGGACTATAATTCCGTTATGCAGATGAAGGATATCGTTGTAAACAGCCTGGGGGCACCGGATATCGTGGTTGACAATGCTGTGATCCAATACAACTGGACGACTGTACTTAAGCAGCCTCTGGAGGATTATGAAAGCCAGTTCCGTTCATGTGTCATGCAGAATGTAATAATGGCCAAAGCCTTTATACCTTATATGATAGAGAAAAAATACGGCAGGTTTATAGGCATCAACACTGAATGCTCCATGCAGAATTTCCCCACCCAATCCGCCTATGTTGCAGGCAAGAGGGGTATGGACGGAATATTCAGAATCCTGGCCAAGGAAGTGGGCGAGCATCAGATTACAGTGAATCAGGTGGCTCCCGGTTGGACAATAAGCGATAGGGACAGAGAAGCAGGGACAGAGCGCAGCGCCGAATATGATGCGAAAGTTCCGCTAAAACGCAGGGGCACCGACCAGGAAATAGCCAATGTGGTAGCTTTTCTGGCATCGGACCTGGCAAGCTACATCACCGGAGCGTATATTCCGGTTTGCGGCGGAAATGTTATGCCTGCCATCTGATGAGGATGCAATCATAGCTTTATACCTCTGCGGCATGGCTTAGGGATAAGGTTTACAGCCCTATATACGATAGGATTAGTTGTTGATGAGAAGGAGAATAGCAAGTGAGAAAGCTGAAACTTTTAACGGCAGTTTTTCTGGTAACCGCTATATTGACGGGTTGCGGCAGCACCGGAAATACCTTGGACAGAACAGTTAAATTTACATCCCCGGACAATGCCTTTAAAGTAACTTTCCCGGAAAAACCCTCCCACAGAACTGAGACCAGTTATCTGGATGAGGCTGGCTATTCCATGGAAGTCTATGAATCCGAAGGCTATACCCGATATCTCAGCGTTTCATATGGAGACAGACCTTCATTTTTTGGCTCCGAAAAGAGTGTTGAGGATATTGCCGAAGAAATAACGAATATGTTTATGAAGAACAAAAATATAGAGATAATTTCTCAAAACAAAATCAACACCAACGGAACCGACGGTATGGAATATATTATGTCCACCCAAGGAGACGCTGGAAGGCTTATATTTAGGATTTATGTTACGGAAAAGAGAGTGTATTATGTAATCGCAGAGGATAAAAAGGACAAAATCGACAGCGATATAATAAAGGAATTCCTTGAGTCCTTTACGATTACAGAGGAACCATAGGCAAGCACCTTACTCCTCTACTGAATGTATTTGAGCACGCTCTCCGGCAAACGTGCGGCAATCCTTCCGGGAAGCATGTCAAGCTCTTCCCGGGACAGCCCTTTCAGCGCCAGCAAAACAGCGGCATATATTAATGCTCCGGTTGCAATTGACACCAATGTTGCCAAAGCATTTGCCAGATACGCGTTTTTCAGGAAGAAAAGAGCACCAGCAAATATCCGGTATAGGGCATATACCCCTGCGCCCATCACTCCGGCTGCCGCTGCAGGCTTTAACGCAAGCCCGGGAAGCCTTGTCCTTATCTTTAGCCTTTTTCTTATCAGCATGCCGTTTAGTGCAATAGGAATGCAGTAGCTCACAACACTGCCTATTATTGCACCGTTTATATTTATCTCCGGTATCCCAATGAGAATATAATTGGTTACGATCTTGCCTATTATGCCCAAAACCAGGTTGAAGGTCACCGGATAAAACTTTCCTGATCCCTGAAGGATGGAAGTCTGTATCTGAACAATGGCCATAAGTATGACGGCAGCAGAGCCGTACATCATAAGATATGATCCCTGACCATACCTAAGCAGCCTGTAGATGGGGCCGCTCAGAACTGAAAAACCCACTGCGGAAGGTATGGTAACCATGAAACACAGCCTGAAAGCAAAATCCACCCTGCTCTTTACCAACCTTTTATTCCTCAATGCTACAGCTGCGGATACAGCCGGCAGGATGGTGGAACCAAGGGACGCCACTACGGCTATGGGCGCATTCAAAAGCTGCTGGTATTTATATAGAAAACTGTACATCTCACTGGCCGTCTCGTCGGCAAAGCCTGCGGCTAAAAGCCTGGCTTTGGTTACCGACACATCAATCAGGTTGCCTGTATATTGAAGCCCGATGGAAAGAGCGATGGGCACACTATAGGCGATGATCCTTTTTACCAGTTGGGAATAGGAGTATCTTTCCGTTTTTTTGAACCTATACTCCGAAGGTATGCGCATTTTTCCCCTGTTGTTGTGGTACCAGACGAGAAAAACGGCAGCAGCCAAAGCCCCCAGCGAAGTTCCCACGGTACCACCGGCACATGCGGCTTCTACCCCAAACCTTAAAAAGGCCGCCGCAAACACCAGCGTGAATATGGTATTCACCACCTGCTCAATAATCTGGGATACAGCGGTAGGCGTCATATTGCCCCTGCCCTGGAAGTATCCCCTGTATGCCGAGGCTACGGATGTAAAGAGCAATGTGGGAGACAATGCCAGTATCGCCATATGGGATTTTTCATAATGCATCATTCTGGATATGGGATAGGCCGTAAAAAACATGACTGCAGCCATGACCACACCTATGACCAGCAGCAGAAATCTGGCTATTTTAAAGCTTCTCACAGCATCCTTGTAATTTCCGACGGCAATAAGCTCGGAAACCAGTTTTGACAATGCTACAGGCATTCCGGAGTTGGATATGGCGTATATCAGGACATATACCTGATATGCCGCGGCATATATGCCGTTGCCCTCCTCTCCTATAATAGAGAGCAAAAAAGGAATATATAGTAAAGACAGCAGCTTTACTATAATTCCCGCCGCCGACAACACTGCAAAACCTTTTGCCACTGACTGCTCTTCTGTATGCTCTTTCTGCACCGACTGTTCTCTCATACCCATCCTCATATATCCAAAATTTCTCTTTGCTCGCCTATGAAATAATAATATGACAAAATATAAATTATATCAACAGTCAGATGCCTTGTTTTATCTTCATACCAGTGTTTCGAGGTATCTTCCGGAAGCTTTCCTCATATCCATGCCGGCCTTATTCAGAATACTCACAGTTTTCTCCAGCTCCATCGGCCTTTTTATCTTTAAGGTGGTGGTTTTTACAAGATCCTCCCTGGTCATCACAAAATAGCGTATGATCTTATACTTGGGGATGTTTTTATTGATATCCCTGATGGCTTTTTCCAGGATATCCGCCAGCTCCTTCTCCGATGGTACCGTTCCTTTTTCTTTCATCAGCTTTTCATCGTCGATCACCAGCTTTGCGCATACCTGAATATCTCCGTCAGGAGCTTTGTTGCCCCATACAAACGAATCCTTCACGCCCGGTATGTTGTTCAGCAGCACCTCATACTCCTCCGGAAATGCCTTTTTGCCGTTGTTCAGCACTATCATCGACTTTGCCCGGCCTGTTATTCTTATGAAGCCTTCTTCGTCTATGCTTCCCAGATCGCCGGTTCTGAACCATCCCTCTGGATCTATGGCTTCCTTTGTAGCTTCCGGATCCTCATAATACCCCAGCATCACGTTTTTACCGCGCACCAGTATTTCTCCCATTCCGTTTTCATCCGGAGAATCTATTGCCACTTCAATTCCCCTCAGAGGATATCCTATTGTGCCCGGTTTGTTGACAAAATCGTTATTGGCCGATACCACCGGCGATGTCTCGGTAAGTCCGTATCCCTGAATCAGCTTCAGCCCGATCCTGTCAAAACCCTTTATCACCTCCGGGTCCAGCGGAGCTGCTCCGGAAACGGCCAATCTGAGTCCAGGTCCAATCTTTTCCAGCACGCTGGAAAACAATTTTCTTCTGATATCTATGCCTATAGCCCTCAGGAATTCGGATATTTTCACCAGGAATGCAAACTGTCTGGCTTTTCCTGACTTTTCTATGCCTTCCTGCAGCTTTTTGTACATCATCTCCAGGATGGCGGGCACAGCCACCAACAGCGTTACCCTGTACTCCTTCAAGTTTTGCGCAACATGCCTTATACCTTCGCTGTATGCTATGCACACACCGCTGTATACCATGAACAAAAGCCCTATGGTGTTTTCAAAGGTATGATGGAGCGGCAGCAGTGAAAGATGAACATCGCCAGGCATTGCTTTTATGGCTGATGCAACGGCCATTATGTTGGAAACTATATTGGTGTGGGACAGCATTACGCCCTTTGACATGCTCGTAGTCCCGGAAGTAAAAAGCAGCACCGACATGCCTTCCCTGTCTATGGGGGCATCGACGAAGGATCTGTCGCCGGAATCCAGCAGCTTCCTTCCCTTTCTTATCATATCCGGAAGATTTAAAAACTTTCCACCTTCTTCTTCCGGCATTTTCTCCATGCATATGAAATATTTCAGCCGGGAGTTTGTTTTTGAAAGCTCCTTCATTATATCGTGAAAAGCAGGGCTGTAGAATATCGCTTCCACCTTTCCCCTTTCCACCAGGTTCTCCACCTCTATCTTGGGCAGGTATTTATCCAAAGGTACAGCCACCCCTGTACCGTTCACAATGGAAAAATAGCAAAGTCCCCATTCATATCTGTTTTCACTGAGTATGGCGATCCGCGCGTTCTTTAATCCTAATGAGGCAAGGGCCGTACCGAGGCAGTCAATTTCCCCGTTCAGTTCCTCATAAGTCTTTCCGATTATTTTCCCGTTTCCGTCTTTAAACTTGAAACCTATGGCAGAGCCATATATCCTTGCGCTTTCCTTAACCAGCTCTCTGAGGTCTTTTATCTCCCGGGTTTCATAGTATCCCAACCCTTTAACCACTCTTCTGCCCTTATCCACCGACATTTCAATTCCTTTATTCATACCATCAGCCTCTCGTTTATAAAATCTCCAATTAAATATTACCTAATATTATTACCTGGTATTAATTATATTCCAACTCTTTTAAAAATACAACCATGGGGATAACTTTTTATTTAAAAAAGTGTTCTTGTGGATTCATATTTATTCCTGCTCCTCCACGAGGATTAATATTCATTCCATATAAAAAGCAGCAGGTAAGCCGATATGTTACCTGCTGCGTTGAGGAACGCCCCTTGATATGGCGTAACTTTTTATATGATTTAAGAATGAATTCTGCTAATAATGGATACATTGATTGTTATATGCTTAAAATTCTTCCGGAACAACAATCATCCATTTCAATTAGCTCATTTCAAACCAATCTGGTTTTACACAAACTTTCTTATATCGTCGCTGGTGCCGAACTTATATGCTGAAATTGCAAAGAATGCCGCAGCAAAGGCCAGCATTACCACAAGGTTCATCATCACTTCCCCAAAGGCTGTGCCTTTTTGAAGTTTGTCCACCATATCCAAAGCCCATCTCGGAGGCATAAACCAGGATATCTTCTGCATAATATCCGGCATGTATTCCACTGGCCAGTAGCAGCCGCTCAGCATGCACATGGGAGTGATGACCAGGGTGGACAGGGTACTGACCTGATATGAAGATGTGCTGAAGGCCACTATCATGGTGCCAATTCCTATGGCCACCAGACCGAAGCAGCCCAGTATGATAAACATCTGCCAGTCCGGAACATAGGTATTGACGCGGAGCCCCCATCTCATCACCATCAGGGTTATGAATATCTGCACCATCACTATCAAAATGCTGGCAATGACATTGGCGAATATATACGTTTTTGAGCTTACCGGGGATGAGCATATCCTAAAGTAAGTCCTGTTTCGTTTTTCTCGCAGTATCAGCTCCGAGGTCATACCCGTTCCCAGCATGACAAACATAATGAGAAAGCCTAAGGTCTGTATGGTCATAAGCCTGTTGTTGGCCTGGTCATCAACCTTGTCAACCCTCAATTTCAGGCCTTTATTGCTGAAGCCTTCATATAATTTGTCAAAGACATCCTTTTTTCCTCCGGCTGCTCTTGCAAGGTTGTAGAGGTTTTCGGCATACAGTTTTACAGAAGTTTCTATCCATGCCGTAGTATCCTTTCCTTTGAGAGAAACAATCTCAACTTTTTTTGGCAATCCGGCTGCAAAGCTGTCGGAAAAGCCTTCCGGGAAAACCACCAGGCAGCTTATCGAACCATCCAATAGGAGCTTGTCGGCTTCTTCCACATCCACATCCTTCAGCTTGAAATTTTCGATCCTTCTGAAGGATTCTATCATGTCGGCAGACAAAACGCCTCTGTCTTTATTGGCTATTCCTATATGCACCGTACTGGTTCCCGTGTTGGCATAAAGACCAATGGATGCAAATATTCCAATGATGGGTAAAATCAGATATATCACAAAATTGCCTTTTTTTCTGAAAGTAACCTTTAGAGTATTGACAGTGAGCAGAAGGATTTTTCTCATCTTATACCGCCTCCTTTCTGTATGCCAGGGATGAAACCGTTATGAATATGACCGCAATAACAAGGTTTATTGCAATTGCCACCGGTACATGGGAAAAATCATTGCTGTACACGACATTGAAAATAGCCATGTTCATCCACCTTATCGGTGAAATTACCGATATCTTTTGCAAGAATTCTCCCAACACTTCAAAAGGTACATATCCCCCTCCGAAGAAAACAAATATGGGAATTACGGTATTCAGTATTGACGAAGATGCCGCTTCATTCCTGACGGTAAAGGCGATACCGACTCCGACGCTGACTGCCATTATCGCCTCGGAAATTATAACCGCAATTATCGGCCAGATATTGGCACCCCAATAGGCATTTAAAACAAACCTGCTGAACACCAGCACTAGGAAACCCTGTATTATGGTAACTATAATGCTTCCCATGACCTTGGCCGTAAGAATTTCGCTTTTATGCACCGGACTGCACAATATCCTGTTGCCGGTCTTGAGATTCTGTTCATTCTTAACGCTCCAATAGCCGGTCATGGCAGAATAGAACAGTATCATTGTAAGCATGGTGACCGAATAGTAGTCCATTGAGCTGGGTTGCCGCTCCCTATCCAGCGATTTCAATTCCAACAAATCAATTTCCGGATCTTCCATCACTGTTTCCAGCATAGCTGGGTTTTCTGCGGCCACCACAGATATTGCGTTATATTTTCCCACAAAAGAATGAAGTATTATTTCCACCAGGTTTGCCTCAAAATAATACCGGTCGTTTTTATACAATATGATTTCCTGGGGATCATCTTTAAGGAGCACATAGCACGAATATCCCGCATGTTTTACACTGCCGATTCCCGCTTCTATATCATCCGTCTCCTCAAACTCTATTCCCAGTTCCCCGGCATGCTCCATGAAGCTTTCGAACCCGGCGGCAAGCTCTTTTCCCGCCTGATTTGTATACAATACCTTTGCCACGTCAAGCTCCGTGTCTTTACCAAACATCGTGGACAGGGCCGTCCCCAGGATTACGATCAGGACTATAGGAAAAAGCACCATCATGGCATTCCCTTTGGTCTCCCGCAAATTTTGCAGCAATTCTTTTTTGAATATTTTTAACATATTGTTGATGTTCATTTTTCACACCTCATATATAAATCCAACTATTTCCCCACTGCTTTATCACGAAATTAACGTTGTCTCGTCAATCTCTGAGCTTCCTTCCCGTAAGGGTAAGGAACACGGTTTCCAGATCGGGGGTCTTGCTTTCTATGTTTCTAATGGGTATGTTGTTTTTGGTAAAGTAGAGGATTATTTTATCCAGATTGCTCACATCCCTTGAGCTGCTGATTTTCACGGTATTTTCCTCAATATCAACGCTTGAAACTCCATATATCTCCTTAAGCTGTTCTTTGTCAACTTTTTCCACAGGACCGGAAACTGTAATCCATACGGAGTTTTTATCGGTAATGATGGATTTGAGTTCCTCATTGGTGCCCTCGGCTATAACCTTCCCATGATCCATTATGGCAATCCGGGTGCAGATTTCTTCCACTTCCTCCATGTAATGACTGGTATAAATGATGGTGGAGCCCATGCTGTTCAGCATTTTAACCGACTGGAGTATGTGGTTCCTGGACTGGGGATCAATCCCCACCGTAGGCTCATCCATAATTATAAGCTTCGGTTTGTGGGCTATGGCACATGCGATATTGAGCCTTCTTTTCATGCCTCCTGAAAATCCCTTAGGAAAACTTTTGGCTTTATCCTTAAGCCCTGTGAATTCCAGCGCTTCCTCCGCCTGCCTTTTCAGCTCACTTCCCTTTAAGCCATAAAGGCCTGCAAAAAACATTACGTTTTCCATGCAGGTCAGGTCCTCATATATGGCGATATCCTGAGGTACTATCCCAATATTTTTCTTTGTCTCATTGGAATTCTTTTTAACATCCTTGTCCATAACCAGGATTTTACCCTTATCCATGGACACCAGGCCGGTTATCATGTTTATGGTTGTGCTCTTTCCAGCCCCGTTGGGACCCAGCAATCCGAATATCTCACCTTCTTCGATTTCCAGGCTGATATTGTCCACAGCGATGATATCGCCGTATTTTTTGGTAAGCTCGCTAATTTTAACTACTTTCATGAACATCCCTTCCTAACGTTTATTTTAGTTGGTAACACAAAATATCAATTCTAGCCGTTGGTTGCCCTTGATAAAACGTAAGGGCATGACATTATGCATTTAGATATTAATACATTTAACACTTAAATCTTCAATGCCGGTTTCGATATTCCGGCCGATAACCAGGCTGTAAGCTCCCTTCCGGCTCTTGGCAGCGCCATTTTACTTCGGCACAGAAAACCTTTTACAAAACAATATATAAAAAAAGCGACCTCTCCGTAAGTACAAAAGGTCACCTTAATGATATGACAAAAGTCATGTTGAATTTATGATATTTTCCCACCGTTAAGATAATAAATGGCTATCTGCGTTCTATGCTCCAGTCCTGTCTTGTTCAACAGGGAGGTGATGTGATTTTTTACGGTGCCTTCGGATATATGAAGCTGGGAAGCTATCTCCCGGTTTGACAGCCCCTTCGATATGAGCTGCATAATCTCCATCTCCCGCTCCGAAAAGCATCCGGCATCGATTTTCCCTTTATCGCTCCGGCCAAGTCCGTCCCTGATCTTGTCCAGCACCACATCCTGCATTACCGTTCCACCTTCGTGCACCAGCTTTAACGCATCCTTCATCCTCTCCGGCGGAGTATTTTTTAAAAGATATCCCCTTATGCCGTTCTTAATACCATTCACTATGAATTCATCATCATCAAAAGTGGTCAGAATCACAGGCCTGGCCGATGTGCGTTCCACTATTTCCTTGGCTGCTTGCAGCCCGTTCATCACAGGCATTCTCACATCCAGAAGCGCAATGTCCACCGGCTCCTTGAGGCAGAATTCCACAGCCTGGAGGCCGTTTTCCACACAGCCTGCCACATCAAATCTTTCGTCCATTTCAAGTATAATTTTCAAGCCTTCCCTTACCAAAGCATCGTCATCAGCGATCAATATTTTAATTCCCATTTGAACCTCCCTCTATCGGTAAAATGGTAATTATGGAAAAACCTTTGGAACCGTCAATTATAACTTTTCCCCCTATGCTGCCGCTTCTTTCCTCAATTCCTTTCAGTCCCAGTCCTTTTTTTATGTTTAATGCTCCCCTTCCATTGTCCCTCACTTCCGCTTTGATGATCTTGTTCAACACATCAACCCTTACGGATACGGCTGTACATTTCGAGTGTTTGACAGCATTGGTCAGGGCCTCGACCGTATTGTCGGTAATGGCCTTCCATTGCATATGGGTTATACAGCCCAAGTTTCCTGAATAAGTAAGGCTTGTTCTAATCCCGTTATTAAAAGTGAACTCATCCAGGAGGGATTTCAACCGGTTAATGCCCAGCTGCTCCGCCGGAGGCTTGATGTTGTGCAAGGTGGCCCGGATATTTTCCATTCCCTCTCTCAATATATTAATGACATTGCGCATTATGCCCTTTGACCTCTCCTTATCCTTATCCACAAGCAGCATAGCAGCCTCCAGCTGTATGAGGCTCCCGGAAATAGCGTGCCCCACCTTGTCATGTATCTCCTGGGCAATGCTGTTTCTTTCTTCCAATTGGGAAAGGTATTTTACCTGCTTCTGAAATTCTTCCGTCTTGTCTATCTCCCTGTACAGATCATCAATTTTCTCCCTTAGCCCGTCATTTTGAAGTGACAACTGCCTTATCCTGTCGGAAGCCTTATAGGCAACAATATCCAGTGCAAAACCCAACAGCAAAATCAACGTATACTCTGCCATGATATTGGACGGCATCGCCAAATAGGGTAATAGGGCGACGGCAGCAAGACGCATGTCATTCAAGGTTATATGAATAATGTCGAAAATGCCCATGGGGATAAAAAGGACAAAAAGCATATTGATATTAAAAAAACAGTAAACCAGCAAAGCCGTTGATGCAAAGGCCATCAAGAGCTTAAGCACGGCAGGCTTCAGCACATAATAGAGCATATTTAATATAATGTGGACGAGGATGAAGAATATAACACCGGCCTTGTTTCCCATCCCGCTTTCCACGTATTTTATGCAGCAATATAAAAGTATGCCGAACTTGCTTATAATAATCCAGTTTTCCATCGGTTTGCTTCTCCCGTGACCTGCCATCCTAGGGGAATTTTATACCAGGGATAATTCAATGTCAACTTCCGTCTTCAGATCAACTATGTACATTTGGCAATTTTCGTCCCCAGTATTCTCCCGCGGCAATAATACATCCTGTTGTTATGCCGTAAAAATGGCCTCATGCCATTGGGCTTCTAATTTGCTGCAGCTATAGTGGTGGATTTTAAAAAATCACGCATAAAAGCAAATTTCGTTTCTAGGCATCAATATCGGATTTTCACGGTGAAACCATTACTAAATGGTTTCATCGGTGGAATAATAAATATTATCAGCATAAAATTTGAAGTAAGAAGAGGATATTAACATGGAGGATACAATTTTTAAAGACTTAAACATATCTGAAGAAATATTAAAGGCAGTCACCGACATGGGATTTGAGGAGCTTACCCCCATCCAGTCGCTGGCCATACCCCACATACTTGAAGGAAAAGATGTCCTGGGCCAGGCTCAGACCGGCACGGGAAAGACATGCGCCTTTGGCATACCGGCCATAGAAATGGTAGATGCCGGGAGCGAGGAAGTCCAGGTTTTGATCATTTGTCCGACGCGCGAACTGGCCATACAGATATCTGAAGAACTAAAGCATGTATCCAAATATAAAAGCAATATTGGCATACTGCCTATTTACGGAGGTCAGCCCATCGACCGCCAGATATACGCCCTGAAGAAAAAACCCCAGATAATAATCGGCACCCCCGGTCGCATCATGGATCACCTGCGAAGAAAAACACTCAAGCTTGCAGGCTTAAAGATGGTAATCCTTGACGAAGCGGATGAAATGTTGAACATGGGCTTTCGTGAAGATATTGACACCATCCTGGAAAAAGTGCCGGAAGAAAAGCAGATCGTGCTCTTTTCCGCCACGATGCCGAAAGAGATACTGGAGCTCACCAAAAAGTACCAAAAGGAACCTGTGTATGTTAAAGCAACCCATAAGGAGCTGACGGTGCCAAGCATTGAGCAGTATTACCTGGAAGTAAGCGAAGCCTCCAAGCTGGAAGTGCTGTCCCGGCTTATAGATACGAATGACATCAATTTAGCCCTGGTTTTTTGCAATACAAAAAAGCGCGTAGATGAAGTAGCGTCAAGCCTTCAGACCAGGGGATATTCCGCCGAAGCCCTTCATGGAGATATGAGGCAGGAGCAGCGGGACAGGGTTATGAATAAATTCAGGAAAGGCAAAATAGATATCCTGATTGCAACGGATGTCGCTGCCCGGGGTATAGATGTTGATGATGTGGAAGCGGTATTTAACTATGACATACCCAATGATGAAGAATATTATGTACACCGGATCGGAAGGACAGGCAGGGCCGGAAAAACAGGCAAGGCCTTCTCCTTTGTCGTAGGCCGGGAAATATACAAGCTTAAAGACATCAAAAGATACACGAAGTCCAATATAGTTTTTATGAAACCCCCCACCCTGATGGATGTTGAGGAGAAAAAAACTGCCGCTATTCTGGATAAAGTGAAGGAAACCCTCCATGAAGGGGATCTTTCCAGATATGCAGCTTATATAAATAATGTGTTGGAGGAAGCCAATTCCCATGATGGGAGCGATACCAGTTATATTACCTCTATGGAGATAGCAGCGGCGCTTCTCAAAATGCTTTCAGCACAAAACAGCACTTCGTCCGATCTTTCCCCCGAAATAGATGATGTAGATGCCGGTGCCGAGAAGGGCATGGTAAGACTGTTTATAAACATCGGCAGAGAAAACAAAATTCAGCCCCGGCACATAGTTGAGAGCATTGCTTCCAGCACAAGCCTCCCGGGTAAGCTTATAGGCGCTATCGACATTTATGACAGGTATACTTTTGTGGAGGTTCCGGCGGAATATGCCGCAGAAGTCCTGGAATCCATGAAGAATAACACCGTCAGGGGAAAGAGGATAAACATCGAGAGATCCAGCAGGAAAAGGGTGACGGGAAGAAAGAAGGCTTAAGCCTTCTTTCAGATTATTGACTAACCTCCAAGTTACCAACATGGAGGTTTTTACTTTTATTTACATATATATTGGTGTGATATGTAATAACTATTCTCGTTAAACAGCAATTTTGAAAAATATGGATAATTAAGGAATGCAAACATATTTACTTTATAAGAAAACCTCCTATCTGATACCATTGCTATCTTCTTTATATTCTGAGCAACTGCCGTTAGTAGGCATTGTTCACTTACTTTAGATAATCCACGCAAACGACAATAGCGAAGTCCATGCAGTTCTTTTGAATCTGCAAAACTTCGCTCAATGGTTTCTTTTTTTATATATTCTTTTTCCCTTTTCCGTCTTGGTAAAGGCATATACCTGATCTTTATACTCTTCCCAAATATGGCGATATACTATTCTTCGATCATTTTTCCCTATAAGACATCTATCTTTTTTATCGCAGTTTTGACAATGCTCAGGATTACTTACATACTCTCTATTTCCGGCTCTTGTAGTAGTTTTATATTCTAGTGCTCTTAAATTAGGACATACACATATATCTAGTTCCTTAACATATTGAAAATTATATTTATGATATTTACCTTTCGTATGGGGGCCAAGTCGTGAACCGATGACCCCTTGTATTTTTCTATCTGCAAATCCTTTACATATAACATTTGTGAAATAGCCTACATCTGCTCCAGTATACTTTACATCAAAATGAAATTTCTCAATTTGCCTGTCAAGCCTGTCAAGATAAGGGTCAACATCATTAACATTCCCAGGAGTAACAAAAACACCGGTAATGATATTGTATTTTATATCTACTGTTCTATGATCAAGATAAAAAAACCCCTTGGGTTTTCCGTCCCTGACCATATAACCACTTTCAGAATCTGTTGTGCTGATTTTAGTTTTTACTAGTTCAGGTTGATGGTCTTTTTTTGTTGGTCTTTTCTCATGTTTTTCACGATCCTCATCTACAGCCTTATCAAGTTCTTCTACATATTCTTTTACTGATCTCTCTACTTGTTGCTCAATGAATTTTCTTTTATTTGCATTTGCCTTTAAATGAGTAGAATCAGTGTACAGAACTTTTCCACTGATAAGTTTGTGCTCCATAGCTTGAAGAACTATATTATCAAATATTTGCTGGAAAATATCTGTCCCATTAAATCTACGTCTCCTATTTTGACTAATAATAGTAGAAGCATCAATGATTTTATCTGTAAAACCATAGCCTAAGAACCATCTATATGCTAAGTTTACTTGTACTTCTCTTACAATTTGTTTTTCGGACCTTATTCCAAACAGGTATCCCAGAAGAAGCATCTTTACAGTTATTTTCGGATCAACAGCCGGTCTACTATTATCATGGCAGTAAAGGTCTTTTACCAAATCATCTATGAATGAAAAATCTATATATTTACCTATTTTTCTTAAAATATGGTCTTGTGGAACTAAGCTATCTATACTAACAAACTCATACAACATTTTTATCTCTAATATTAAGCATTAAAAAATCCCCTTTCGAGGATTTATTGTACTATATGTTATTTAATTTTTCTTTGGTAATTACATGAAACAGGCTGCTGTCATTTTATGTATGTCAGCAGCCTGAAAGAAGGCTTAAGCCTTCTTTTTTTGCCTTATATGGACATGCCGTGGATAGCCCGTCAAACAAGTATACAAAACAGCTTACTAGTTACTCTCATACAGTCATCAATAATAACACTTTTGCATTGGAGCAGTTCAAAAAAATACTATCCAACAAGCTGCAGTAGTATCGGAAAAATTTCCAATCCCTTCTAAAGTAAAAGATATGCAACCATAACATTTACGTCCCAACTTAGGAATTATTGGTAAAGCGACTAACAATGTCAGCAGTAACACTACTAACTGCTCCTACCTGAGATTTAAATCTATACTTAGAGTAAAATCAACATAAGCAAATTTAATCATAACAACCCATAGAATGAACAGTAGCGGGGTACTGACTTAAAGTTAGAGAATAATGACTCTGAAAGTAGCAAAAAAGTGTATTCAAAAGAACATCAAAAATAGCATTACAGCGTAAGCGTCAAACACTGTTAGACATGTACTTTTAAATTATGTCAGGCTTCTTTCTTCCCAACCACTCATCAAAAGCATTGGAGATTTCAGCCCTAAACTCTTCATCTGACAGACCAAGATCAGTTCCGCGCTCATATGCCCGGTCTATGGTATAAGCAAACTTGTCCGCTAATCTGGCGTTCTCAAGCTCCATATGGGGAAAGTGCTCTATCACGTAGGCAGAGTAATCCAAATCAAAAAAATAACGCTCTATTTCACCATTTACGAAATCCGAGATAAAATCAATCATAAACGCCGTATGTTTTCCAACTTTCATCAGTCTTCCTCCCATGCATATTTTTCAGGCTCTGTTCCTTTTGACCTCGGTATAAACACCTTCTGTGGCATTTTCTCACTGCCTGGCAAAAAATCTTCGATCACCGATACATAGCCCGGTTTTCCAAGGTTGGGGGCGTGAGTAAATATCCATGTCAAATATTCAAACGGGTTCAAACCGTTTTCTCTTGCAGTTTCAACAAGACTGTAATACACCGCGCTGGCCCTCGCCCCGCTTGGCGTGTTGGAAAAAAGCCAGTTCTTACGCCCAATCACAAAAGGCTTAATACTGCGCTCCGCACGGTTGTTCGATATTTCCAAACGTCCATCCAGCAGATACCGTTCAAGATATTTGCGCTGGGACTTTGCGTAATACGCCGCTTTGCCAAGAAGGGTATTGGGCAGCGCATTCAAGTGTTCAATCCAGTCGTAAAATTCATCTATCAGAATCCTGGACTGCCGTTCACGTTTTTTAATCCGGTTTTCAGGGGTCAACAAAGCGAACTGTTTCTCAAAATGGAACAGTTTATCGCAATATGCGACTCCCTTTGCCGCATTGGAATTCGCTTGCTTGTCCTTTGGAAGAGTTTTCAATGCATCAAAAAGTTTCCGCCGCAGGTGCGCCCAGCAACCGACAACAGTGATGTTTTCAGGCAGCTTGTGATACCCCTCATAACCGTCGGTGTGGAGATACCCCGAAAAACCTTTCAGAAATTCCTCCGGGCGTGTATGCTTCCTGTCGGGTTGATAGTCATAAAGTATAATCTGTGCTTTGCCTCCCCGCTTGTACGGAACAGCCACATATAACTCTTTGACTGTGCTGTCTTTCCCGGTTCTTTCAGCACCTGCAAAACTGTCTCGTCCGCATGCAGCACCTCATGCTCGCACAGTCGCCGCTTCATTTCCTCGTATATCGGTTCCAGCCAGTTCTCACAGGCTTTAATGAGCCAGTTTGACATGGTCTGCCGTGAAAGTAGGATGCCATTTTACTTCCATTCTTGCTCCTGCCGGTATAATGGCGATGCCATCATAAACTTCTGTGACGCAATATGGGCAATCGTTTCCGGAGAAGCAAATCCGCCTTTTATGACAGGTTCAGGCATGTCCGCCTTCACAATGGGTGTGTGTTCGGAAGTCTCCTCGCAATTCCGGCACGAATAAACATGCCGTACATGCCGTACAATCACCGCTTTTGCAGGAATAATCTTTAGTTCCTCACGGGTTTCCCTGCCCATTGTATGCAACTCGCCGCCACAGTCCGGACAAACACGCTCAGTTTCCGGCAACTCGTGCTCAATTACTTCGACAGGCAGATCCTCCGGCAACTTGTCTGTCGTCAGGCGGGTCCTCTTTCGGTAATGCGTCTTCACCTTTGTCAATAATGGCTCAGATGCTGTCAAATCAGCGGTCGCTTCCGCTTCGTTAAAAAGGCTCATTTGGAGGGCGTTGGTTTGCTCGCTTGATGCGCCAAATTGATTATGCTTCGCAAGACGGATTTGCGCCATGAACCATTGAACTTGTTGCTCTAGTTCAGCAATCCTGCGGTCCTTTTCTTCAATTATGCTAAGCAGTTTTTCTGCGGAAATTTCTTGTGTACTCATATGATAATATTACCATAAAATCCAGCATTTCGGCACATTTAGAATAGTATTTTTATATTGTTTTTTATGAAATTTGCCGTTCGAAGACTTCCTTCCGTCCAAGCTTTTTTTCCAGCCTGGCACCGTCAATCAGACAGGTTAATTCATCCACATCCAGAATCATTGTGGTGGAGTTCCCATCTGATGGCCAGCGAAAACGCCCACGCTCCAGACGCTTAAAGTACAGCCAGAACCCGTCTCCGTCCCATTCGAGGATTTTAAGCCTGTTCCGGTTTCGGTTACAGAACACAAACAATGCGTCCGCAAACGGGTCAAGGGAGAAACTCTCCTGCACAAGCGTCATCAGACCATTTATGGATTTCCTCATATCCGTGAATCCGCAGCAAAGATATACAGGTTTGTCATTCCATCTTATCATAGCGTTCTCAGCACCCGGCAGACTTTTTTCAGCAGTTCAGGATCCGTATCATCATTCACAGTGATATGACAGCCGTTGATTTCAATGTTTAACGATTCTTTCGTGTGTTGCGCCTGTTTCGGTGTAAGCTGCATCCATCCGCTCGGCACAATATTCCTGGGTTCTTCCGTCTTTGAAAGCTCTTTACAAGCCGCCTCCCGCAACTTCTTCTGCCAGTAAAAATATGAATTTCTGCTTATCCCATTCGCCAGGCAAAAGTCTTTGACACTTTGCCCACTGTCAAGCCGGGCTTGTATCACTTGCGCCCATTGAGACAATCGGTACTCTGATGTTACTTTTTGTGTATCCATACAATCACTCCGTTTCTGGTTGAAAAAGTTTGCTTACTTTTTCAACTTTTTCAACCGTATTCATAGTGATTGTACTGCATTCGCAACTGTTACACTATGTGAGTTTTTCTTTGACGCTTACATTACAGCTTTATAACTAATATAAATTTGTAAGTATGATAATTCAGTATTTAGGTTATCCAACTCGAACAAGGTTGTATGACTGGATTGCTAAGCGAGATTTACCACCAAAAACTATTATACCTATAGCATACAAAAAATTCAGATCTTCATGAAGTTGTCCATCTGACTTATATATTCTTTCTGAACATAATTTATAAGCAGCATTACCTGATGGAATCTTTATATATTTCGTTGAGTTTCCGATACAATATGAATAGCAATAGGATGCGACACTCTTCTTACCTAACTCTTCTTACCTATATGGATATTCCTTCCTATATGGAAGTTGTCAATGAGATTGTTAAATTAGATATATATGACAGCAATGTTTCTATTTGTTAAACACTGTAAAGAATGTGCGATAAGTTTAACATGGAACGAATTGACATATAATACAAATTAATGTACAATAGCTATAAGAACAAATATTCGAACCAAATATTGATATATATTATAATCAATTACTGGATTTTATTATTACCAAATCTTGTATAGCTAAAATCTGTTAATTGGACAATAAGCAAATTGTAGCAATTGGAATTTGATTATTTATTTAGATTCAACGCTGAATTTTGTAGCACATTGACAATTCCATAAAGTACCTTGGCAAAGTGCTGGTAAAAAGGGTACAAAAAATCCGATGCACCGTTTATTCTGAAATATGCTACAAATCAAAACAAGGTGGTGATCGGATTTTGAAAACCAACTATGATTTTATAAAAAACATGATTGGTTTGCAAGGGATAGAGATAATCTCTACCAATGTAAATAATGGCATATTTCAGGTGTTTGCAACATCCTCATATAGCTTTGCCATATGTCCCAGGTGTAAGAGACTAACTCAAGAGATTCATGACAGTCGCTGGCAGACTATAAAACACTTGCCTATCTGGGGAATGCCCACGGAAATCGTACTACAGAAAAGAAGATTCATATGTTCCTGTGACATGGAGCATCCCTTCGATGAGCAGTTTGACTTTCTACGCAAGTATCAGCGGCAGACCATACCCTTTGAGAAGTATGTTTTCACGCTCTCTCATAAAAACACAATAAAGAATGCTTCAGAGATCGCTGATATCAGTGAGTGCAAGTGCCAAAGGATATATAACCACCATGCCGACTCGTTGCTGGAAGCCAGAGAACCTGAATCCTTAAGACTTTTGGGCATTGATGACATCGCCCGAAAGAAAGGCCACAACTACAATACTGTAGTATATAACCAGGAAACAGGCAATATTGTTGCTTTATTCACCGGTAGAAAGAAGGAAGATGTCGTCACTTATCTCAAGGGATGGCCTGAAGAGGTAAGGGCTAAGATTGAAGCAGTATCCATGGATATGAGTCGCAGTTACTGCCAATCTATCCTTGACTGTTTCCCCAATGCCAAACCTGTAGTTGACCGCTTCCACCTGGCACAAAACTTTCATAAGTGCGTGGATGATGCAAGGAAACACATTCAAAATCATATCCGGAAACATGGCAACAAGGATGAGGTATTCAAGATCCGCTGGGCTCTTCTAAAACATGTAGAAGACCTAAAGAGAGAAGAGGCCCTGCTGTTGATTCTGGCTTGTAATAAGTATCCTGTAATTGAGCAGTTGCATTACCTCAAAGAAGAGTTCAGGGAGTTTTTTAATCTTGAAACTAAACAAGAGACAATTGCATTTATTGCATATTTCAAGGACCTTGCTGCAGAGTATGGTATTCCGGAACTTGAAACTTTCTGCAAGACTTTGGACAACTGGTTGCCATACATCCTTAACTACTACGATTACCGGATATCCAACGGTCTCACCGAGGGTAACAACCATAAGGTGAAGAACATAAAACGAAGAGGCTATGGATACCGGAATGACAGCAACTTCAATCTAAGGGTCAAACTCGAGTTTGAATGTTCCTAAATATTTAGATGTCAAGGTGCAGTGGGGATAGTGTAATCTGTTGGATTACCTGATTTATCCCTAATTTGATAACCTGTGTTACATAGGAGTTCTTCGGAATCACAGGAAAACTTGTGTTTCCAACTCCGTGGTAAATATATCAATTTATTACAAACATGCATTATGTTGACTGGGTGATGCTACCATCATCCACAACATTTAATGTTGAATCTTTATTTATAATAAAAAATAATGAAAGGAGTGGACAAGCATGCAATATATAAGAGCACCTGTTAAAAGAAAAGGCTCTCAATATCCTAATATCTTGGTCCGTTAGAAATATATAAAAGGATATCAAGAACCCTATGTAATTATCATACATCAAACACTACTCAAAGGCAATACTGGAATGTGTAAAATATAAGTATCAGTAAAATATCATTATAAAAATAAAAAAGATGAAAGGAATGAATGTTATATGTCTAAATCTAAGAAGATAGTTTCAGTTATACTGTCTTGCATATTCATTTTTTCAATCAACATTACTAGTTTCGCATCAGAAATCATAGAAAAAAATTACTATTCTCTAGATGGATTGAATCAAGTTATTGATAATAGTGATTTAGATCAAAATGAAAAAGATCAGATAAGAGCTTTAATTCAAAAATATGATTTGAAAATGATCGATATAAGTGACTTACCTGATAATGTCGAAACAGTAACAGCTAATACAACTGCAGATATAGAAAAACTGATTTTAGAAGGAAAGCAAATAGCTACTTCGATTAGTACTGCTATTAAAAATAATTTTTCATTAAATGAAATTACTTCAGAATCTTCAATTATTTCTAATGAAAGTGACATCATAACTCCATTAGCTGCCAATCCAGTTACTGTGAATGGATCATATACTAATAGTGCATATATTGGATTTGATTATTATCTAAACTTAACTGCATATTATACTTTCAAACATTATCCTGATTATCCGCAAAATAACTACTTCTTAAGCGTTACTGGTGCATCTTCTTACTTATCTGGTATACACCCACTTGTTGGCTGGACTCAAACTTCGGCATCGGGATATGTTTTAGGCGGTGGTAAAGGCATACATGCTGAATGTACAGGAACTTGGGATACTTATATAGTAGTTCCTGGTATAGGTGTAGTCTTAATAAGTTCAACTCCAGACTCTTGGTATTGGGATGCATATTTCACACCAGTGTGTGTATTGTAAAATAAAAGTACAGCAAGTTGCCACGTAAAAGTGCAGCAGCTTGCCAAACAAATTTGAGAATATTTTACAGTAAATATTAATACAACTTTCACTGCGGTTGATTTCTATCGTCAACGGCAGGCATATTTAGCTATTCATGATTTTGATAGAAGAAAAAAACATTGCCAGCACCCAATTAAAAATAGTACCCTTTAGTTGTCAATGCTAAGGGGGTACGGAAAGGATGCTAACAATGGCTGATATTAAGTATATCAAAGATTTATCGGATAAGAAAGGCTTATCCTTACGAGAAATTTCAAGAATAACCGGTTTTAACTTCAGAACTGTCCAGAAATATGTGGATAAGGATGATTGGTCAAAACCATTAACCAGAAAAAAGAACAGCAAAAGTGTACTTGACTCATTTGCAAAAACTATTGATGAATGGCTGGAAGCCGATTTAAAGGCACCAAGGAAACAGAGACATACAGCCAAAAGAATATATAATCGGCTTAGTAAGTTATACAAAGATGAATTTACTGTATCATATCGAACTGTTGCCAGATATGTAGCAGAAAAGAAACGAAAACTATATGGAAGCAATGAAAGCTATATCCCGCTTTATCATCCTGCCGGGGAGGCGCAGTTAGACTTTGGAATGGCAGAATTTGTGGAAAACGGGATTCGATATGAAGGCTGCTATGTGGCCATGTCTTTCCCATACAGCAATGGCGGTTACATACAGGCCTATAAGGGAACCAACATTGAATGCCTGCTCCAGGGTATGCAAAATATATTCAATCACATGGGACGAGTTCCCACCTGTATATGGTTTGATAACGATAAGGCTGTTGTAAAGAAGATATTGACTAACGGTGAGAGGGAAGTTACAGACGCATTCAACAGATTTCGACTGCATTATGGTTTTGAGAGTAATTTCTGCAATCCCGACAGTGGGCATGAAAAAGGGCATGTGGAAAACAAGGTAGGCTATTCAAGAAGAAATATGCTGGTTCCGGTGCCGGAATTCAAAGACCTTCAAGAATTTAATAAGAACCTGCTGATCGAATGTGATGAAGATATGCATCGTAAGCACTACTTAAAAGATATCCTCATTAAAACTCTGTTTGAACAGGATAAGAAAGCAATGAAACCTTTGCCAAAAGCTGAGTATGAGATCTACCGTCTTGAGAAAGTGAAGTCCGATAAATACGGGAAAGTGAACTTTGAAAACAGAAAATACTCTGCCAGTCCTGAGCATGCTCAAAGGGAGCTTTTTGTGAAAGCCAATGCTTTCAATGTCTGGATTCTTGATGATCAGTATCAGGTTGTTCAATGGCATAACCGATTATATGGAAAACAAAAAGAATCTATGAAATGGGAACCCTATCTGGTACTGATGAGTAACAGACCAAATGCCATAAAATATACCGGCTTTTTTCAGCAGTTGCCCCAAACATTGCAGGAGTACCTTTCTGGCTGTGATTACGAGCAAAAGAAAGCTACCCTAAGAATGCTGAAGAAGATGGTTGCTAACAGTGAGCTTGAAACAGCAGTGGATGCTTTTAACTACTGTGTTCAAAAAGGTATACAAGACTTGGATAGTATATGGGCCCGTTATTACAGTATGGTCTTCGCAAATGCTCCCATACCTGATATTGTTGTGAAAGATGAAATCCCTTGTCTGTCATATGAGGTGAATAACTCAATCTACGACGACCTGCTTGAGAGGGGGCTTCCTCATGCATGAACTAATTGCTGCCTACTGTAACACTCTAAAACTTGGCTCAAGAATTGCCAAGAATTATTCGCAGATTGAGGCCGAGACCCATGAGGAATTTCTTGCTAAGCTTTTGGCTATGGAAATAGAGGCCAGAGAACTCAATCGTAAAAATGCCCTGCTGAAGCAAGCGCAATTTGATGTCTTGAAAACCTTTGGAGACTTTCGGTTTGAAAAGATGAGTATACCCAATACTATCGATGTAGAAGCTATTAAAACAGCTTCTTTCGTTGACAAAAAGGAAAACCTGATTCTCTATGGATCTGTTGGGCTTGGGAAAACTCACCTGGCTACGGCAATGGGTGTGGAAGCCTGTAACCGTGGGAAAAGGGTAAGGTTTTTCCGCACATCTTCACTTGTTAATCAACTATTGGATGCCAAAGCTGAAGGAAGCCTTAAACGTTTTATGAAGCAATTGAATAAGGCAGATTTGATTATTTGCGATGAATGGGGTTTCATTCCATTTGAAAAAGAGGGAGCGCAACTTTTATTTCAGGTTATATCAGACTGTTACGAACGCAAAAGTCTAATTATTACTACTAATTTAGAATTCAGTAAATGGAACAGTATTTTCTACGATGAAAAGCTAACAAGCGCAATCATTGATAGAATTATTCATCACAGCCACTTAATTGTATTTGAAGGTTCAAGTAATCGTTTAGAGAACTCCTTGATGAAAGTACGATAAAAATTCATACCTTATATTAACAAAATTGGATTGCTTGGGTGCTGCATTTTTCTTGTCATTTTGATGCATTTCTAGTTGACAAAACACACACCAGTGCCATGAATTAATAATGCTATATTTTGAACCTATTTTCTCTCTAGAGGCAATTTGTAAATAAAAAAGTTAATCGGAGCTATTTCAAAATATACTTTTAGATAGCTCCTTTTTTATGTAAAAACATAAAGTACCCTCCAAGTAAGGTAGAATACGTTTGTAAAATCAGTACTGCTACAATGAGACATACCAAAAATTGGTACCATCTAGATTTTTTCGCAAAATCATTTTCCTCTTGGTAGATATTTGTTAGCCGACAGTTAATTGAGAATTCTCAGGATCTATTTCCTCAAGGAGTTTCATGCTCATGTAACGCTTGGTTCTCCAATCCTTACTTGCAACATGTCGTAACCGTGCACAGACCAACATTAAGGCTGAATTCCCATCAGGAAAAGTACCAACTACCTTTGTCTTGCGCTTGATCTCACGGTTAAGCCGTTCGATTACATTATTACTTCTTATTTTAGGCCAATGGGCATAGAGGAATTCCATGTAGGTCAGCGTTTCCTCAATGACTTTTTCTATTTTGTCTGCTGCTTTTTTTAGTTTCATTTCCCTTAGCTTCTGAAACTACCATCTGGGCTTTTTGCCTTGCTGCTTCTTTATTCTCTTGAGCATGTATTGCCTTCAGCATTGCTGCTACGTCTTTCACTTTGGACCGCGGTGTAACTGTAAAAACATTTCGATAGAAGTGTACTGTGCAGCGCTGATACTTTGCATCGGGATAAACCTCATTAATTGCCTCTGGAAGTCCTATACACTTATCTCCTATGAATAGCTGGACTCCAGTTAGTCCTCGCTCCTTTAAACTCTGCAAAAAGGCTAGCCAGCTTGCTTTATCTTCTTTCATTCCTTCAGCGGCACCAATGACTTCTCTGTAGCCTTCTTCGTTTACCGCCATTGCTATGAGAATGGATACATTCTCATATTCGCCACCCCAGTTGCGTTTTAAATAGATTCCATCCAGGTAGACATACGGATATCTATTTTTCAGTGGTCTATTACGCCATGCATCAATATGTACATATACTTTCTTGTTTAGTTCACTGATAGTGCCAGGAGAGACTCTTGTCCCCCAAAGGGCTTCGGTAATATCCTCGACTCGCCGTACCGATACACCCGCCAAGTACATTTCTATTAGAGCTTCTTCCACTGAACTTTCACTCCGACGGTATCGTTCAATTATTGCTGTTTCAAAGGCTATCCCTTTTAATTTAGGCATCTTTAGCCTTGCATTTCCCGAGGTTGTGGTCAGATTTCTTTCATAGTGACCGGATCTATAGCCCTGCCTTTCCGAAGTGCGCTCATAGCGTTCTGCTTTAGTTAGTTCTGCCGCCTCTTGCTCCAATAACTGATTAAGAGTTTCCTCAACACTACTGCGAACTAAATCTTTTAATTCCTGCTTTATTACACCTTCATTTAGTTGTATAATTTTATCTGACATGGTTCGTAACCTCCTTTGGTTGGTTTTTTGTGTAGCAACTTAATTCTACCAAACGGTTACGTCCATGTCTTTTTTTATTGGACTTTTATGAGTTTGCGAAAAATATTATACTTTAGGGGATGCAGACATAAAGTTGGACACTATTGAGATTCGGGAAGGAGTAACAATACGTATATTCAAAAATCAGCGAAAAAAGGCTTTGCAACTTTATGACCAATGTAAATCTGTAAGTAAGGTTATTCAGAAATTGGGATATCCAACTCGAAAAAGACTGTAAGATTGGATTGCCGAGCGTAATTCCCTTCCAAGCAGAAAAGCTCCCAGAAAAAAATATAACAATACTCTGAACATCCTAGACATCCACCTCTTGAACTTAAGCTTGAAGCAATTAAGCGTTGCTTTGAAATGGGCGTGAATGTACAATTAGTATCAGAAGAAATTGGATATAGCAGAGCCAGTATCTATACGTGGCGGAAAAAGTATATCCTGAAAGGAGCTGCTGGACTTATGAATACCAGATTCCAGCCGGAAAGGTATATCTGTCACCTATAGTAGATTGTTTTAACGGAATGCTTCCTGCATGGAGAATAAGCACAACACCGGATGCTCTACTAGTCAACAGTATGTTGGATGATGCAATAAGTACCCTTAATAATAATGAACATCCAATCATCCATACAGATCAAGATTGCCATTATCGATGGCCGGGCTGGATATCTAGAATGGAAAATGCAGGCCTACGCAGATCCATGTCAAAGAAAGGATGTTCACCAGATAATTCAGCTTGTGAAAGATTTTTTGGAAGATTGAAAAATGAAATGTTTTACAATCGTAATTGGGCAGGTCAGGTGTAATTATAGAACAATTTTGTTAATGTCAATCAAAATTTGGGCCAGTTACTGTTCAAAATTAGGCCACGAAGACATTAGAAAAATTAATCTACCTATGCCTGTCTAGAAAAAACTTACTTAAACCTGTAACTTTCCCCGTTTATGTTCAGTATGTGTGCATTATGGGTTAATCGGTCAAGCAAAACGGCTGTCATTTGTTCATCTCCTAACACCTCCGTCCATTTTGGAAATTCCAGATTTGTTGATATGATCAGGCTGCCTCTCCCATATCGGGAGGAACAAACTGGAAGAGCAGTTCAGCTCCTATTTTGCTAAAAGGTACATAGCTTAATTCATCAAGAATTACTAATTGGGGTGCCAGCCATCAAACTTTACTGCCGGTAATGGCCTCAATACAGCCTTTTCTGCTTCCCATTTCGGATTGCTTCAAGAAGCTTTACACATTCGTTATGCAGATATACATTCAGTTCTTCAAAAGAATCAACATCAGGGTAGGGAACAAAAAATTTTCGGACAGCCTCTTTACCTGCATTCTCTACACCACCTTTATTATTCCCTTTTGCCGGACGACAAAAAGTGGTTCAAAAAGGTAATGCGTACGTAAGGCGATGAATTGCTCTTGTTCTTCTCTGTTGCTTCCTACGAGTATTTTCTTTACTGCTGTCTTCAGATTATCGTATGCTATCTTGTACGGTACTCTGTTCATAAACTCAAAGCATTTGATATGCCCATCAAAGAAAGCCTCCTGTTTCCCAAAAGGATATGCTCTTACATAGAAAACACCTGAGCCTCTTAACTTCATTACGAATGCATGTGCTTTGGTCTCCTTGCCCTTAAGATAGAAATATGCTTCTGTCCAGTCTACTTCTGCATAGGCTCCCAATTCAAATTCCAGCGGTAGAAAAGCCTCTCTTGGTTTTTTGTATTCCTTTCTCAGGTAGTCCATTACAGTATTGTATCCGCCTGTGAAACCCTCTTTTTTGAGTATTTCAAATATTTTGGTTCCTGTATGGCGTTTGCTTACGGTGCCTGGTTTTATTGTCTTCTATTATATGCTTAATCAGTGGTATATATGGCTCCAATACCGGATGATTTCTCTCCTTTGTCAACCTGTATTAGGCGGTTTTGATTCTTCCAGCGAAATATATTTTGATATTGTGTCCCTGTGTATTCCTGTCCTTCGGCTTATTTCCCTGATACTTAGGTCTTCCATAAAGTACATTTTTCTGATATCCTCTAATTGTGTCATCTTAATCATATCCTTTCCTCCTATACGATAGTGCCTGCTCAACAAAATCATACAGGAAATTTGATTAAGGTGGCCTATTTTTTGCCGGCATGTGGTACAATTTTAGAGTAGCATTAACACAATTTATAGGAATCCTTAATGAGTATCTTGTATGGTATAATGAAACTAGAATTAAAATATCACTTGGAAATATGAGTCCATTGGAGTACCGACGAAGTCTTGGATTAGCAGTTTGAGCTGTCTAAAATATCGTTCACACCCCCGCCTCAATCGGTCTATTGTCATACTCAAATTTATCAAGACAGCTTTTAGTCTTATAGTTTTTATTTAAAAGTATAATTCGGATGAAATATTTCAATCTTAAGTAAAAAAGAGAGCCGCCCAAAAAAATTACCTTATTTTGAAGCAGCCCCAATAATCTTTGTTGTTGAAAAATATTCACCTTTTATTTTTTTCCAAATAATCATTAAATACTCTTATTCCTAGTCGTGCAAATTTTATAAATACAATTGAACAACCTGTTATTATTAATAAAAAAATAATTAGTAGAATTAAGTTTAAGAGAGGCCAAGCACTTACCCACCAAGGCGCTGCTAAACCAACCAATTCATACAACTTATTCACCTCCTTGTATAATTAATATTGTATTATATCAGTAACCTAAGTCACTGTTCGACCCATAAAAATTATAATTAACATAACAATTCATATTTAATACCATATATAAACATTAAGCACATTATCCAGCTTTACACCTTAGCCATTATGCTAGCATCAGTTAGCTTGAACCTTGACAATCATGTATAATATCATCCGTACTTTAATGGTGTGTGTATCATCTCCTGGGACGAACTTTATCTGGCCAATTACCCCATGTGAAAGAATATTTATTCATTCCAGTAAATCTACATGATTTGCTGGTTCTTCGTGTCACTTGCAAGGCTGTTTGCTTACATAGGGAGAATGAAGGCTTTTAAGTCCATTAATCTTGTAAAGGAGGCCCTTAATGAATTTCAGACCTATTGCAGGAATCGATGTAAGTAAAATCGCCAGGAAGATGGTAATTCTTTCTCCATCCAATGAAGTGATTGCCCGCATAAAGATCCATAATGATCCAATACTGGTGTTGAAAGTATCGTTGAATTACTAAAAAAACGAAAAAAGACTTTGCTTCAAAGTATTTCATGGTTATGGAATCCACCGAGCACTATCACAAAATCCTTTTCCATTTACTCTGTAAGTTTTGATTTGGGGTCTCTTTCATAAACCCCATCTAAGCTGATTTTATCAAAAATATTGGAATAAGGAAAGTGAAAATTGACAAAGTTGATGCCCGGAGAATTGCCATGCTATACAGATTTCAGGAGCTTAAATCTACAAAAATCCTCGATTAGGATATTTGCCCATGCCTCCACTACTATAAGCTTAATGATGAGCTTACTGCATACAAAAAAGATTTACAGGCATAGTTGACCAATTCATTCTCAACTTTAAGAAAGATAAATTCTCTAATATATTCTCAAAGGTAGCTATAGCTATCTTTGAAGAACGCCCTACACCTGTTCATATCTTAAGGCTAACAGGAACAGGCTGATTACACTGATTCATGAAAAGTCCCATAATAGGCAATTAGTAAGTATGAACTTCCAATCACCAAGGCTAAAGAGATCACTTCTCTAAGCATTTAGTATTAATCAAATATTACCATACTTGGTGTGTATACTTCTATGCTTAAAACCTTGAGAGAGTTCTAAAGGACATTCGTGTATTAGTTTATGAAAATATTGCAAAGGATTTACCTATGATGGCATTGATGCTTGAACTCTTACAAAGCATTCCAAGTATTAGACTTCTCTCTGTTACTACCATTCTGGCTAAGGTTGGCACTTTTCTGCGTTTTTAAAGCCAGGTAAGCTGGTTGCTTGTTTCGGTATTGATCCATATGTAATACAGTCCAGAGAGCTTACAGGGACACCTAATAAAATGTCCAGGATAGTCTCAAGGCTTCTTCGCAAGGTACTTTTCACAGTAGCTCTGCTAATAATCGAACCATTCGGAATAATACAGCTTTCAAACCCTGTGCTACTGGAGTCTATCGCAAAAATGCTAGAGTAAGCATAAAAAAGTAGCTTAGGGAGCTATTATATGTAAGCTTGTTTGTATTATCTTTGTTGTACTTAGGGACAAAAAGCCCTATGAGCTACGTGCTCCACAAGAACATACGCAAATGCTTGTTGCGAAGTACACAATCGTTTAATAAATACTATACTTAATGTTTAGTTTTCAAAGATCAAATTTCTTTATTAGACTATCTATTTTATGTTTGCTTTACCAGGGTGTCATGTTGCAATGCTTTTTTCTCTGTCAGGAGTTTTCAACAATTTTTAAAATATTTATTAAACTCTTGACTTTAGTTAGCTGGCCTTTATCAACACTGTTTTATAACTATTTTACACTTTTTTACACACAAAGTAAATGATAATATGAACCTAAAGGATATAGTATCCTATAACCTTTGGAAAACAATCATCATGACCTATTTAATCTATCAATGACAGAATATATTTTACAGAAAGAAAGGAATATGTTTGCTAGTTATTGAAAATTCATACATTGGATAACAAATGCGCTAAAGACAGCAGATAGAAGCATTATCCTTAGAAGCATGAAGCAATGTATGAGCAGCACTACAACTTTCTGTACACATCATTCACCCGAAATATACTAAATGATTTAGATAGACTATTCACTAATTACCACCATGAATTAAAATCATAAGTATATTAATCAACTTTAACAGGAAGCAACTGATAGCTTTGCCTTGATATAATCAGGCAAAGAAGATACAAAGTAGTCTAGAAACTCATTAATTGTCCCCTTTGTCAGGAACAGTTTTCCTGTAAATCAATTTTAAAGCTTCTATTATGAGCTACAGTACCTCAAGGAATTTGATATCCTCAAGCTCATCAAAGCAGTAATAGAGCAAAGCACCAATGGTGCGCAAATTAGTGTTATTGTGTTTTTCGACCACTAATATAATGTACCTTGAAAAACAATAGTAGTATGAGCAACCATCATATCGTACAAACGGCCTTAGAATTCCTTCGCAAGCTTTAGATATGACTTGCACATTTTAAAGAATACCTTGATGTCCTAGTGTTTATCATATAACCTGATTATCTCTATCTCGGTAAAAGCCATATCCGTTAAAATTAGAGCAAGCCATTTGCTCCTATTTCTTCGGTCACAGGCAAAGACAATTCTTGCTGGAACAAGGTTTCCTTCTTTATCGTGCAGTTCTAACATGACAGACGTCAGGCATTTTGCTCTTCCTCTACGTTTTCTGATAGTTCGGTATATCTCGCGTAATGATTTCTTTTCATCATTGAATGTATAGTTAATCTTTGGTGTACCCCTCAGCATAGCTATTACTTTAAGGTTCGTTTTGCAAATCTTGATAATAGCAGCCAGAAAGGAGAACCAACTGTCAAACAGAACATATTTCACCTTAATGCCGGCTGCCATAACTTGTTTTAGCATTTGAATTAAAGCATGTATCCAAATATAAAAGCAATATTGGCATACTGGCTATTTACGGAGGTCAGCCCATCGACCGCCAGATATACGCCCTGAAGAAAAGGCCCCAGATCATAATAGGCACCCCAGGGCGCATCATGGATCACCTGCGAAGAAAAACGCTCAAGCTTGCGGGATTAAAGATGGTAATCCTTGACGAGGCGGATGAAATGTTGAACATGGGCTTTCGTGAAGATATAGACACCATCCTGGAAAAAGTGCCGGAAGAGAAGCAGATCGTGCTCTTCTCCGCCACGATGCCAAAAGAGATACTGGAGCTTACCAAAAAGTACCAAAAGGAACCTGTGTATGTTAAAGCAACCCATAAGGAGCTGACGGTGCCAAGCATTGAGCAGTATTACCTGGAAGTAAGCGAAGCGTCCAAGCTGGAAGTGCTGTCCCGGCTTATAGATGCGAATAACATTAATTTGGCTCTGGTTTTTTGCAATACAAAAAAGCGCGTAGACGAAGTGGCCTCAAGCCTTCAGACCCGGGGATATTCCGCCGAAGCCCTTCATGGAGATATGAGACAGGAGCAGCGGGACAGGGTTATGAACAAGTTCAGGAAAGGCAAAATAGATATCCTGGTGGCAACCGATGTCGCAGCACGGGGTATAGACGTGGATGATGTGGATGCGGTATTCAATTATGATTTACCCAATGATGAAGAATATTATGACGGGAAGAAAGAAGGCTTAAGCCTTCTTTTTTTCGCCTTATGCGGACATGCCGAGATAGCCCGGCAAACCCATTTCATAGTTGACACATCAATTGAACATATAATAATATATCTTTAGGGAATAATCCGGCAAATATGGATTATGTGTAAAGTTATATCCAAGCAGTATGGATGGCATGGTAGATACAAGTTTTAATGCATTGTTTCAAATATAAATGTCAATTAAATATATGCAGAATGGTAGAATGGAGGTCTTTTTTCATGCCCATTACACAAATGCTTTCACGAAACGCGCATTTGTACCCGGATGAGATAAGCTTGATAGAGCGCATACCTGAGTCCGGCAGCCGCAGGGAGATCACGTGGCTGGAATTTGAAAGCATGTCCAACAAGCTTGCTCATGCACTTTTGTCAAAAGGTATCGGCAGGGGTGACAAGGTGGCACTGCTTATGATGAATTGCCTGGAATGGCTTCCGGTTTATTTCGGCATATTGAAAACCGGAGCGCTGGCTGTTCCCTTGAATTTCAGGTTCACCGCCGATGAAATAAAAAAATGCCTGGATACCTCCGAATCCAAACTCCTTATCTATGGCCCGGAATTTCAGGAAAAAATAGATATGATCGCCGACAGTCTGGAATATACCCGGGATCTGGTATTTGTAGGCGATTGTCCTTCCAAGGAAGCAGAAAGCTTTTACAGCATGATAAGCAGCTTCCCTGACCATGCCCCGGATATAGCAATTTCCGATGACGATGATGCGGCATTGTACTTTACATCCGGCACCACAGGTGTTCCAAAGCCCATAATGCTGACCCACGCCAACCTTGTTTCGGCCTGCATTACCGAAAGCCAGCATCATAAGCAAACCCATGATGACAATTTTCTTTGCATTCCGCCCCTATACCATACCGGAGCTAAAATGCACTGGTTTGGAAGCCTCTATACCGGTTCTAAGGCTGTTATCCTGCGCGGCATAAAGCCGGAATGGATCCTTGAGGCAGTTTCGGAGGAAAGGGCAACCATAGTATGGCTTTTGGTCCCATGGGCCCAGGATATACTTTGCGCAATAGAGAACAAGGATGTAAATCTGGAAGATTATAATCTCAAGCAGTGGAGATTGATGCATATAGGAGCGCAACCTGTGCCTCCGAGCCTGATAAAACGATGGAAGGAATATTTTCCCGACCAGATGTATGATACAAATTATGGTCTCAGCGAATCCACCGGCCCCGGATGTGTGCATCTTGGAATTGAAAATATACACAAGGTCGGAGCCATCGGAGTCCCCGGATACAACTGGGAAGTCAAGATAGTGGATTCGGAAGGAAACCCCGTTGCCTGCAATGAGGTGGGTGAGCTTTGTGTGAAAGGCCCCGGTGTCATGAAAGGATATTACAAAAATCCTGAAGCCACCGAAAAGGTTTTAAAAGACGGATGGCTTTTCACCGGAGATATGGCCCGCATGGACGAAGACGGATTTATATATCTGGTTGACCGCAAAAAGGATGTGATCATTTCCGGCGGCGAGAACATTTTCCCTGTGGAAATCGAGGATTTTCTGCAGACTTGTGACGGAGTAAAGGATGCTGCTGTTATAGGGATGCCCCATGACCGCCTGATTGAAGTGCCTTTGGCCATCGTTGAGCCAAAGCCGGGAAAAGAAGTGACGGAATCGGCGCTTGTAAAATTCTGCCAGGCTCTGCCCAAGTATAAAAGGCCATGGAAGTTCATCATTGACAAGGTTCCACGCAATCCTACCGGAAAGATTGAAAAACCAAAACTCCGTGAGAAATGGTGCGGAACCGGTTCCAGTTTGTTTGTATAATTTTAAAGCCGCCAAACGGCGGCTTTTTCCATGCCTATTATTATCATTTTTAACATAGAGCTCTAAGCTTTTCTTTAAAATATCCATGCCTTTATTTCTGCTTAAGCTCAACGCTTACGCCGCTTAAGCAGCACCAGGAAAAATGTCCGTCATTTCCCATCAGCAATGCCCAGCTTATGATAATAGTATACAGGTATTGCAGACCATCCGTGGCACAGGCTCCCGGCATTATCAAAATCTGCGGCTCCCTTTTCCGTCTCCCAGAAGCTTGTCGCTCCCCGGAACAGCATGCTGCCCCAAATCTCAGCGATATCATCCACAACCCATTGTCTGTATCTTTCTATATCCATGAGCAGCGCATCATATTTAAACGCCCTGTAGCTTAGGGTAATCCGAACCAGACCGTTATTTTCACCGGCCAGCACCTTTCTCAAGCTATCGGCTTCCACGCCTTGGGCACATCCGCTGCAAACAGCCAGGGCTTGGGTCAACTCAGAAAGATGGTAGCCTTTCTCATCCTTTATATATGTGTAGTACAAGCCGGACCGGTGGTCATAAAAATGCTTTCTGATAGCTTTTCTCAATTTATCCGCACATTCCGACCAGTATCTGAAAAGCTGTTGCTGACCTATTGCTCCGGCCAGTTGTGCAGCGCTGTCTAAGGAAATGACCAGAAGCATGTTGAGGGGAGCGTCAAATCTTTTTTCCAGAGCTTCCGTCCTTTGAATAGGCGTACCATCCATGCCTTCCGCCCACTCATAAAAGTTCCAGTATCTGGTCTCGCGGTAGCATGGAATCAACCCGCCCTCCATGCGTTTCAAAGCAGAGCTGCATATCTTTTCCACCGTTTCGAACATTTCCTTGACAAATTCCGTTCTATGGCTATGCTTCCAGAACTCATACAGTTCCATGACCCATAGGAAGGTAAAAGACGGTATGGTTATCGGAGCTCTGGCAGGGGCGCACAATTCCAGCAGTCCATCCTCCTGCAGGCCCAAAGCCAGCAATCTTATACAGCTTTCAGGAAAGTCCAGCTCCTTGAAGCAGTAATACCCACATAAGGCCTGATTGCGTGAATCCATGGCATACAATGCCTGCTCCCGCCAGGGACAATCCTCATAGTGCTCGTGCATGCAAAGCTCCAGAGTCCTTACAGCCACCTCATATATCTTCTTATGCAGCTTGTCCTTTATATTGACAGGCTGACAGGTCAAGGGATATCTCACCGGCAAAACACCTGCATAATATATCTTTATGTCGCCTTTGATATTGCTGATATTTAGCTGCACATACCTGCAGCCCAGTCTCTTGAAGTAATGGGTAAAGCTCTGCCTGCCTTCTTTGCTCACATACCGGCAGGCAAAATTTCTTGCACCGACATAGCTTCTCACTCTGAGATCATCAAGATGCTCACCATACCCTATCTCGAAAACAGTGCCCTCAAGAGCCTCCACCTCCATGTCAAGCAGGCCTGCCTCTTCCCTTCCCAGGTCAAAGACCAGGTATACCCCTTTTCCTTCCGTCAAGTCCTGCTTTATGCATAGAGGTTCTGAGCCGGAAAGCACTATATCATCTTTCTTCCCGTCGGACATCTCCATTATTCTTCTGGCAGAGAGGTAGTCCCTCAGCATCAGAAGGCCGATATCCCCATCCTCTTTATCCCTCATAAACAATCCCTGGGCGCACAGCCTGGAAGGTATCCTTTCCCCGGTAATGAGCCTTTTTACCGGCCTTGGATGGAGCTTGCTGTTCTTGTTAACCACTACGCTTTTTCTCCAGTTGCCTGTCTTATAATTTTCATCCAGCCAGTCATCCTCCCTTGAGGCATCATATTTGAAGGTAAAGGACAGCTGAGGGGATATATTCTCCATAGGGCCGCTTTCATAAGCCGGACATGGGCTGCTCCATGTATTTTCCCCGCTGGATGCCAGCACCTGATGGCCGCAAAGGACTGCAAAAATAATCCCGGCATCCGCTTTATAGTATTGAAAGCTGTCCACCCCCTGGTAATATCCACGGATGCACAGCCTGTTTCTGCCTTTTTTCACTAACGAGCCGATTTCAATTTCATCATAAACCTTATAAAAGGGATAATCATCATACTGACCATAGCCTGCCATCCGGCCGTTCACATAGACCACATAATCGGTGTCTGCCGATATCATAAGCCGGATTTCCTTAATTTCCTCCACCTCAAACTCATGGATAAACTTAGCGTAACTGTTTAACGAACCTGTGCCTTCATTCCATATCCAATCGGCACCCAATGCCTTAAAATCCAAAAATTCCATTTCGACCACCCTGCCATTTCACGGTTTGCTTTTTATCCGGATATCCGGCTTCACATTGCAGCACAAAATTTGATAAATGACATGAATTTCAGCAAAGAATGAAAAACTTTTAATCAAGTCAATATACCGCAAACAAGCTCGCGGCATATATGACTACTTGCCATTTTACCTGAATTCTTTTTGCGGAACAGGGACAATCCGCCAAATCCGCTGATAACAGCAATATAGAAGCCGAAGTCATACCACCAGCCTGAATTTGCCGTTTCATAGAGTCTGATATTTTTATCGAACAAGCCTAAAATAAGGGAAATGGGAGCAATCCACCCGTGCCATATGCCCCAGAAAAAACCTGCCGGATCATTAGCTGTATTTGTACCGTCCCCCGGTACACATCCTGATAATGCCATCAGCATTAAAGCTGTCATACCGCCAAGAAGAAATACTCTCTTTTTCACCATAAGACCTCCCCGGTACTCGTTAAGAACCCTTAGCATAATAATATCATGCAGAAATTCAAGGCCATGCGAGCACACAACTTATAAAAGCAATTTCATGGTATATTATGCAAGAATATAAGTCAAGTATTCCGCAAAGATGCTGAAACAACACTGACCTTCTGTCATTAACTACAATAGGAAATTTTGCTGCTAGCAATAAACCTTATACCCTTCCGGCATGGAATGGGATTTACATTTTCTATTCTTCCATGCCCTCTACTGCCTTCATCAGCTTCATCTTCCTATCCCCATCGCTGCAGTCATCCAAAAACCTTTTCAATGCCCCAACCCTCGCGTCTCTCTTAAAGCTATTTTCTTCTTCTCCAGCCTCTGCTTCAGTCAGGCTGTTCATAAGCTCATCATAATACTTCTCCAGTATTTTGTCGCACTTTTCGGTTATTTCAGGACTTTCCGGCCTAATTATTGTAAGCCCGGAATCATCAACACCATGCTCCGATACAAATTTACCAACAGACTCATCCCATGTAAACTCCACGCGCTTCTTTGCCTGTACGCTGACCCTGCCATATTCATCCGCAATATCCAGCGGGAGAGGATATATCTTTGTGATTGTATAATCCACCAAAACCTTCGCCTTTTCGTCAGTTTCCACATTAACAGCGTTGGCTTCAATGTTATATCCACCCATATGATATTCGGAATATTCATCATAGGGGAAGCTCAGCACAAGCTTTTTTCCTTCATCCGTAAGCTCATACCAGTCCTGATAGTACCTTGACTCCCCGGTTCCATGACCCCGGCAGCTGTTTCCCGCCATCCAGATATGGTTACCATCCGATTCCATCCGGTATTCGGTGCCTGCATTTCTCCCGCCAAAGTCTATATAATCGGCAAATTTCCATGATTGTCCGTCTACACGCTTAAATACATGCAGCCGGATATAATCATAATTGCTTAAGGCTACTACCGTATACTTGTCTTCATCCTTTCTAAGCTTCTTCTCTGTTATTTCAATCCTTTGAGGCGGGTGTCCATACCACATGTCAGTCCCTAGATTTTTGCAAATATACTCCATATAGTAAGGTTTATTTCCTTCATTGTAAGGATCATTCTCTTCGTACAGCTTTTTGATGTCATCCGGCGTTAAATCCTTTGATATGCCCTTATTGCCTTCGAAAATGGCATCAAACTCCGCATCGAAATCCCTGCCGCCTTCTATCTCAAATATCATTGAATTTGTTATAAGCTTATATACCCCTGGCTTGCCAGGCACGGAGGCAAGTGCGGCAATATGGGCTTTGGCGTATTGCTCTCCCTCAACGGGAAATTTTATTGGGAATAAAGTTTCGCTGTAGTTAAATTCAATCTGTATGCACCTTCCCTCGGCTTTTAACCTTTCCACCTCGGCCTCTATTTCCCTATAGTCAAACAACCTCCTGCCCTCCAGAATTTTAAACTCATTGTTGGCAACGGAGTTGTTCAAAAACCCATAGGTTTTCTCAATGGTTTCATAGGTGTTGATTTTGCTGCTTCCATGATCCTCTATTTCATGATAGGATATGTTGTCAGGAATGCTTATGGAGGCAGGGTATTGCAGATAAACAGGGTCCACCACCACTCCTTCCAAATATTCTCTCACATATTCGGATATCCATTGGCCGGCATCATAGCCACCCTTTTTTACCATTTTTCCGTCAACTGTTACATCGCTGTCAAAGGACACAAACGATCCATAAGTAACCAATGTAGTAATCTTATTCCCGTCGGCGTCGAAAAGCTCCACCCGATAACCATAGTCCTCATCCCAGCCGGTGTCGGTGGGAGAATAGGTCTGTCCTGCAAGCAGAGCGCAAAATTCCTTAATCAATGCGCTGTCCGTATGTTCCGCATTGCTGCCGTCATACAAGTACTCTATCCGAATCTTTGAAATGCGCACGGTATCAGCCTCAATGACATTACCTGCGCTTTCTTCAATTACGGCTCCGTCAAAATCAGCATCATCAGGCTGATGGTTGCTGATAACCTCCTTCTTGCTGCAGGCCGCTAAAAGCAATAGCATTGAGAGTGCTAAAATCAGTATCTTTTTCACACTAAACCCTCCGAAAACAATTTTGCTTATGTATTTTTTGATATACTTTAATCATTGGTTTGATTCACGTCCATTTGAGTATGGCCATATAATGCATTATCTGCCTTATATTCAGGCTTACAGCGATTTTATTTCCGATTTGCCATGATGTTTTGCCATTGCACTAATTTTATCCTTTAAAGCAAATATTCGGTATGTTTTTACAAAATCCTTCAATTGCTTGCTGATTCATTCTTTAGTAAACAGCAAAAAAGACCTGCCTTTTCCGCAAGTCTAACAAATTGAGCTATTTAACATTAATTCTCCTGCTGCCTATAGCAAACGTATCTAAATACAGCTTCAATTCTCGCTGTTATTTCTATCTGTCCCGGCTGTATCGGTGTGGATGCATCCGCCGCCTGCATTAGGAAAGGCATGGGAGGAGCCTCATATCTTTCTTCAACAATTCTTTCAGGCACCGGATTTACTCTTACCTGCAGCCTGTTCCCTATGGTCGCAGCTTTCACAAAAGCATCATCAATTGCTGCCTTCAATGCCTGCTGATAATAGTTTGACGGCTGAGAGACCGAAAAACTGATATTATTTACGATGTTTGCACCACTGGCTACAGAGGCATCGATTATCTCCCCTGTTCTGCGGATATCCCTGATAGTGACCTTCAGGATGTGTCGAACCCTGTATCCCCGGAAAACCTGCTTTCCATCGACAAAATCATATTGCGGTTCTATAGTGTAGGATTGCGTCTGAATATCCCCTGATTCAACACCCAACTCCTTTAGAGCACTAATTACGGCGGTGATAATCCTTGAGTTTTCCGCCTGTGCCTGTCTCAGTTGCACATTCTCCGTAACCACCCCCAATGAAGCGGTGGCTATATCCGGCTGGACACGGACTATCCCGGTACCCTCAACTTTCATCTTGCATGCGTGGTAATCTATGCATTCCTTACCGGCTGGAACATAGGTCTGCTGCACTGGATAAGAGCTTGTAAAAAACGGCTGCGGTATATATGGCACTGCCTGTCACCCTTTCGCGTAAAAAATTTAATAAGCTTCAAATAGCAGCATCCTTTCTAAGCAGTTGATACACCCATGATTGACTTAACTTAATTTCTATTCCCTATGGCCTTATAACTTAATATATTATATGTGCCACAAAAGAAAGTGTACCCTTTGACAAGTTTATCCACCGAAACGCGTCCTGTATCCGCACTTTCTGCACAATTCCTCCACGGCTTTCCTTCCGGAAAAGCCTTCATAGATATCCCGCGCCCGTTTGCTGTTTAATATGTCGTCAAAATCCCGTTCAAGGATGTTGCCTAAGCTTATCCTGCCTTCTCCGTCAAGACAGCAGGGCACCACAGTGCCGTCCACCAGTATAGCCACCTGGTCCCTAAGTCCATAGCAAAAACCTCTATCCGATATGTGCTCCCGGTTTATATCCGGCCAGTCAAATCTGGGAGCCTGGTTTAAGAAGATATTCTCCGCAAGCTTTATGCCCCTACCGGAAGCCAGTTTATCCTCAAGCTCATAATCCAGTCCGAACTCCTTTCTAATCCTTTCCAGTATATATTTATTTTCCCTGTTTTTTCCTCCCTCCGAGAGGTTCCAAAGCCTTAAGCTGACCAGAAGCTGCCTCTCCTTACAGGCTCTGTTTATAAACTTGAAAATACCATCCAGGTAACTGTCCAAAGTGTAGTCCCTGGCATTGGCTTCAAAGCTGTGGAGGGAAAAATTCACCTGTCTCAACGCAGGCTTTGAAATAATGCTGTCAGAAGCCTTTTCCACCAGGGTGCCGTTGGTGGTTACATTCACCTTAAATCCATGTATGCCGCACAGTTCCAGGAAATCCCCTATTTCTGGATGCAACAGCGGCTCACCCATGACATGGAAATAAAGGTGTTCACTATACCCTTTGATTTTTGTAAGAATTGCCTCAAACATGCTTTTGTCCATAAATTGAGCTTTGCGTGCTGTTTTCGGGCAAAATTCACAGGACAGGTTGCATATATTGGTAATCTCAATATAGATTTTTTTAAACTTTCTCTTCATCCGATAATTTGTCCTTTTGCTCCGTATATTTTCATCGATTAACATTGATATAATATGATTTATTTATGAATCAAACACAATAATATAGCTTAACTGCAAATCAGTCAAATATGCTGTAAGTATGATTTTCTTGCCTTCCGGGAAGATTTAATTCTCGTTTTGCCAATATTTTGCATCAATGAATATTGTTTCTTATGTATTTAAGCAACAATCCCTGCTTTCCGTATTTTATGCTCCCGGATGAAAGCTTTAAACACAAAACTCACATAACTCCTGTGGCAGTAACATTATAACATATCAAAGAGATTGGTCAAAGGATATAACCTTTTTATAGCTGCGGCATATAATATCAACAGAGTAATTTTAAAGGGGAGATAATAATGCTTCCAATACAACTGGCCGGGCTTGTTCTGGTCGGACGGGCTCTGGTTCCGAAAAGCCGTAGTTTCTCTTCGCCGAGCGTGAAAAATAACCTTTCCCCCTTTTTGGGTAAAAGAAATACAAAAAGCATACTTCCTCAGCGGGCAGTTCCATCAAGAGTGCCGATACCTGACGCTTCAGCCGCTATACGAGCATTGTACAACGGGCTGACCGGAGCAGTGTCCCAAATAACGTCTCAGATAACGTCCCAGATGTCAAAAGGAACAGAGGATTACAACGCTGTAGTCAAAAGCTTTATGCCTGATAATGCGGAGCTTTTAATTCCAAGGCGCCCATCAGGTTCCGCAGGTTTTCATTTTGCAGACCTTGACGGCAGCTCGCAAAATGGGCTGATAGCATCCTTCAAACTGGAAAATGAAATCAGAACCCTATACTTGAAAAAGAAGGGTGAAGAGTGGTATGAGGAAGCTGAGGTCAGCAGCTACGGATTCGATACCTTGGATTTCAGAGGCACTGCCGATTTGACCGGTGAAGGCAAAAAACAGCTATTGCTCGGTGTCTCTTCCGGAAACGAGATGCCAACCCTGTACTCGTATTCGCTGAGTGATGGTGTGTTTACCGAGCTATTTGCCCGAAGCTATGACAGACTTGAAGTTCTACCGGCGCAAAAAACGAGAAATACATATGATAAGGTGCGGCTGGCAATATGGAATAAAAGGGATGAAAACTCCTATGATATTGAAATCCTGCGGTGGAACGGCTCTGAGCTGGTGCCTGTGAAAAACCCTGCCTCTTATTATTATAACCGGGTTGCCCCCTACTATTTCCGAAAGGTAAAGCAAGCACCCGGGGACGTTCATCTATGGTACAACCTTGCCGAAGCATTGGAAAAGGCAGGGGCTTACAAGGATGCGCTGATCGCCGTCAACGCCGGCATGAGGAATCAGATGGAGCCCTCCTTGAAAGACCGATATTTGGAATTGAAAAAGACCATACTGGACGAAGCCCACAGTCTTTGAGAACATGCCTGAAATGACGCATCCAGCTCGCTTCGTCCGCAGATTAGGCGGGGGCTGCAATTCCCCCGCCGGTCAGAACACCATAGCAATCTGTACTAACTGGGCTTCTGATTCTATGGTTCTACTTCAGCAACAGACCTACCGGACACTTTGCCGGTGAAAGCTGAACAGCGAAAACTGACTGGTGAAAACCTAGCAGAAGCAAGTCAAACTCCGGAATCAGACTCGCAGCATGGAATTATTAGCTGCACAACAATAGGTCGACGCCGCATATTCCGCAGCATCGGCCTTTATCCTAATTATAACCGCCATTATGTTTTAACAATATCACAAGCCATGATGGATTTTATACACCCTCGCTTCATAAGGTCTTAAAATCATGTTTTTAAGCTCGGGATTATCAACCTCATAATTGCTTATTAACAGCTCAGCTCCATCAAATTTCATGCCTTCATCAAGCTTAAATTCCGCTTCCTTCTCAAAGAAATTGAGTATAACCAGCAATTTTTCATCATTATAGCTTCTGGTGTAGGCAAAAATATTCTCGTCATCCTCCATAAGCAGGTTCACATCGCCATAGACGATTATTTCGTGCTCTTTTCTCAGCTTTATGAGCTTCTGGTAATAGTAAAATACCGAGTTTCTGTCCTTTAATGCGTTTTCAACGTTTATTTCCTTATAATTAGGATTTACCCTAATCCACGGTGTACCTTCAGTAAAGCCTGCATTATCCGAAGCATCCCACTGCATTGGCGTTCTGGCGTTATCCCTGCCCTTGGCATATATGGATTTCATTATGGTTTCCACCGGTACACCCTGCCGGATTTTTTCGTTATACATGTTCAAGGTCTCTATGTCTCTGTATTCGGATATATCCTCAAACCGCACATTGGTCATGCCGATTTCTTCACCCTGGTATATGTATGGTGTCCCCTGCCATGTATGAAGAAGGGTGGCAAGCATTTTGGCTGACTCTTGCCTGTATTCCTTATCGTTTCCAAACCGGGATACCATTCTGGGCTGATCATGGTTGTTCAGGTAAAGGGAATTCCACCCCTTTTCCTTTAAACCTTCATACCATTTATACATGATTTTCTTGAAGGTGCTCAGCTTCCATGGCTTTACATCCCATTTGCCTCCCCACCCCGAGTCTATATCCATCAATTCAAACTGAAATAGCATGTTCAGCTCGTTTCTGTCGCTATTTACATAGAGCTTTGCCGATTCCGTATCCACACCCGGAGTCTCACCGACGGTCATGATATCATATTTACTCAAAACCTCCCTGTTCATTTCCTGCAAGTATTCATGCACCCTGGGTCCATTGGCAGTGTAAGGAAATCCGTTGCCATAGAGGGCTCCCTCCCCTTTCTCTCCGTCAGGAAGCCCCGGAACCTTTGATATCAGATTGATTACATCCATCCTGAAACCATCGATTCCTTTATCAAGCCAAAACCTCATCATATCATATATTTCTTCCCGGACCTTTTTGTTTTCCCAGTTTAAATCCGGCTGCTTTTCCGCAAACAAATGCAGATAATATTGATTTGTGGCCTCATCATATTTCCATGCCGAACCGCTGAAAAATGAGCCCCAGTTGTTTGGAGGGTTGCCATCCTTTCCGTCCCTCCAGATATAGTAGTCCCTATAAGGGTTTTCCCTGGAGCTTTTGCTGGCAACAAACCACTCATGCTCATCGGAAGTATGATTTACCACCAGATCCATAATCAGCTTTAGGCCTCTTTTGTGCATTTCGTGGAGAAGCTCTTCAAAGTCCTCTTCGGTACCAAATTCCTTCATAATTTTTCTGTAGTCGCTTATATCATAGCCATTATCGCAATTGGGAGATTGGTATATCGGGCAAAGCCATATTATATCAGCCCCCAGTTCCTTAATATAATCCAGCTTTTCTATTATACCCCTCAAATCGCCTATTCCGTCTCCATTTGAGTCTTTAAAGCTCCTCGGGTATATTTGATATACCACTCCTTCTTTCCACCATTTCTTTTCCATTTATTCATCCTTCCTTCCTGTAAATTAATTAATTAGAAAATTGCTTTGACTGGGATCCGATGAGGGCTTACAGCCTCCAACAGTTTATTCCCCCGTTATTCCCGACCGTTCCACTCCTTCAACAAACTGTCTTTGCAGTGCAATATACATAATGAGGAGCGGGATAATGGAAAGGAATGTCCCTGCCATGCTTATGGCTTCATTTAACGAGTTCAGCGTGTGAGCATCCGTTTTAACATAGATTCTTTTGTACTGGTCGGCAAAACTGCCAAGCTTCATTGGCAATGTACGTATAGCGCTGCCAAAATACAAACCGGATTGAGCTGTTTCATTCCAGTACCATACAAATGAAAATAAGATGGAAACCACAAGAGCCGGCAATGCCATTGGCAACGCTATTTTGCAGAAAATTCTGAACTTTCCGGCTCCATCCAATTCGGCCGCCTCGTCAAACGACTTCGGATAGCCTCTGAAAAACTGGTAAAATATAAGTATGAATATAGTGCTTTTTATCCCCTGTCCAAAAATCGCAGGTATAAAAGACGGCAAAGGCGTGTTAATAAACTTGTAGCTGTGGAACATCATATACCTGGGTACAAGGGTAACTTGTGAGGGTATGATGAATGTAGCTATAATCAGTATAAGCCATATTTTCTTTAAAGGGAAGTCAAACCTTGCCAAAGCATATCCGATAATGGCTGCCGATAAGGTCTGCAATACGGCAGGTCCAAGCGACAGATACAGAGAATTTATAAAGCTCCTGAAAAAATCCAGGACATTATAAGCTTTTATGAAATTTCCAAAATAGATCTGGGTGGGTATCCAGGTAACAGCAGGGTCAACCAGGTCATCAGGAGACATGAAGCTGGTTATTATCATGTAAATCACAGGATACAGGTAGATAAAGCCTATGCCCAAAAGTATGAAATAGGTGGCTGCTAATTTTGCCAAACCCATGTGATCATTTCTGCCCAGCACGACCTTTTTAAAGCTCACCTTTATTCTTTCAGCCGTCAACCTTTTTTTCAAGCTCGCTCCCTCCTCTCCAAGTAGCTAAAAATAACATATACCACCAGTAGAATAAGCAGGATAGTTATAAAATATATCCATGACATGGCGGCAGAGAAACTGTAAGGCCTATTCACTTCAAACAAGTGACCGGAGATCTTTTTATTGACTTCATTATTGGCAAAGTTGGCGATTTCCACAATGGTGTATATGGCGTTTATCATGGCCATTGGCTTTATAAACGGTAAAGTAATCTTCCAAAATTTTTCCCATGAATTTGCTCCGTCAATCTCCGCTGCCTCATAGATGTCTCTTCCGATTTTTTGAAGGCCCGCGAGAAAAATGAGTATCTGTGTACCTGAAAACCATAGTATCAAAACCAAATTGCTTAGGGCATACAGTACAGGCTTTTGGATAAACGACGGCAGGCCGTAAAGAAAAAGCAGAATTTTAGGATCTGAATTGGTAAAATCAGCGGTATACTTATTTAGAAGCTCACTTATTACAGGCCCGCTCATTATTATAACCGGGAGGAAGAAGACAGCTCTTAAAAAAGTCCTCAAGGGATATTTTCCGTTCAGCAAAAGGGCAACAATAAGAGAAAATACTAAAACTAACGGAGTAGCGCATGCAATGAACATTACGGTATCCCCAAGGGCGATTTTAAAGCTGGTATCTATATTTACAGCCTCATGGTAAAAAGTCAACCCCTTCCAGGTCATGGCAATTCCACCAGTCTTGATCTGCACTGCGTTCACACTGAGTATCAGAGAATAAATTACAGGATAAAAAGTAAATGCAAAAAAGCCTATGATCCATGGTGAAAAGAAGATGTACCCGGCTAGAGCATTGCGCTGTTTTACAGTAAATCCTTTCTTCTTATTTTTTGCAGCTTTCATATTCTATCCCCTTTCCACCAAATATCCTAAGGCAGGAATTATAATACCGCCTGCTACATAATCTTTATCATTGTAATTCACATATATCGCCGTTCCGCCTTCGTAGGTAACTTTTGCAACACCCTGGGCCAGCGCTTCGTGTTCGACAATCGCTTTGCCCTCAACACTGGAAAGTGCTGAATCAACCTTATCGTAAACGCTTTTTATTATGGGCTTCCAATCATGGAAGTTTATAGAAAAGAGATCCTCCAAAGGCGTATCCTCCAGCTCGTAGCTCTCCGATCCCGACACTATAAAGGAAGGATATGTCCCATACTCAATCATTTTAAGAATGCTGTGATTTGAGTAAAATCCCATATTGCTATAGGGTGCATAATAATCAATGCTTCCTTTCAAGACCATCGGAAGGAAAGGCACGGTATCGGTCTCAAACAAATACTGGCTGCATACGGTGGGCATATCGAAATATTCGCCTGTCTGCCCAAGAAGGTACTCGTTAGGGGCGTTCAATGCCGCTTTTTCGCTACCGGAAGCTGAAAGAGCCTGCTTGAACAGATCCATTGTCTGTTCCCTATAAACATATTTATTTCTTGTATAATCCGCATATAACCTATAACCGATTTGATCAAAGGCCAGATCAAAACCCTCCAGTTTCTTATAGCTTTCCTGGACTAAATTGGCAGCGAGTTTGGGCTTTATTACATAATTCTCATAATACATTACATCGGTATTCGGCCTCACAAATTTCACCAAGGTCCTGGAAAGGGATGTGGCTGAGTGGCTGGTGGCATTGATCTGATCCTTGTTTGCCGTAATAGGATTGATCCCTAAGTAAAACCTTCCCCCGCCAGCTTTTACCTTATCCCTTAATTTCTCAAAATCCGATAGGCTGCCGACTTTTTTCTCAAATCTTAAGTCACCGTATTTTGAACCGTTCAATCCTCCCTTTTGCCATCCCTGGTATACCATAGTTAGATTATTTATCCCGTCCTCAACCAATTCGTCCACAAACCCGACAGCTTCGTCGGTTTTAGTGAACACCGACAGGGTGTTAAACAAAAACCCTTTTTTAACATCCGCACCTACAACATCAATCTTAAGAGGTATGTTCCGGTCCACCCTCTCCCTTTCCAAAACACCCTTCTCTTTCAACATATTCCTGTACAATACGGCCATTCCTGAATAGTCGGCCTCATCACCACTCAGGAAATAAAAGCTTATCTCAGGATTTATCCTGTTGGCTTCATCCTGGGGCTTGTATACCCCGTTTCCTTCTTTTGTTGTGGGATGCATATACATCTGCCTGTAATCAAACCTTGCTGTTACCCAATTGTAGTCTGTTACCATACCGGCGACATTGGCTACTATGGTCGCATATTCAATTCCCTTTTCCACTACTGCAAATACGGCATTTTGCTTTGCACCATGAACCAGTCCGAAAACCGGCATGGTTATCTGCGGCACTTCCACCAGGTAGTCATTAGGCCTGCTTGCCATAAGGTCATTAGCCTCGGAGAGAAGGTCGATTCCCATGTCATTGCCATAGATTTTCTTTTCAAACCTCGAAACGTACTGGCTGCTTTCTTGAAACCTGATCAAAGCGCCGGGACCATCCGGTACAAAAATATAACCGTCCACTTCATCAGCTTCCGTACAGCCTAAAAACGGGACAAAATACAAGGACTTCAACTTGAAATCGCCGGTTTCCTCAAAGCTTCCTTCATCCACCGAGAATTTCAGGCTGTTTCCCTTAAGCTGCATTGTAAATGCAATTTTAATGCCAAGGGATTCTATGTCCACCAGACATTTCATGTTATCCTTGCCCCATTTATAAGTGGCCTTCACTTCCTTGTCATACAAGCTTATTCTTTTTTCCGAGTCCTTTTGGTTGAAATATTCCAGCGTGCATAAGGAGTTAGCCATCGACGACCAGGTTTTATTGAGATTTTTTGGCTTTTCCTCTTTCAAGGAGCCCCATATGTAGCCGCTGGCCTTATCCTTTACTCGTATTGACGCTATCTTTTCATTAAACCAGATTTCCAACCTTTCATTCTCCATCTTTTTCTCATAGCCTTCCGTAGAAAGCCTGTTTTTAACCGTACTGCCGGAAGGTTCAGGCATTGTATGGCGGTTTGATTGCACTTCGATGGAAGAAGTATCAGGAAGTATAAAAGCATCATTCTCATTCCTTTGGGCAAAGGTCATAATTGCTCCGAGAAAAGCAGCAATTAAAACCAAGACAACGGCGGATTTTTTAGTAGAGCACACGATATTTCACCTCTCCCAATACAGTATTGACGAAGTTAGCCACCTGGCCCCATATAAGGTAGAGCATTGCAAAGGCAACCACCGCAATAATCATAAAAAACAGCGTGAGCAATATATTCTTGACAGCCTCTCTTATGATGAGATTGTGAATCTCCATGATTCCTATGAATAAAATCACCCCTGACCAGCAAACAAAGAACAGCCAGGAAAAATTAATTATAAACGCTTCATTAAGAGTCAGTACATGGGTTGCTGCCAGAATGAACGGCACGAAAATAATATAGGGGGCAAGGGCATAAGCAGTGCCTATATATACATTTCTTAACGAACCTTCCCCTTCGTTTATGGAGCTTACCATATAGTTGCCTGTTACCCATAAGGCACATGGCACAAAAAACAATGCAGCTACCAGCAGTATAGGGGTGTCTTCCGCCCGAGCATGATTGAAAGTGAAGCCTCTGAACAACATATCCCATACAAATACCAGGAACGCCATGATATAAATGATTGTAGCCGATGCCAAGGAGCCCCTCTCCCCGCGCCGCAGATAATAATAGCTGTCAATGGGATGCCTTATCAGGTTCTTAAGGTACAGCACATCGCTGACAATACTCTTTGAAGCACGAATATTGCGGCAGAAGCTTCGTATGCCTTCAAAAAAACCATATTCCCGATCCATATATTTAAGCGCTTTCCACAAGACGTACATAACAATGGTCAGCATCAATATAATGCCTATATTGCGGTTAATCCAGTCATTTCGTATTTCCCAGAAAGCCTCGGAATATCCTGTCTTTTCATTGGCCAGCTTAAAATGCTTGCATGCTTCATCATACTTTTGCTGATGAAAGAGGGTTTTCCCATAGCCGAGGTGAGCAATCCTGGACATGCCATTTAGTCTTAAAAGCTCATTCCAGATCTCTCCGCTTTCCTTGTAATTCCCTTTTTCAAGATAATGGATCGCCTTGTGGGTCCTCATTGAAAACTCCGTAGGATAAAACATCTGTATGAGAGCCCGCTCTTTATCCAAAACATATATAAAACCATTATCATCAATATCAATGGCCGAAGCCGCGGTGAACAATCCGGTCCTTTCACTGGAAACCGCACGTCCTCCAAAGGAGAATATGAGGTTGCCCGATCTGTCATACTCATAAATCAGTCCTGTAAAGGTAAGAGCATAGCAGTTTCCATAGGGACCTGCGGCAATATCCACGAAATTCCACTCATCCACCATTGTGCCTTCTTTTCTCAGAATATCTATTCCGGCCATATTGTGCATTTTGACATTATTGTCGGTAGATTCTTCCGCTGCCCTCCAGGCAAAAGAGATTCCTGCATCCTGGGTTACGCTGTAAATCAGATCCCTGTCCGATATGTCAATGTTCTGTATCGCCCGGGGAATGCGGGTAAATATCCTTTCCTTCTGTTCCTCAGTAAAAATAATATCCTGCACTATCTCCAATAAAGTCTTTTCCCTCTTATTGGCAGCGAAATAACCCAAGAATTCTCCTTTGCTGTTAAACTGCATCAATCCTTCATAAGCTCCCTCGCCAACCACAAAAATGTTGCCCCCGGAAGTCAGCACCACATTCCTGGGCTTATACCTGCTTCGCTGACTGAAAAGATGGCTGTCAGGGCGACCAATCCTCATCAGGACGTTGCCTTCGGGCGAGAGGACTGTCACGCATTCTGCACCATAATCGGCTATGTACATTGTGCCGTCATCGGTGACAAAAATCCCCGTAGGCGAATTGAGCTCTCCCTCACCCACGAATCTTATCGAATCGTCTTCAGGGTTGTAAATGGCAATTCTGCCGCCCCCCGTATCGGCAACATATATAAGCCCGTTGCGTATAAACAGGTCTTCAGGATTCTTTAACCCCTTGCCCTTCAAATATATAGATCCCGGCATGTAAGCGTCCTGCGTCCTTATCCATTCTCCGTCCACCGAAATGGTGTAGGTGTAAGTGGTATTTTCACTGGCATAGACGTTTGAGCATAGAATGCTGAAGGCAAAAAGAAACAGCACTATTTTCTTTACCATTGGCAACCTCCTCCTATTTAAGCCCCGAATGAGCCATGGTATTCATCACTCTGGACTGGAGCACTATGAATATTATCAGATTAGGAAGAAACATAATAAGAGAAGCAGCAGCGCTTACACCCTGGCCTGCCACGATATTTCCCGTGGAATTTGAAAGGGTTGACATATAAAAGGCGAAGTTTTTTAAAGTTTCATTATTGATATACATGGTTGAAGCCTCAACTGAATTCCATGATGCCTGGAAAGACAGTATAGCAACAGTGGAAAGCGCCGGTTTAATCATTGGTATCACTATGCTTCCCAATATGCGGTAACTGCTGGCTCCTTCTATGGCCGCTGACTCAATGATGGAGTCGGGAATCTGGTCGATAAACTGCTTTACCAGAAACAACCCCACCGGCATGGCCAGAACCGGTATGATATGAGCCATGAAGCTATTCAAAAGGCCTGTATACACTATTATAAAGTACCTCGGTATGCCTACTGCCACAGGAACAAACATGAGCGCTAAGGTGTTGATGTTGAAAAGCAGCTCTTTGTGCTTAAATTTCTTTTTTGAAAAAACATATCCCGCCGAGGATGTAATAATCAAATTGAGGAGTACCACCACCGCCGTGGACGCAATGCTGTTGAAAAGGTATCGGGAAGCCGGAATATTGGTATTGGACGAAAGCCCCAAAAGCATGATGAAGTTGTTAAGTGTAGGCCGCTTTACATAAAATCTAGGAGGATATGCAAAAAGCTCCTCTATCGGTTTAAAGGCACTAATTGTAATAAAGACTATAGGCAGCATCATAAATGCAGCTATGGGCATAAGGTAAGCATAAAACTTCAATTGGCTTCTGTGAAAGCCTTTAGGGTTGATTCCGCTCCCCCGGAGGACAGATGTCCGTTTTTTTCTTCTAACACCATTCATCGTAAGCCCATCCCTCTCCTTTAATAATCAGAATTTCCGAAAAGCTTTTGTGCCCCTACGGAAGAAAACCTTATTATAATCAGTAAAACGACGGATATGGCAGCCGCATATCCCATCTCATAACGGATAAATCCGTAGTCCTCTATATGGGTAACTATTAATTGTCCGGCATAATTGGGAGTAGGATTCGCGCCGGAAAGAGCAACCCCGATGCCACTGCTCTGAAATGTGTTGACCAGTGCCATAACCGCTCCGAAAAGCATTTGTGGTTTGGCAGAAGGTATGGTGACGTAGATTATTTCCTGGAAACGGTTTTTAACGCCATCTATGTAAGCAGCTTCATATAATTCTTCATTTATGTTCAAAATACCGGCAAGTATTGCAAGAAACCCTACTCCCATGCTGCTCCACAACGTGACTATAATCATGATGACCAAAAGGTACTTATCGGACTGGAGCCAAAGCACAGGCTCTTTTATCACATTGAACTTAAGCAGTATATAGTTCAGATAGCCACTTTTATCACCATTAAAGATAACGCTCCAAACAGTTGTCAGCAGCACTCCGCCCGTCATGGATGGCGAATATATTATAATGGCCAGAATGGTCCGGGGAAGCTTGGAGATCTGTGACAAAGACCATGCCAGAAAAAACGACAGCAGATAGCCACCTATGCCCACAAATATGGAATATACTATTGTGTTGGGCACCACCTTTTGCATGAAGACTTCATCTTTTGTAAACAGATTGATGTAATTGTCCAAGCCTATGAACTTAGGCCATTCAATCGTATTGAAATATGTGAAGGACAGCCCCACGGCAGCCACAACAGGGATGACAATAAAAATGATGAAAAGGGTTATATAAGGAAATAGCAGCACTGCCGTGGAATATTTGTCCAGATATCTTTTAATCATTTGATCCCCTCTCATTTCCCAATTTTTTTCGCAGCTTTTCTATTGTTTGGACAGAGTAGTCTTTGATAATGTTACCGTCCTTATCACAGAATCCGAACTCCGATAGCTTTCTGATGATTTCCCTGTTGGAGTTCAAAGCTGCTTTATCGATGGACTCTATCAGTTCTTTATGGTTTGCTACAACATTATTCCATACATTGCTGACTTCCCTTTCCACCATATATCCTGCCGGATGTCTTGGGCATTCCTTCTGGTTTTCCCACTGCTCAAGGATAACCTTCATGTGCTCTTCCGGATACGGAAGCTCCCGGAAAGCCTCCAAATTGGCCGTATTCCATCTGAATTCCGGCCCGAAGGTGCTTTGAAGGGTATAGGCATACTTAAGCTGGGTTTCCTTGGACAGCCACCATTTTAAAAACCTGTAAGCCTCATCCGCCTTTTTAGTATCCTCAAATATCATGCAGGCGGTGCTGTCGGCCGTTTGATATCTCAAGATGCTCCCATCATCCTGCCTCTCACCAGGCACAGGAGCTATATCCCACAATCCCGTAAGCTCCGGAGCCGCCACCTGAAGCTGTATATATGTTGAGAAATTGCCAATTCCTATCGGTACCTCGCCGTACCTGAAGCTGTTATAAAAATTCGGCACATGTTGTCGGGCAGCATAGATTTTAAACATCTCCGTCATTTCTGTAAAACCTTCTATAGAGTTCTCGGTATCAATAGCAGTGCTAAACCCGTCATCCGAATAGTAATCCCCTTTGTTTTGGTATATAAAGGGGGAAGTGGTGCTGAAAGGCTTGAATCCAAGGCTATTTGCCAGAGGAATATTGAAATTCATGGAATACTGTAAAAGCTGGGGCATCATGGTCTTTACATCATCCCAGGTATCCGGCACAGCCAGCCCCAGATTTTCCAAGATGTCCTTGCGGTAGAATAAAACATAGAAATCCTGAGTTTCCACCGCCCCATAAACATTATCGTTGTAGCACAGCGGCACTAAAGCTTCCAGATTATACTGCCCGTTGTAGAATTCTAAAAAGTCATCAAATTCCAGCAGGTTTTTGGCTGCACCTCTTATTGCAAAATCAAAGATATTCCAGTAATTCACGCCAAGAACCACATCGGGGTTTGTCCCGGACGCATTGGCAAGGATTAGCTTCTGCTCATTGGGCATTATGGAAAGCCGTATGTTGGTGCCATACTTGGAATTATAGTCCGAATCGACTATCTGCTGTAAAACCTCAACATATTGGACCGGCCTGTTTATCCAAACTTGAACTTCCTTGCTGTTCTTTTCGTAAGTCGCCGCATAATTGTCCGCAGCCGCACTGGGTAAAAAGGAATGGAAAAAGGATTTTACCGACTCCCAGGCATATCGGAAAAATGAAACCTTATCAGGAGGCAATTCTTTAGTGTTATAAATATAAATCCTGTCAAGGCTCAAGGGCTGCTTTATAAGCTTGGACAAAACACTACCCAGCGTATGATTTACGGAATTATCCCCTTCGTTCAGCATGTTGGTCTTATTGGGCAAGGTTCTCGGCACTTTTGTGAGCTTTCTCAGCGTCTCAGCAGCATATACCAGGTTGTTGGCATACACCGGTTCCCTTCCTCCTATGTCCCAGAGCTTCTTATATATGGCATCAATTCTCTCCGCACATTTCTCAAGCTCCGGCACAGCCTCCGGAAGATAGACGCTCATATCCCATGTCCGATTCTCATCGTTGGTGCCGGCAGTCAGTTTTTTTAGCGCCATGCCCACGCTGCTTATTTTATCCATTGTTTCAATCAAATCAAAGTAACATTCCTCCAGAGGGCCAATTTCCGCCCTCATGGCAAGGGTGTGCCTTCCTTTTTCAAGATAGACGGTCAGCGGTTTTCCATCCTCCGAGGTTAACGTATAGTTTTTATATTCATATAAGCCCGTATTGGCAAAGGAGACATTTTCCAAGTCGGTATAAGGAGTCCTGCCATCTATTTCTATCGTTCTGAAACTCGTTTTGCTAACTTCCGAATATTGGGAATATCTGAAGGCGATATTGTAAAAGCCGTCGTTTTCCACTTCAAATTCCCAGATAATTTTCTGTCCTGCTTGCGACCACGAATTGTCGTCTATTGTGTTTATCAGCCTTTTATATGTGTTATAAGGGTACAATGCCGGATTCTTTATTCCTTTGCCCCGGATAAAGGGATCTGATTTTGCTGTATATTTTTCTGCTTCAATGATCACAAGACCTTCTCCGGAATCACCTTTTTCCCCAATATCCGCCATGTACTCATCATAAGACTTCTTGCTTTGCTTTTCCACAAGGCTTATATCCTTTATAACAAGATCCTGTACAGTGCTCGTTAATTCAACGGTGTGGAAACCTTCTTCAAGGGATAAGTCCAGGTATGGCTTGCCAGGCCTGGAATGATCTATTATAGGATTCCGTATGTACGCTTCTATGCTTACCTGTTCGGGAGAAAGCTCGTTTCCATAAGCATCCTTCTTGTATTCATACTGAGCGTCACCCCATAGGAGAGGAATGGATGCTATATACTCCATACCGTCAATCTTTACAGTAAGCATGCTGTCCATAACCCTGGCATTTTTGGGCTTGTACTCCAAAACCAGGTTGTATACGCCGCTTTTAGCGATGTTTATATCAAAGGTCAGAAAATCATCCTTTTTAAGAAAAAGCCCTTCATCGCTAATTCTAATCTCTTCACCGTTAATCTTGGCTTTTTGCAGAGCAATTTCCTGTATCGGCCCTGATCCATCCGGTGCCGTCCACCTCGAAGCCGCAAAGCTTACATCCCTTTGCACCTCTTGGGGCTCGTATTGCTGTTCATAGTTGGCGATGACATTGGTAGAGCCTATTGCCAAAGCGCATATTAAAATTACGGCCGTTATCTTTCCTGAAACTTTCATCGGATCAAACACCCCACAAAAATATAAAACGCAATAAAAAAATTACAGATGGGTAATGAAATCAAAAAAAGACAAAAACTCATCATAGGCCTTTATAAAGGTATGGGGGACGAGTGCAAGTACCCCCATACCTTCACAGCTTCAACTACTTATGCTTGCTGTCAAACTCCTCCTGAACTTTCTTCAGTATATCTTCAAACTCCTTCCAATATGCCTGCTGAGCCTTTGAAGCCACATCTTGAAGCTCGGCAGCTACAGAAGCCGCATCGGCAATACCGTCGCGCACCTCATTTCCTCTCGGGCTCAAATACTCATTGTTGACCTGGTCGTAATTAGGTATTATCTTTGACAAATCGCTCCTGAAGGAATTCTTTATGTTGTCATACATATAGGCTATGCCCTCCGTAACATTGGGCAGCGCTTTAAACTTTTCGCTCACATCAGGATGATTGGTAACCGGTATATAAAACAGATCTTTAGTGATCTCATCATCCCTGTTTTCATCTTCATATTGATCAAGCCTTGCTATGTTTCCTTCAGGACTGTAGGAGAAGAACCTTATAAACTCAAAAGCGGCTTGAGGGTCTTTGCATGAGGAAATCATAAAGTTATGGTCGATATGCATGGGCAAATGTCCCTGTTCTCCTTGGGGAAACGGCCACAACTCCCATTCAAACTTCAAGTCTCTGAGCCATGCCACATCCCATGTTCCCCTTGGGTCGCTCAAGATCTTCCCCATTTTAAACGCCATGTGGAGATCATCGGTATTTCCTTCTCCAAACTTTTTTATATAGTCGTTGGTATCCCCGTTGACTCCTGAGTTTCTAAGTGTCCATGCCTCAAGCCCCGGATACTCGCGCATTTCCCTCATGAGGTTGACGCCTTTGACCCATGTATCGGTTAACATGTAGGTTTGGGTATCAAAGTCATAAGCATATTTGCCATAATTTTTGCTCATAGAGCCTGCAAAACTCTCATCCATTCCCCAGAGAATTTCAGTTCCGGAGTATTCATTGGTAGTTGCCGCTTTCAACAGTTCGGCATAATCTTCGGGAGTCCAGTCCAATTCGGGATGATCCAGGTTTAGCTGGTCAAGCAAATCGAGATTCAAAAATATGGTCTCAAAATTTGCCCTATACGGGAGAGCATATAATTTGCCGCCAAAAGTATAGTTTTTCAGAATGTTCTCCGGAACATATTGAATATCTGGATCCCCTGCAATAAACTCATCAAGGGGATATAGCCAGCCCTGGGAAGCATAATAGGTCAATTGCCCTGCGTCATCAAGCACAACATCCGGCATGGTGCCGGTAGAAGCATTTGCCGTGAGATATTCTGCCGTGCCTACCGTGTAACGATCAACTTCAACATTGATATTCTTATAAAGCTCTTTAAACTTCTCAACAACCGGTTCAATTATCGGGAACTTACCATCTTCTATGGCGAGCTTTACAGTACCACTTATTTCATAGCGGGCATCATTTTTATCCTCTTTATTGTCATCTTCCGAAACCTTTGTGTCTCCTGAGTCTTTAGTCGTGCTTTCCGACTGTCCGGAGCTGTCTTCAGGAACAACATCATTGCTTCCTCCGCAGCCTGTCATGATTGACAAAATCATAACAATTGCCAGAAAAAACAATAAAAACTTTTTCCTCATTTTCTTTTCCTCCCTTATTCTTTTATATAAAAGCAACAAGCATGGGCTGTTGCTTTTAACACGACATGTTTTATTTAAGTATCGCCATCGTCCAGTATTCCAAGTAGGGCAGACTGAACTCAATGTATTCCCCTTTATCATCGCTGCCTTTCTTAAATTCCACCTGCCTGAGAAAACCCTCGCAGTAGTCCGGAGAAGCGATAAACACCTTGTTTACGTTGGCAGCGGTATACTGTCTGACCTTTATATTTTTTAAAGCAACCGGCTTTGTTTGAGTTCCGTAATCGTCAACCCATTCCGAGTGAGATGCACTTTTAAGATTTATAAAGTGTATGATCTCAAAATTTTCAGGCTTTTTAACCTTTGTGAAGGACCATATTTTCCCAGCCCTTCCGTCATAAGAAGTAAGTTCCCCATCCACATATGTAGCCGTGCTTATCTCCTCAAATCCGCTGCCTCTTAAGACATTTTCATAGGCTGTCATGAAGGAATAATAGTTCCTGATGCTTTTTTGCAAATCATAGTCCATCTCCAGATGCCGTGCAGGATAATACTCACTGGAAAGCATACCCAGATCGCCTATCTCCAGATGGCTTCCCCCGGCTGCCAATAATGTGGCGTTAGTGAAATTCACGCCCGGAGTGTTAAACTTGCCGCCGGACTTAGCCTTCTGATAGTTCATGTAAGCGGCAATAACTATGCCCCGCTTGCCTTCGGACATTCTATGCATGCTGTCCACAATTCCTTTAAGGGCATTGTACGTCCTGGCCTTATGCGGCCATATTTCGGCATAAAGTATGTCGTAATCCACTTCGGAGGCCACCTGGTACTGTCCGTACTGGTCAACAGCGTTGAAAATGACGCGGGTGTTTAACTCCTTCGGTATCCTTTTTAAAAGTGAAGCATAAGTATCATCCAGTTTAATGGGGTTTCCGTCATAGTCGTATAGCTGGCCCCTGTTACCGAGGGAATCCACCTGAAGGCCATCAAAGTCATATACAGAAAGAAATTCTTTATGGGCTTTGAGAAAATGATCCTGCCAGCCTTTATTGGCCGGGTTGAACAAATAAATACTGCTTTCCCATGATTCAGGCAGCGGATGGCAGTCTTGAACACTGTGATTTTTATCTTTAAACAAGCCCCATTCTTTTTTTACTCCTATCTCTTCATAGGTGGAGTAACCCCCAAATATAAGGTTGTAGAAAAAGGATTTCATATTGTAGTTATGACCTATGTCTATCATGTCCTTCAAGGTATTGGCATCAACCAATGCATTTGCTATCGTATTCCATTTTGGCTCCGGATTTTCAGCGGTACCGGCCAAAGGTTTGTCGTGCCTATCCATCACATCGTAATAAAACAGGCCGTTAATATGGAATTTTGATAAATTCCGGATGATTCTTTCGCTTTCTTCATAAGACCGCCTGCCCATGTCGGTAAGGTAAGCAAAGCGGGGAAACACATTCCAATCCGAAGAAACATCTACAGCCGTCATCTCATAATCCAAGAGATTTTCGCCGGAATATAAACAGACCTCTACAGCATAGCCGGTAAAATCGTCTTCAGGAGCCTTCCATGTAAAATCCATCTCGGAATTCCGGTCAACCTCAAGGGAAAAATCTTTATTTGTTTCATAAACTGTTTCATCCAACCTTTTTATCTTTAGATTTATACTTCCCTCTAGAGGATTTGTATCGGGATTATGCAATACCAAAGTGATTACGACCTTCCTCGAAGGCTTGTAAGAGCCCTTATCGGTATAAATGTCCTTTATATATCGTCCCTGGTTCTCAATGTCTTCCGGTTTTTTTACTGTATGTGCAGGCTCAGGGGTAAAGAGCTGCTTTGATGCCACATTGTCAAGCTCGGCAGCACCTTTCTTCATAGATCCGGAATTGCATGCAGATAACAGAAATGTGCCCGTTACCATGAGCAACAATAATTTGATACCATAGGCTTCCATTATTATTTTCACCTTTCTTCCTTTGCTGAAATCACGAAAAATTTGAATTAACGCGATATGTGAAAAAATCAGTACGACAGTAAATCCCCTGCAAATTGAGCTTATAATCATGCTCCGTTCTTCATCGCAGGGTCGATTTAATATTAGCATTTAAATAAGCACAGATAAATGTATAATGGCGAGATTCTTTGTAATATTTCTATCTGGACGAAAAAAATCAAAGAATACCATATAGGTTTTAAATCCCTTAGAACCAACAACCATCCAGTGCAATCAGCTGAAATCAAATCAATCATATATGACAAAATACCTGGGATTTACCCCGGGCATTTATATTTAGAATACAAATAATAATCATTTTATTCATCTCTGCGAATTTTGCTATAGAATAATGAATATTGGGATGGAGTCATGCCGGTGTATTTTTTGAACAGCTTGCTGAAATAGTACGGATCGTTTATTCCAACAAAATACGCTATATCCGCATATTTAAGCGATGTGGTTTCAATCAGTTCCTTTGCCTTTCTTATCCTAATAATATTTATATAGTTGGCGATAGTATGCCCGGTGGATTTCTGAAATATCTTATTGATGTAGTCATAGCTTATTTCAAACTTATCTTCAATCTCTTTGCTGGAAATTTTTCTCCTGTATTCGGACAAAATAAATCCCATGATATCCCTTGCCTTTAAATAAGCCTTCGGCAAAGCGGAAGTCATGAGCGAGGTTTTTTCGTTGAGGTAGTCGATCCCTATCCTTATAAACAGCTCCATCAGCTTATATGACACCAGTCTTTTATAATGCTCATATTTGCCGAAATAGTCATTATCCGTATCATATAAAAACTGCATGTAATATTCAAATTTCTCAAGGTTGTAATGCTTGGGTATATGGCATATGGAATCAGTGCCCGCATCCTCCGACGCAATATCACTGGTAAAAGATAAAATGCGCTTTTGGAGCATCTCCTTATGCACTTCTTCGTCCGGCCTGTCCGTTACCCTCCAGATGCGGGGATGCCTGAAGTGTATGTAAAAATAATGACAGCAGGAAGCTTTATAACCTTTGTGAAGGATATTCGGCTCAAGTATGAGCATATCGCCTTTTGACAGGGAATATTCCTCCGTACCTTCTTTTACATATAGATTCCCGCTTATAACTATGTACAATATATGCTCATCAGTTATTCTCTGAAAGTGAACCCAAGGCTCTTTATAATTGACATGGCCAAAGTTCAATATATCCGGAAGATGATCGGTATCAATACATAAAAGCATTTTTATCTCCTCGCATCACAACTTCATTCGGAGTATGTTGTGTTGTTTAATTTTATTGTACAGAATCAGGATAATAAGTCAATTTTAATGCAAAGGATGCTGTGTATTTAATATAAAAAATTGGGCTCTTCGCCCAATAATTCCTTCGTAAGCTTATATGCCTAACTTATAAATTCGCATTAAGGATTCTCACAGGATATTCAATCCGGCTTCCCATTACTTTTTCGCTTCTTTTTCTCAAATACATCCCATAAGCTTTTTTCTGCTTTTAAGCCGAGGCTTATACCTAAAAATTCCAACATATCAGGATAGGCTATATAATATCCGATTCAATCCTGTACTTGTTCATCAGGCTTTTAAAAATTTCCGCACAGGTGGGAGGAGTATAGGTTATGGCATTGGCTCCGGCCTCGATGGTCTTCAATATGCTTTCCTCCGATGGCCCTCCCGTTGCGATTATCGGAACTTCAGGAAACTGATCCCTTATTTTCTTTACAATGTTAGCGGTATTGGCAGCGCCGGACACATTGAGTATGGTGGCGCCGGACTCTATCCTGGCCTTAAAGTCAGTCTTATCCGAAACCACAGTCACCACGACAGGTATATCCACCTTATCCCTCAGCTTCCGCACAATATCATTGGGAGTAGGAGCATTAACAACAACACCTATCGCTCCCTGAAACTCAGCGTCCTGAGCAAGGTTTACAACTCTTTTACCTGTGGTGGTGCCCCCTCCTACGCCGCAGAAAACAGGGATATCGGAAGCGGTTATTATCGAATGGGTTATAAGAGGCTGGGGCGTAAAAGGATATACTGCGATGACGGCATGAGCATTGCAGTTCTTTATTATCGCAACATCCGTCGAAAAAATGAGCGATTTTATGAGCTTTCCAAAAATCCTTATGCCGCTGGCTTCATTGATCACATCCGGCACCCTGACCATATGCCGTCTCAAATTGCCGTCTATTTCAGGAATGAATTTACTCATACAGCATTTCACCTCTTTTCCGCTGCTTTAAAAATTTAATTGCCTTCACAATCCAATACTTGGCTTAACGGTTTATTTTGCTCTGCAGCGCTTGCCTTTACGTTTTCCTGAGATATTTTTTGCAAATAATAAATAAGTATTACAGAAATCAGCATGGCTGTTGCTGTCAAAAGCAAAACATACTGCTTGTTATACATAGTTATTCCAGCCAGGGCCATGGTTTTTCCTTCCGTTGCCCTAATAAACTCCTTGCCGGTAAGAACCCCCAGCAGAGCCGCCAGGTTGTTCATGGAAGAATAAAAGCCTATATAAATGGTCTGATCCTTTTCAGGTATGTTAATGAACGGTATGTTTCCAAAAACCAGGTTTATTCCGGGTGCAATCATAAAAGCATATATTACCGAAACGGGATATAAAAACAGACTCCCCTTGGTTACAAAAGACAGCCCTATATAGTGCAGCAAATACAAACCCATCGACTGGTACAGGACTTTAAACCATGAAGTCGAGTTGACCCTTTTCCTCCACAAAGGCGCCAAAAAAATTAAAGCCGGTATGTTGAACATGTTTATGATATTCAGGAAAGAGTAGCTGACATCCATATCCTTGAGCATGTACATATTGAAATACGGTCCCGGTATGTTCGCCGAATAAGACCACAGGCATGCTATAGTCACGGTAATCAGGTATTTTTTCTCCTTGAATGGATTCAACAGGATATTGGCTAAATTTACCTTTGTGCCGGAGCTTTGGTTCGGAAACTCCTTTATTTTAAACAAGAAGTAGATATCCACGATGCTTAAAATCAATGCCAATGCCCTGAGCACCAGCAACCCCCGCATCTCATTGCCGGAGGCTTTAAAATCATCGGCAATTTTGCTTGCCGCCAGCACTACGGTATATATTATGACCCCGTTCATCACATTGAAAGTGGAGAAATACTTGGCTCTCACATTATCGGGTATGCTCTTTATATGCCATACTGTAAAGCCTGGAGCAGTAACTGCGTTAATCAGGTTGACCAACAGGATGATTACAAGTATCAGCATGAGCTTTACCGGATTGGCACAAGGCAATACCGGGATCAGACTGATTACCACAATATTGAAAAAATGTATTATAGCCCTGCTGAATATCAGCATCCTTTTGCGGCTTTGAAAACGTTCCAGCAGAAGGGGTGATAATATCTGCAGCAGGTTGCCCACGAACCCTGCCATGGTGACGAGGCCCATGAAGCTGTCATCCGCATTGAGCAGAAGCAGAAAGCCTGTCAGGAAGTTAGCTCCAATGAGATTGTTTACGGTTCCTGCAGCATAGTTGGAAGCAGCTACATATCTTCTGCTTATTGTTACTTCATCATCGGTAGTAAGGCTATTTCTAAATCTTCTATACAAAACTGCAATGGTATCTCTCAAGGTTTTTATCATATGTGACCTCAAATATTAATAGCATTAAGCCGTTTATTATTGTCCATTCATATATAACATTTCGTCAAAGACATCAGCACACATCTTCAGGTATGGGAACCGTAAGAAGGTGGAAGGATATCGCGCAAAAAGGAGTATTCCCCTGCATCGTATTTATCCATATAGGATGAACTGCCAAAGCTTCCTCCAACATCCAGAAAGATTCCTCTCATATCAAATATCTCCCGGTCTTCATCCAAATAGTCCAGCACCTTTTTCCTCAAATAAGTATCGGGCTTTGCGTCTTTTCTTTCCGTAAGGTCGTTAAACACAAAATTCCATAGAAATCTCACCGAACCTGCTGTAGGATAAAGATAGAATTGACGCTGGAAAGCCACAATATTGCTATCTTTCGGCAGAATCTCCTGAAGCTGGGGTGTAAACAGCCATGTATGACAGCACATGCCTTTATAGTTTACCTCCGGAAAATGCTTCTTATAAAATTCCTTTGCCATCAGGTAAGATTCCCTTGTATCCTCCGGCCTGAAGCTTTTGTCCCTCGGTATATGGATTTCCAGCATGATGTCGCCCTCATCCAGCACCTTTTTCCACTCGCTTTTTTTAAGCCTGACCGGCTGGCGTAAACCCTTTCCGTAGGGAGTTACCGGAGTTCCCTCATAAGACTCCTCCGTTTCCCGGTATTCCGTAACGAATCCGTCGTCCGTCTTTTCCTTACCGCAAACACCTTGCATGTCTCCATTTGCCCTGAGTTCCATGCCGCTGTTGCACAAAAGGAGAATCATGTTTTTCTCTTGATTGTAAAAGGCTTTCACTTCTCCTTTAAAGGGCACGGCCATATACTGCAACCTACCCAGCCTGAACAGCTTCGCTTCCAGATGTCTCCATATCCAACTGAAATTTCTGATGCAATAATGTCCCACCAGGTTATATGCGTTCTGAACCCATACTCCGATGTCCCTCAAAGTATCAACAAAAATGTCGTCACCTATGCCCAGCTCGGCATACCGCTTCTCCGTAAAGGGTAATTTTTCAAGGGCGGCATGCAGATAGAAAAGCGATGCATGATTCCCAAAAACTGTTTCCACATAAGGATGAATCGCTAAATTTTCCCACACTGTCGTCCAGTATCCGCTGTCTATGTAGCTCGAATAAAAATCTTTGTATATCTCAAAGAGCTTCTCATCGCCGTTTATTTTCCGGGCAATTTCCACCAATATTTCAGTAGCGCCTTCAGGCATAAGTATTCTATCACAGTAATATTTCGTTAGATGTTCAGAAATAAGCTTGAATTCCATTTTATATCCTCCCGCCGTACCCATTCCATTCTACTTGTATATTATCTTAGAATTATAAAAAAGTAAATATATTTGTTGGAGCTCAAAAGTCCCGGTAAAAGTATGAGGGAACAGCGTACCAAGGGATAATTTCATGACTGAATGGTTAACTGAATAGATGGCTGAACGTAAGAGGTGTGGAGTGGAAAGGAAACGCTCTGAAATAATCTCCAGATATAGGCCATAAGAATTTGCCAAAGGCTTAAGACGAACATATGCGACTCAGAAGAAAAGGCAGAATGCTACCGGATATTTGAGTTTTTTGAAAATGGGGTAAGAAATACTCGGCAGCAGTGAAAATCGCGGTAATACCTTGGTAATATATCAGTTATGCAATTATATGATTGCATTGTTTACTGCCTGATATTAGTGCTTAACATTATTGTCTAATTTTGTCGGTGATGCCCATCTTCATGTTTTGCTTTAAAAGCTGATTAGTATTATGTAAACTACAAAAATATTACATATATTGACGCTTTTATTCATATAATATACATGAAGATGGAAAAATCCAATTTACAGCCATGATAGAACCGGAAAGATACAATGAAAAGCTTTGTGCTTAAATGCGCTTGAAAGCTGGGTTTTTCAATAATCCATAGAAAAAAAGTTCCCGCAGTTGTCAAGCTGCGGGCAAAACTGGTATCTGAAAAGTTGTCGAATTCATTACAATAATAAAATATCTGATTTTCACCTGAAAGTCAATAATTCTGCTTGTTCTATTTTGCGAACACCCGCTTTTCAACTGTTTAACATGAGTTAACAATAATTTCCTCCATTTGAGGAAAAAACTTGCAAACATATCAGATTAAGCTCGTTGTCGCATTCAGTCAGCCTATCCAAAAATGCAACCTCAGGAACCGGAATTCCCTGTCATAATGGTACGGTCATCCACTGTCATTTTCGTCTATAAATCAGGCAGCGCTTATAAGGCAGCCAGCGTCGGTTTTTTGCATTCTATCCTGCCATTCAGCTCTGCGATTCCAGAAGCAAGCCTTGATAAGGAGCTCAAATCTGCACATCAATTTTATCCAATATCCCGGTCAGGTATGCAATAACAACGCCGTAGTTGGACATGGGAACACCCTGAGAGCGGGCGCGTTCAATCCGTGACAGCACATGTTTTCTGTTGAACATGCAGGCTCCGCACTGTATTACCAGATCATAGCCCGACAGATCCTCAGGGAAATCCTGGCCGCTTACCACTTCCACCGTGAGCTTTTCCCCTATCCTCTTTCGCAGCATCCTCGGGAGTTTTTCCCTGCCGATATCCTCCTCCAGCGGTACGTGGGTGCATGCTTCGGCAATAAGCACTTTTGAATCTTCCGTCAGATTATCGATAGCTTCGACACTTTTCACATAGTAATCCAAATCCCCTTTATAATTGGCAAACAGGATGGAAAAGGATGTAAGCTTGCTTTCTTCAGGCTTTTTGTCATAAACAGTCTTAAACACCTGAGAGTCGGTTATTATGAGTTCAGGTGGCTTAACCAGTCCTTTTAGTGCCTGATCCAGCATATCGGTGGTGGCGCTTACCACTACGCACTTTTTATCCAGCAAATCCCTCAATGTCTGCATCTGGGGAAGGATAAGACGGCCTTTCGGTGCTTGTATATCCTGGGGCATCACTAGTAATACGAGATCCCCTTCACCGGCAAGCCTTCCTGTGATACTCTTTACTTCATAGCCCTCCGGCAGCAGTTCAATGATTGCTGCGCGTACTTTTTCAATTCCAACTTTCTCCCTGGTGCTGACTAATATGGGCTTAAGTCCGTATTCCTTCTCAATTTTTTCGGCAATCTCCTCTGCGCCGGCGAGGATGTCAACCTTATTCAACACTAGTACAACAGGGGTGCCACGGCTTTTCAGCATGTCAATCCATTTCTTTTCCTCATCCAAATCATCTCCGCTGAAAACCACCAGCGCTATGTCCGTTTTTTCAGCGGCCATTTTTGTTTTTTCTACCCTCATCTTCCCCAATTCGCCCACATCGTCAAACCCGGCTGTGTCTATAAATACACACGGGCCTATTCCGTAAATCTCCATGGCTTTATAGACCGGATCGGTTGTCGTACCCGCCACATCGGAAACCAGTGCGATGTCTTGGCCTGTCAGCGCATTTAACAGGGAGGACTTTCCGCTGTTTCGTTTTCCGAAAATCCCGATATGCAGCCGGTTGGCTCTGGGAGTGTCTATTAAACTCATATATTACCTCCGTTAAATATAATTAAATTTTAAAGGTTATATCAACTTTACATAAACAATATTATGACTGTTTTTTACATGCCTGGGAGCGCAGGATTACTGTTTGTGATATGCCGTTTTTGACTTTAAAGACAATTACTATACACAATGCTATACACAACGGCCACATCATTATATCCGGCATTTTTATGCCGCCAATCCTTCGCTCTAAAAACGAAAGTCCCTCTTTCCTTTTTCGATGGCTTTCAGATTCTCCAATGCGATTCTGCGAACCTTTTCATTGGGAACTTTGCTCATTTCCCGGGCTATCAAGGCTTCTCCCTTTAATCTCGTATCCGGTGAAGCATAATCCTCCAGATACTCCTTAAGGGTCATAAGGGCATTGGGCTGGCAGCAGTTGGCAATCTGACCTGATTTCACAAGGCTCATGAAGCGGTCTCCGGTGCGGCCCTCACGATAGCAGGCTGTACAGAAGCTGGGTATATATCCCAAATCCACCAGCCAGTTGACCACCTCATCGAGGGTGCGGGTGTCATTGACGTCAAACTGTGCCGAGCCGTCATCTTCCGATTCGTGTTCGGCATATCCGCCAACACTGGTTTTGGAGCCGCCGCTGATTTGCGTAACACCCACCTGCAGCAAACGCCGGCGCATTTTCGCCGATTCCCTGGTGGATACAATTATGCCCGTATATGGTACCGCAATGCGGATCACTGCCACTATTTTTTCGAAAATGTCATCGGGAACGGAATCCTTAAAGCTTTCCAGGTTTATGTCATCAGCCGGACGGATGCGGGGAACGCTTATGGTATGAGGACCTACTCCCATGGTGGCTTCCAGATGCTCAGCGTGCATCAGTAAGCCTACCAGCTCATATTTGTATGTGCTGAGTCCGAATAAAACTCCCAGCCCTACATCGTCAATTCCGCCTTCCATCGCCCGGTCCATAGCCTCCGTATGATACGCATAATCATGCTTTGGTCCTGTAGGGTGAAGCTTCTCGTAATTTTCCTTGTTGTAGGTTTCCTGGAATAAAATATAGGTGCCGATGCCAGCCTCCTTAAGCTTCCTGTAATTTTCAACGGTGGTGGCCGCTATATTTACATTCACTCTCCGGATCGATCCGTTTTTGTGTTTGACATCATAAATAGTCTTTATGCTCTCCAGAATATACTCGATGGGATTGTTTACCGGGTCTTCACCGGATTCTATAGCAAGCCTCTTATGGCCCATATCCTGAAGCGCTATCACTTCCCGGCGGATATCGTCCTGACTGAGCTTTTTCCTGGGAATGTGCTTATTGGAATGATGATATGGGCAGTATACGCACCCGTTTACACAATAATTGGAAAGGTACAGCGGAGCAAACATCACAATGCGGTTACCGTACAATTTTTGCTTTATTTCCATTGCTACCTTGAACATTTTTTCATTCTCGTCTTCCAGACTGCACTCCAAAAGCACCGCAGCCTCACGATGGGTCAGACCCCTGCAGTCCCTTGCCCTCTCAATCAGGCTGTCTATCAGCGCCCGATTGCTTCGGTTGGCCTCGGCATAAGCAAGGGTATCTAAAATTTCCTCATGGCTGATGAACTCTGTTGCCACCTTTGACTTACAATTATACATTGTCGATATCTCCTTTACACATTTATTTCAACGGGGCAAAAGTCGCCTCTGTCAACTACAATCTGGTATCCTATGCTATTGATGCGGTTTTGCAGGCACATTTTGCATTCTGCCGCCTCTTCTCCGGTACAGATTTTGTTATCATACAGCTCATATTTTTTCCGCACGTTGACCGGTGACAGGTTGGGCATAACAACGTTGGCACCTGCCAAAATGCCCATCTCCCTCCCTTTAGGATGGATGGTGCCGAGAGCTGTCGTCGCCGGTATCAGAGCATTAGGAAGCATGAGTCTTATTATACCTATCAAGAATAAGGTAAGCTCCAAGCTCCCTGCCGGGAAATCCGCAAAGGGAGTTTCCTTGTGGGGAATAAAAGGCCCTATGCCAACCATATGGGGCTCCAGCCTTTTTAAAAAGAGCAGATCCTCCGCTATATCTTCCACTGTCTGGTAAGGTGAACCCACCATGAAGCCTGCTCCTACCTGATAACCTATCTGCTTCAGGTTATACAGGCACTGCTGCCTTTCAAGGGCTGACAAACCCTTGGGATGAAGCCTGGCATAATGCTGTGGGGAAGCGGTTTCGTGGCGCAGGAGATACCGGTCGGCTCCCGCTTCATGATATTTCAAATAGGATTCATAGCTTTTTTCCCCTATGGACAGCGTAACGGCGCAATCCGGATAATTTTTCTTTATATCGGCTATAATGCCGCATATATCATCATCGGTATACTTGAGGTCCTCACCGCCCTGAAGCACAAAGGTACGAAAGCCCAGCTTGTATCCTTGGCTGCAGCAGGCCAGAATATCCTCCCGGCTTAACCTGTACCGTTCCACTTTATGATTGCTTCTTCGTATGCCGCAGTAGTAACAGTCATTTTTGCAATAGTTGGTAAACTCGATAAGTCCACGCACATAAATTCTGTTGCCGAAATATTTTTGAGCGGTTGCCCGGGCAATATCAAACAGGTACTCGCTTGCCTCTTCGGTTATATTGCCAAGCAGCAGTACAAACTCTTCCTTGCTCAAAGCTCTTTGCTTTTGCAGTTTGTCAATCAGATTTTTCATAACAGCACACCTTTTTCCATCAATTTTCCATCAATATTGGGGAAAGCATGGATGATAGCGTTTTTGACTTTGCACGGGAACTGGGGGCCGTTCTTCCGCCCGTCCTTTCCGGATAAGCAGATTGAGAGATATGGGGCTGCTCATTTGCTGCCTTGTGTAATGCTCAAGCAGCCTTATAAATCCATCGGATATTAAGTTCTACATCCTTCCCGGCTTTAAACCCTGCGCCAAACTTATGAGATACCGCCGCCATGTTGACAAGCGGGATAAAAGTCTATTTGGGCATTAAAAAATCCTTATGCCCGGCGGGCATAAGGACAGCATGCAGAATTCACAGCCTTAATACGGCTAAGGATGCATTCTTGATATCAACGCTATTCTATCGCCTTCCCACTCGGGACGAACCCTTGTGCATCAGCACGATCATAACTCATTGTTTATTTTTTAACATATCTTTATATTTATAGTATACCACATTTTATGCAAAAATCAACGCTAAAATAAGAAGGTCATACAATACAAGCATTTTTCTACATCAAATATCCAATTATCTTTGGTCAGGAAAAGCCTTCACTCCAACGACTAAAGCCATAAGCTTTCGGTTAAGTGTTTTGAATACGCCCGGGTTGGCTGTTCACCATTTTTTTGAACTGGGTGGGGGAAAAGCCTGTATATTCCTTAAAAAGCTTAGAAAAATAATAAATATCATTAATGCCGACTTTAGAGGAAATATCCGCCAGGGTTTCATCACTGCTGGCAATGATGAGCCTCTTTGCCTCCTCTATCCTTCTTCGGTTGATATAGTGAATTGGCGGCATGCCCAGATGCTTTCTGAAAAACCTTATCAGATAATTGGGATGAAGATGCACTACCTGGGCTAATTCCTCAATTGTAATATTTTCCTTCAGCTTTTTTTCTATATAATCCGTTATAGCTTTCAGGCGCATGAGAGATTCCGATTTTACCGGAACTTTTCTCTCTACGGTGGAGTTCTCTATAAAGTAAATGATAAGCTCCAGGAGTGCAGAATTCTCTTTTAAAACCGATGCTATTCCATACCCTTTGCCGCTGGATATCATTTTTTTAAAGAGATTCTCAACATACACATAATCCTTGACTTCAATATAATCCTGAACCTTGATGATATCGAACAGGTTGAGGTCCCCTATCTTTGCCGTAAAATGGCACCAATACTTGGTAAAAGTATTGGAATTTATGGTCGAATATGATTGCATCACCCCTTCAGGCATCAAAAACATCTGCCCGCGTTTGGGATAATACTCCTCATCTCCGATTTTAAGCCATCCTTCTCCGTCGCAGATAAAGTAGAATTTATTGTAGCCAGGGATATAATCCATGTCGCGCCAGCCAGGCCATACCTTTGAATACTCAGCCTGGGTTACTTCCACCTTAAGATTTGCAAAGAACTCCTTTATAAGAACTTTTCTGTTATCCTCCATATTTACCCCGATACCAGTAAGAATATATTATGCCGCCAGGTTAATTTACTACAAAAGGAAGTTATCATCGTACATCGATATTATACATGAAAAGATATAAAATATAAATCAGAACATATATTAATATCCTATATAATCCTAAACAAAACCTTGTCGTAAGGAGGCGTACATAGAATGAGTATTATTGAAGAAAGAGCAAAGCGCACAAAATGGTTTATGGACGCAAGATTTGGCATGTTCATCCATTGGGGGCTATATGCGATACCTGCCCGGGGAGAATGGGTGAGGAGCGTGGAGAGAATCACTGTTGAAGAATATGACAAGTATTTTGAGGAATTCAATCCCACGGATTACGATCCCAAAAGCTGGGCAAAGGCCGCAAAGGAAGCAGGCATGAAATATGCGGTTATGACTGCCAAGCATCATGACGGTTTCTGCCTTTTTGATTCAAAGCTGACGGATTATAAATCCACCAATACCAAAGCTGGCAGGGATCTCATAAGGGAGTATATCGACGCTTTCAGGTCCGAAGGCTTAAAAGTCGGTTTATATTATTCTCTCATCGATTGGCATCATGAGGACTACCCGGCTTACGGCGACCGCAACCACCCCATGCGCGACAATGAGGAATTCAAAAACAAGCAGCATAACTTTGACAGGTATCTCGAATACATGCACGGACAGGTTCGGGAGTTGTGCACCAACTACGGGAAGATAGATATCATCTGGTTCGACTTTTCCTATGATGATATGCGCGGAGAGAAGTGGCGCGCTACCGAACTGGTAAACATGGTAAGGGAACTGCAGCCGGGCATAATTATTGACAATAGGCTGGAAGCCAGCGGAGAAAGCTCCGGCTCTATCAAAACAAAAAATCCCAGCGTCTATTCCGGGGATTTTGCATCTCCGGAGCAAATCATACCCCCGCAGGGCATCACTGATGTTGACGGAGATCCCATCCCATGGGAAGCCTGCATCACAATGAACAACAACTGGGGCTACTGCGCATCCGACAAGATGTTCAAATCTCCCAAGCTCATCATAAGAAAGCTTGTGGAATGCGTCAGCAAAAACGGAAATCTTCTTCTCAATGTCGGTCCCGATGCTAACGGCAGGATTCCCGATGAATCCCTCCACATCCTGTCCGAAATAGGAAAATGGATGAAGAAAAACAGCAAGAGCATTTACAACTGCGGCAAGGCTTCCATTGAAAAACCTGAATGGGGATATTTCACGCAAAACGGAAAATTCCTCTATGCCCATGTATTTGATGGAAATATAGGAGCTCTGCCCGTTCCCGGCATAAAAGGCAAGGTGAAAAAGGTGCGCCTTCTGTCGGACGGTTCGGAGATGAACCTGATCGATACCTGGAACATTAAGGAATTTCCGGATTATGCCTTCATCAATTTTGGACCCAACCCTACAGCTACCTATCCTCTGCCCGACGAAACAGATACTGTTGTAGAATTTGAGCTGATTTAAGATGCCTCGCACCGGCGGCTAAAGCCCAGCTTCCCATTATGATAAAGGCCGCCTGCTTCGGATGTGTTCATCCTTAGCAGCGGCCTTATATAAACCATATACCCGGAGTCAAAGTCTTTCTTTACACTATTTTATATCCCTCAGGTACTTGCATATCTGTACGATGGACTCCCTTATGCGGTACAGTTCACTTTCCTTGTTCCGTGCCCTCCAAACCTGCATATAATCTGCCAACCAGCATTCCAGAAGGCCTGCCAGCTGCTTTGGAGGATAGATGAGCTGCCCGGCCCCATTATTGAAGTCATATTTTTTGATGACAAGCCCCAGAGCATTGTAAAGGGCGATTCCTCTGGCAGATACATAGAATTCCCTCATATCAAGGCTGCGTTCAGCGTTGATATGAGGAGCTATGCCTGCTATTTCCTCCGCGATCTTCAAAGCCTTGTCATGAGCTTCAATCACTTCCTTCTCCGGCAGGTTCAAAAGCCTTTCCTTTTGATCGGCGCTTAAGTTGGGATATCCAATAAACTTATTTTCCCTCCAGTAAGTGATTAAAGAGTGGCCTACAACATACTGCCTCGACAGTTCTCTCAGCAGCCCTGTGATTCTTCCTGTAGCATCGCCGTATTCGAGCCTGGAAATGGCTTCATCCACCGCTGAAACTTCTTCCCTGTATTCCGGATTCCATGAAAGGGCGCCGCCATAAATCATTCCGGGTATTGAATTTCCGAAAAGGTTGATATGCCCATAGTCTCCCCAGTCTGTGTTCAGAACTCCCGAGGCGTTATATTTCACACCATAGTCCACCATTTTTCTTATATTTGAGAAGGATGAATCCAGCGCATTCATCAATTGATTCCATCCCCCTACGCCAGGACAAACATACTGGCTGATGCCGCTTTCTGCAAAGGCCTTTACCTTTTCCTCGCTGGGGTTGGCGCTGTAATCCCAATTCAGGCATATAGTGTCCTTAGGAATCTGGTCAAAATACTCCGGATGGCTCAATATGATGTCTCCCCAGAACATGACCTCCTTGCCATGCTTCTTTACAATATCGATGATCTTGTTCAGGAAATCCACATAAAGCTTGCCCTTACCCAGCTTTTTCGCCAGCTCCTTGTTCTTGCCTTCGCCCAGGTCAAAGGTCTCGTCACAGCATATGTTGAATTTGTTGGATGAGAATAAAGGAATAAATTGATTTAGCATATTTTCAACAAATTCCAGGCTTCCGGGATTTGACACATCGAGGGTATGGTGCTCCATGCGTCCCACCCATGAATAAGGCATATCCTGGCTGTTTTCCAGCTCACACAAATGGCTGAAGCTTCTGGTGGACAAAGCCATGTAAAGGTGTCCGAAGGTCGAGAGAGAGGGCACCAGCTCTATATGCTTTTTCCTGCAATATTCATCAAACAGCAGTATCTCCTCTGCCGTAAGGGGATCTGCCCCTGTCCACACCTCGCTGAAGCCTTCGAAGGCGAAGGTATGCTCTATATAAAGCTGTATTTGGTTGATCTTTACCGAGGATGCCCTGTCGGCCAGTTCCTTTAATGTTTCCAAGGTGGGAACCTTTCCCCTTGTAGCATCATGATAGAATCCCCTGTTAGGGAAATATGGCTCATCATTGATTTCCAAGCACTGAATATCCGCTCCGTTATTGCGGATTATCTGTCTTAATGTCTGCACACCATAAAACAATCCCGCATCATCGGCTCCGATAAGCTCAATTCCCTTCCCGGATATGTACAGCTTATACGACTCTGCCTTTCCCTTGGATTTTTTTAAATAAATACAGCCATCTTCGCTGCTGTACGATTTTGTAACATCAACCTTGAACTTAAGCGTCTTGAAGATTTCCTCCTGCAAAATCCTGGCCGCATCGAGATCGTTGAAATTGCAGCCTGCATCCAGAACAATCTTTGCGCCCGGCTTTAATGAAAAACGCCCTTCTTGAATGTGTATTTCTTTCGGTATCGGCAATAGAAACATTTTATATTCAACCTCCAATATCAAATTTTCTCCTTTAAAGCTATTTTACCACAAACCTGCCTTATCTGATACCAATGCAATAGGCATATTTTCCACTCTACATCTCTTTTATATTGTTGAAATATAATTCTGATGGTAGAATAATAATATTAATTAAAGTAGCCTCGACAAAGTGTCAATTAAGCCTCCACCGGAAGAAGCATGAAACATTTTGGCACTTTGTTAAACTATATTGACCACTAGTCCATCAATATGACAGGAAGAAGGGATGAACATGCCCGGCTTTTACACTCACTATTTGTGTGGTCGCGAAGCTCTTGAAAAAATTAACAGCCAGGAAATTGCAAACATCATCGTCAGGCATAGGCAGCTATATAATCTCGGTTTACAAGGCCCGGATATATTTTTCTTTTACTTTTATCTGCCATCGGCTGAAACAAAAAAGGTCAAAGGCACAGGCAGTAAAATGCATGCAAAGAAGGTAGCAAGCTTTTTCTCCTGCGCGTTAAAATATATATCGGAAAGGGAGACTTCCGAAAGGGAAGCCCTGCTCTCATATTTATGCGGATATGCCTGCCACTACTCCCTTGACTGCAGTACCCACCCCTATATATTTTATAAAACAGGCTTTGTCCGAAAAGGAGAGAAGCATACTTCCAAATATGTCTGCTATCACAGGCAGTTTGAAACAACGATAGACTTTTTGATGGTAAGCGAAAAACTCGGATGCAAGCCGGCTGAAATCAACGGCAGCTCTCTCATCCGGCTGGACAGCAGCGAATATTATACCGTTGGATGCATGTACAGAAGCTTGCTTAAAGATGTTATGGGTATAGATATCAGCGTTGAGCAGGTTCAAAGGGCTGCAAAAGAGATAGGTATCGCCATGTCGCTGTTCCGCGACAGAACCGGCCTGAAAAGAAAGCTGGTTTATGCCGTTGAATCAGTGATCGGAAAATACCACCCTGTATCAAGCATGGTACATCCCCTTAAGCTAAACGACAGCCGTGATTACCTGAACAGGCAGAAAGCTGTGTGGAGCCTTCCCTGGGATATAGATGCCAAAAGCGACTCCTCTTTTATTGAGATGTTCGACAGTGCCTCCTCTGAAGCTGCTCATTTGTGTGATGCAATATACAACTGTGTCATCGGGAACATTTCGCCGGAAAAAGCCGTGGATATCATCGGCAACCGTTCTTTTTCCACAGGTTTGGACTGTGATAAGCCTTTAGAGTTCAAGTACTACGATTGCATTTTTGAATAAAATATATTCATTCATGTAATTTTAAAAGGATGGTGTAATTAATGATACGTGATTTGGTTAAAAAGAACCGCAGCTACAGACGGTTTTATCAGGATGTTAGGATCGAAAGAAGGACCCTGGAGGAATTGATCGATCTGGCTCGCTTATCCTCCTCCGGTGCCAATTTGCAGCCTCTTAAATATGTGCTTTCCTGGGATGAGGAAAAAAACAGCCTTATATTCCCCCATTTAAGGTGGGCTGGTTACTTGAAGGACTGGGATGGTCCTGTAGAAGGGGAAAGGCCGTCGGCATACATAGTAATGCTTGGGGACAAGGATATCTCCAAAAACTACATGTGGGATCCGGGAATCGCATGCCAGAGCATTCTTTTGGGAGCCTGTGAAAAAGGTCTCGGGGGATGCATTTTCGGCTCTGTAGACAGAAAGAACCTGGCCGAGGCATTGAATATACCGGAAAAATATGAAATCCTGCTGGTCATAGCACTGGGAAAACCGAAGGAAATCGTGGTTTTAGAAGAGATAGACGCCTCAGGGGATATAAAATACTGGAGGGATGAAAACCAGGTGCACCATGTTCCCAAAAGAAAACTGGAGGACATTATTCTGGATTTGTGATATAAAAGGAGCCATCATGATTAAATCGTGATAGAAACATTAAACGCATCATGCTATAATCGGACTATAAAACATTGGAAGTTCTGTTGCTTGTATGCGGATTGGCGATTTACCGGTTGCTGGGATACTCCCTTCTGGGGCAGGTATGTATAACTCTCCCTTTTTTGGGGTGACAATTTCAGGAACCCAAACTATTCCGCCGGCAAAGCTGCATCCTTTTCGGAGATAGCTTTGCCGGCAAAAAACGTGTTGTAAAACAGGAGGATATGTGCATGTGGTATAAGGGCAAATTTTACAAGTATGCGACTGCAATCATCATGATACTGGTTATCATATTTATGTTAAGTAAAATAGACTTCTTCCTGTCCCCCTTCAGAAGGTTTTTAGCGACGATTTTTTATCCAATTCTGGCAACTGTGTTTTTATATTATATATGCCGCCCCTTGGTAAAGCTTTTTATGAAAATACGCCTTCCGAAATGGGCCGCCATTTTGGCAACTTTTGTCATAGTGATCGCCTTCATCGTGTTCACCAGTACTTATACAAGCAGCATTCTGACAAGCCAGCTTAATCAGCTGGTGAGGGATTTCCCAAAGAGTTACGAATGGATTAAACAGGCTACCAGGGATTTGATGGACAGTCCATGGCATCAATATATCAATTTTGAAGACTTGCAGAACAAGTTAATATCCTTTGCTCAAAACTTCACCCGCAGTCTGACGTCCATCACCTTCAACTTTTTATCACGGCTGGCGAATTTCGGCACAGCGCTTTTTACAGTTCCCTTCATGCTGTATTATTTTTTAAAAGATGATCTCCAGTTTAAGGAATACATACTGAAGCTGGTTCCGGATAAGCATGCTCAAAATATCAGGACTATATTGAAAGATGTGGATACAGCTCTTTCATCCTACATAACCGGCCAGCTGATTGTGGCCTCAGCCATAGGAGTGATGATGTTCATAGGCTTTAGCATCATCCGGCTGAAATATCCTCTGGTAATGGCAATTTTCGCCGCTGTAGCATGCATAATCCCCTACTTCGGCCCTTGGATCGGAATTATTCCGGCTGCCTTTGTAAGCTTGTCGGAAGGGCCTGTTATGCTGCTTAAGGTGATTATCGTTATGCTGGTAGTCCAACAGATCGATAACAATTTCATATCACCCCAGATAATGGGTAAAAACCTGAACATCCACCCCGTAACCGTAATTCTTCTGCTGTTGGGAGGAAGCTCATTGTTCGGGCTTCTCGGCCTGATTATAATAATACCTTCCTATGCGGCAGTGAAGGCTGTTGCTTTGAATGTATACAGAATGTATCTATCCAAATATGTCAAAAAAGAAGCATAGCGATTTTGCTATGCTTCTTTTGATGCATGAATCCGTTTTTATTTTTATACTGAGTCCGACTCTTCGTAGGACTTCCATAAATTCTGCAGCCCTTTGAACTTTGTTTTATACACCAGCACATATAAGATTGCGCTGAGCAGCAGGCCATACATGACGTCCATGACTGAATGCTGCTTTAAAAATACCGTCGACAATATGATAAGCACCATGAGAATGAACGAACCGGATTTCAGAAGCCTGCTCTTTTTAAATCCGTTATATCGCGCGATTGAAATATGAACAGCCACTGAGTTCAACACGTGCATGCTGGGAGCAGAATTGGTCGGTGTATCAAAATCATACAGCCATTTTATCACCAACGAAAAGATGTCATTTCCAACAACTTCAGGTCTAAGGTTCTGACCATTGGGAAACAGCGTATAAATGATAAGGCAGATGGTCATTCCGGAAAACATAAAAATGCTCAACTTAAGGAAATCCTCCCTGGACCTGAGGCAGAAATATACCATGGCTGCGGCTATATAAGCAAACCACAAAAAATACGGAATGACGAATATGCTTACAAAAGGAATATAGTCATCAAGTTTGGAATACATAATATGTCTGGGCGCGGTATTAAAATACTCCAAAAGCCTAAACCACGCTAAAATTACAATGTAATACAAAAGTATAAGCGCATGATTGTATTTTTTGAGTTTAGTTAATATTTGCTCTTTCATTTCGACTCCTTTATCAACATTTTTAGTAAAATGACCCACCTACATAATGTTATCACATTATAGTTTTTTACACCATCATAAATTTAAAGCAAAACAATTATTTACAACAAAGAATGATTCTGCTGCATATTTAAGAATTTGCGTTAACAGGACAGCAAAACAAAAGATAGAAAGCCCGGTGTCTTCAAAACAAAAGAGCAGGAAACCATTTCCTGCCCGGCGGCAATGAGAAAATGCAAAATTATTGTTGGAATAAGCATTCATCAAACCAGCAAGTTCTTCCTTGATCAAAAATCCTGTGGGTAACTGCTTCCAAGCATCCTTTGCAGTCGATATTCCTAAAATAATTAAGTCTCTAAAGTATTAAGTCTTTTTTATTAAGTCCGGTCCAAATATTCAGTCTCATTCAAAATCTCTCAAGCTGATTTTCATATTTAAAAGCTGAAATCATTGAAATATGCAATATATTTTACCTGCCAGGGCAAATCATGTTCATCCCAGCAGCATTCTGTCATTGTCCAGTTTCGTGCCGCTCTTGCTGCCAAATTGCTCTATCAGCCGCTCCACAGTCATCTCTTCCCTCTCCTTGCCCGATATGTCAAGTATAATGCGGCCTTCGTGCATCATTACCGTTCTTGTGCCGTAATCAAGCGCATCCCGCATATTGTGGGTTATCATAATGGTACATAGCTTTTCCTCGGCAACAATCCGGCGGGTAAGCTCCAATACCTTGGCTGCTGCAGACGGATCAAGGGCTGCGGTATGCTCGTCCAGCAGAAGGAGCTTCGGCTTTACTATGGTGGCCATAAGAAGGGTAAGAGCCTGGCGCTGCCCTCCGGAAAGCAGTCTGACTTTCTGGGTCATCCTGTCTTCCAATCCTAATCCCAGAAGGGATAACCGCTCTCTGAACATATTATAATCGGATTTTTTTATCCCTGCGCTTAAATCCTTTGGCTTGCCTTTTGCATAAGCTATGGCCAAGTTTTCTGCTATGGTCATGTCATAAGCAGTTCCCTTCATCGGGTCCTGAAAAACCCTGCCGATATACCTTGACCTCTTATATTCCGGGCTGAAGGTGATATCCTCCGAATCCAGCAGTATCCTGCCCTTATCTATGTCATACACTCCGGATATGCAATTGAGCAAGGTGGATTTACCTGCACCATTGCCCCCGATCACGGTTATAAACTCCCCTTCGTCCAGAGTGAGGCTCACATTGTCCAACGCCAGCTTCTCATTTATGCTGCCTTTGCCGAAGATTTTGCTGACTTGCTCTATTCTCAGCATCCGAATCATACCCCCTTATTTTTGCTCGCAGCCGCTATCCTTTTTCTCATCAGATTCAGACGATCTCTTACTGCAGGGATTGATAATGCTGATGCAACTATTATGGCTGAAATCAGCTTCAAATCCGTCGCAGGCATGCCAATTTCCAGCGCTAAGGCTATTACAAGCCTGTAGATAATAGCTCCCAGTACCACCGCTAAAAGCCTGCGGAGCAATGATTTTATACCGAAAATCGCTTCCCATATCACTTCCCCTATGATTACGGAAGCCAGGCCTATGGTCACCATGCCTATGCCCATACCCACATCTGCAAAAGACTGGTATTGAGCTATGATAGCTCCGGATAGCGCCGTAAGGCCGTTAGCGATAGCCAGTCCTATGAGCTTGGTGGTGTCGGTATTCACCCCAAGGGCTCTCACCATATCTTCATTATCTCCGGTTGCCCGTAAGACAAAACCCAGCCTCGTCCTCAGAAACAGGAAAAGGGAGATAAGCAATACCAGCAATATTCCGGTGCATATTATCAGGTAAATGTTATCCTCCAAAGCGGTGCCTTCGAAGGGTGTAAAAATTGTAGGCTTGTTGTTGAGCGGGATGTTCGATTTTTTTCCCATCACCTTTATATTTATTGAGTACAGCGCCAGCATCATAAGTATACCTGCCAGCAGCGGCTGTATTTTGAGCTTCGTGTGAAGAAGCGCAGTAATACTGCCTGCCCCGGCTCCGGCAATAAATGCAATAATCAAGCCCAGGACGGGATAACCGCCTGTGCACAAGACCGCCGATATGGCGGCCCCCAGTACAAAGCTCCCGTCCACTGTCATATCGGGCATATTGAGAGTTCTGAAGGAGATGAAAACTCCCAGCGTCATTATCGCATATATGATGCCCATCTCTATAGATCCATGTAAAATAGCAATTAGCGCCTCTAATGTCATTGACATAACCTCTTTTGGATATTATTTATACAGCTTAGGAATGAATTCAGCTAACTCTGAAATGGATGATTGTTATTCCGAAAGGATTCAAGGCACATAACAATCAATGCATCCATTATTAGCTGAATTCAAGCAAATTTATATAGTATATATACATCCGGCTTATTCACCAAAAATCTCTGCCGCTTCATTGAGCACATCTTCGGGAATTGTAAGTCCTATCTCATCGGCCGTGGCTTTGTTTATATATATATCCACTTCGGTCATTATCCGCACCGGCATATCCCCAGGGTTTTTGCCCTTTAATATTTCTGCGGCCATATCGGCTGTTTCCCTTCCCAGGACAGGATAATTAATGCCGTAAGTCGCCAGTCCGCCGTCCTTCACCATGGAATCAGCTCCTACATATACCGGTATTTTCGCCTTGTTGGCAATCTGAGCCACCACAGGCATGGCCGAAGCTACGGTGTTATCAATAGGAGAGAATATGGCATCAGTTTTCCCCACCAGGGACTGTACAGCCTGCTGCACTTCGGATGAGCTTGTAACCGTCGCTTCCACAACCGTCAAGCCATTGCTTTTTGCAAATTCCTTCAAATCATTGATGACAGAAATCGAATTTATCTCACTGGAATTATATAAAGCTCCAATCGTTTTTATTTCCGGAGTTATACGCATTGCCAGTTCCATTATCTTTGCAGCCGATACGGCATCGGACGTACCGGTAACATTGCCGCCCGGTTTTTCCAGGCTCTTCACCAGTTGTGCGGAAACAGGATCTGTTACCGCTGAGAAAAGCACCGGTATATCCTTTGTCTCTCCTGCAGCCGCCAGAGCTGACGGTGTAGCTATAGCAACAATAAGGTCATATTTATTGGTAGCAAACTTCTTCGCTATGGTTTTTAAGTTTGTCTGGTCATTCTGCGCATTCTGGTAGTCTATGGTTATGTTTTCACCATCTTTGAAGCCATTCTTCTCCAATTGCTCGATAAAGGTCTCTCTAATAGTATTAAGAGAAGGATGCTCAACTATTTGAATAATGCCTATTTTCTTTTTGCCATCTTTGGAAGCCGATGAATCATCCTTTTCTTTTGAAGAACACGCCGACAGGGTTAATAAAGTTCCTGCCAGTAAGCAAATTGACAAAACTACAGTTAATAATACTTTGATTTTTTTCATTGAAGATACCTCCCTAAATATTTATAAATCGTATTTGAACCGGCCATAAATCAGATTGGAGCTTTTGGTATGGCCGTGGTCCATAAAACTTCCCTTCTGGCAGCCATGAACGGCTCCGTTTCAGCGAAGTTTCGATAAAATAGGGATCTTCCCTGCAAGCCTTTTACCCACCTGCAGTTATGGGTAAAAGGTTCGAGTCGGTATCAACGCATATAAATCAAAAAACACCTGTCCTAATACAAGGACAGGTGTAATAACCTGCGGTGCCACCTTAATTGATGCATTGAGTCGCCTCAAAGCATCCCCTCTTGCAGGGTGCCAACACACCCCTTGCCATTAACGCCGGCTGCGCGTCGAAAGCTACTTGGGAGCAACGCCCTTTCGCCCCGCCCTCAGGGGCCCATTTGTCCGCTCCGTTTCCTGCCGGGATCCCAGCTACCCCGACTCTCTGTGAGGCTGGTTTGCGGTTTTACTTCCCCTTCATAGGTTTCAAGATTTTAGTTCATATTATCATATTCATGATATGATGTCAATGTGAATTTTTATCATGGCTTTGACCGTATTCCATCATCGCATCAACCACTGCAGTCCAAATATTTGCAGAAAAATAGGGATAGGTAAAATACCCGTCCCTATTTTCCAAGCAGCACCAATTCACCTTATAAGGAAGCCAATTGGTTACATCATTGTTTTTAAAAACTGTCATCCACATGTGCCGGATATGTCAGTATTATTTCCTTAACTTTATCATCATCTTTTATCTCCGCCGGATTGGTCATGCCGTCATCGATATCGAAGTTAAAGGCCATGGCAGCGCCTCCCTCCACCTTAAACCATCCTATAAGCTTACCTCCATGAATGCTTTCCGGCTCAATGTATTTAGGCCTATAGGTCTCAAAAACGGTCTTTGCGGCGTCACCAACCTTTACTCCAAGATTGGTTTCCGCCTCAGGGGAGGTAGCCCTTATTTCAAGAACTTCCGATGAATCCTTTCCTATATATACGGAAATCCCTGTATCATATTTCCAGTGATAATAGGTTTCAGGGAAATGTCCTGGCTCTTCATAATACGTTTCCTTGTAATCCTTCCCCAAGACTTCCACAACTTGTTCCTTTGAATCCCCCAAGCTTATACCTGCCAGGCTTGGCTTCACAGCCGCGCTGTCTTCGCTCTCATTGCTTTCCTTCCCGGTATTTTCGGATACCGAAGTATTGCTCCCTCCAGCATTGCCCGTTTCCGCAGCACTGCCTGATTTTCCTTTATTGCTTGTTTCTCCCGGACTGCTCTCTCCTGTGATGCTTTTTCCGGCGGAACCGTTGTTTGCAATATCATCTTTAAAACTGCATCCTGCTGCGGTTAATGCCAGTACTGCTGCTAAAGATAAGGCTGCAATTCTTCTCATGTAAATTTCAACTCCTGATAGCAGATTTTAAGTATACGTATTATATAGACTGATTTTTAATGCTTTTTGTTCCCTAATTTTATACTCCTTTCATGCTCAGGGATATTCTCTTTCTCTGCACATCCACATCCAGGATTCTGACTTTAACAATATCGCCCACCGACACCACTTCCATGGGATTTCTTACATACCTGTCGCTAAGCTCCGATATGTGCACCAGGCCGTCCTGATGGACACCGATATCCACGAACGCTCCGAAATCGGCAACATTTCTGACCGTGCCTGTCACCACCATGCCGGGTTTTAAATCCTCGATATGCATTACATCCGTCAGCAGTATCGGCTTGGGCAGTTCATCCCTGGGGTCTCTGCCCGGCTTCAGGAGTTCATTGATTATATCCGTAAGGGTAGGTACACCGACGCCCACCTCTTCCGCTACAACTGCGATGCCTTTTTTCTCAACCTTTTGCTTCAGGTCGCCGAGATTTTTGTTTTTTACATCCTCCAAGGTGTATCCCATTATCTCGAGGAGCTTTCGTGCCGCTTCATAGGATTCCGGATGGACTGAAGTATTGTCCAGGATATTATCGCCGTCCGGTATTCTTAAGAAACCGGCGCACTGTTCAAAGGCCTTTTCCCCCAGCTTTTTCACATTTTTCAGTTCTTTCCTGTTTCTGAACTTTCCGTTCTTCTCCCTGTACTCCACAATGTTTTTGGCAAGGGTGGCGTTGATGCCCGAAACATAGGACAAAAGTGAAGGGGAAGCGGTATTGAGATCCACTCCCACATTATTGACACAATCCTCCACAACTCCGCCCAATGTCTCACCCAGCCTTTTTTGATTCATATCATGCTGATACTGGCCTACTCCGATCGCTTTAGGATCTATCTTGACCAATTCCGCAAGGGGGTCCTGAAGCCTTCTTGCTATAGAAACAGCACTTCTCTGCGCCACATCAAAATCGGGAAACTCCTCAGCGCCTAATTTGGACGCCGAATAAACCGACGCTCCTGCTTCGCTTACCACCATGTAATAAATCTTTCTGTCTATCTCCTTGAGCATATCGGCGATAAATATCTCCGACTCTTTTGATGCGGTACCGTTTCCAATGGATATCAGGTCCACCTTATGCTTTTCTATCAGATGCTTTAATATTTTTTTAGCTTCCTCCACCTTGTTTTGCGGTGGTGTAGGATACACTACCGTGGTATCCAGCACCTTTCCGGTTTCGTCTATTACGGCGATCTTGCAGCCCGTCCTGTAGGCCGGGTCCAGCCCCATGACAACATGTCCCTTTACAGGAGGCTGCAGCAGGAGGTTTCTTAAATTCTCGGCAAAAACCTTCATAGCCTGTTCCTCAGCAGCTTCCGTCAGCTCATTTCTCACTTCCCTCTCGATGGAAGGCGCGATCAGGCGCTCGTAAGAATCCTCTGCCGCCCGGGCAACATATTCCGATGTGACGGACACGTTTTTACCGACAACCCGAGCTTTCAGATAATTGATTATCTGCTCTGTGGGAACATCTATTTTTACCTGAAGGAATTCCTCCTTTTCACCCCGGTTTAAGGCCAGTATCCTGTGCTTTGCGATTCTGGACACCGGTTCCTTGAAATCATAATACATCCTGTATACCGAATCCTCTTCCTTTTTAGCCTTGGATACGATCACACCTGATTTAAAAAACATATCCCTTATGGCTTTTCTGTATTCCGCATTATCGGATATATCCTCGGCAATAATGTCCATAGCTCCGTTTAAAGCGTCTTCAACAGTGTTTACACCTTTTTCGGGGTTTATGTAGGGAGCGGCAATATCATCAATGCTTCCGCTCTTTAGTTTCTGGGCATAAATTATCTGGGCGAGAGGCTCCAAGCCCTTTTCTTTTGCCACTGTTGCCCGGGTTCTGCGTTTTGGTTTGTACGGTCGGTATATATCCTCTATCTCCTGAAGGCTGACAGCTTTGTCCAGGGCCTCGGAAACTTCCGGAGACAGCTTACCCTGCTCGTCAATCAGCCTCCTTACGTCCTCTCTTCTCTCTTCGAGATTCCTCAGATATACCAGCCTTTCGTGAAGCTCTCTCAATACCTGGTCGTTAAGTTCCCCGGTAGCTTCCTTCCTGTATCTTGCTATAAAGGGTATGGTATTGCCTTCATCTATCAGCTTCACTGCATTTTGAACCTGAAAGGGCTTAAGATTGAACTCATGGATTAATTGATTGATAATATCTCCCATATAGTTTACCTCCCGCTATAAGTTTATCTAAAATTCTTCTATTATTATCTCTTCCATAAACTTTTCGACCATTCCCCGGGTAACAAAACCGATCTCGTCAAACTGCGTGTTGGCCAACGCACACGCGGTTCCCAGCCTCAGCATGTCTTCCGGTCCCCGACCTTGGGATAGCGCTGCAGCCAGACCTGCCACCATGGAATCCCCGGAGCCTATAGTATTTACAACCTCTATTTCCGGTGTCCGGGAATAGAGCACTTTATCCTCCGACACCAGCAGCACACCCCTGCTCCCCATGGAAGCCGCCACCAGACTAATGCCCTCTTTTAGTATATCCCTGCATGCCGCAATCACATCATCCAAATCCACAAGCTGCCTTCCTGCATACTCGCCCAACTCCCTGAGATTAGGCTTGATCATATAGGGCTTTGCCTTAATGCCTGACTTTAAGGTCTCACCGCTGGTATCCAGTATTATTTTTATATCATAAGGTCTGGCCAACTCTATCATTTTAGCATAAAAATCCGTCGGGACGCCATCGGGAAGGCCTCCGGAACAAACCAGCACATCCGTACCGGGCAGTAGGGTCTTATACAGCGCGAGAAACTCGTCAGCCTTCTGTTGGGTTATATGTGGTCCTATTTCAAGAATCTCCGTTTCGGTACCTTTTGCCCTGTCAATTATGTTGTTGTTTGTACGGGATTCACCTTCCACCTGAACAAAATTCGTTTTAACCTTCATTTCTTTCAGCCTGGCCTCCAGCCACTCACCCGTCCCTCCGGCTTTAAAACCTGCGGTGCACACATCTTCTCCCAGTATTGCCGCAACTCTGGCCACATTTATGCCCTTGCCGCCTGCCGATGTTTTCACATTCCGTACCCTGTACAGCTTGCCGGCCTCAAAATTCTCCACGAAGTATATTTTATCCACGGCCGGACTGAGCGATATCGTTGTAATCATTTCCTCATCCCCCTGTTATCCGTCAGGCAATAGACTCTGAATCTATTTCCAGCTCTTTTATCTTCCGGGTCATCGGTCCTTCCTGCATCCGGATCAAAAAGCCTTTCTTAGTTTAACATAAAATTATATCACCTTACTATTATATATTAAAATCGGAATTGCCGATGGGTAAATTCGAGATGGTTGGTAAGGGCCTGTTAAAAACGGACTGGAGCGCAAATAGAGGAAAATGGCAGTCATTATTCCCCCTATAGGCATCAAACTATTAATCCTTTGAGATTATCTACAGATTTGCAGTGGATAGTTGAATGGGATAGGGAAATGATACTGTAAAAATATTGGCAAGAATATTAACAAGCAATTTTCCCCTTTATACGGGCACTGCATTCAAAATATATTATCAGAATTCCTATCATATTACTATGCTTTTGTTAATATATCTGCTATAATACTATTTGAAAATTTTATAGGTGAGGAGCAAAACCGGATGAAAAACACGGATTACATAAAAAAATTCACATTTTTTTCAGACCTTCAGGAAGACGACCTGGCCAAAATTGCAGCCATAGCTATAGAGAGAAATTATAAAAAGAACATGGTGGTTTTTATGGAAGGTGAGCCGGGCGAAGCCTTTTATTATATAAAATCCGGCAAAGTAAAGGTTTTCACTACCTATGAAGACGGTCATGAGCACATACTTTATATCTTCGGAGAGGGCGACGTTTTCGGAGAGGCGACTCTTTTCAACAACATACCCTATCCGGCTTCAGCTGTCGTGTATGAGGATGCGGTGATTGGGATTATAAAAAACAGGGATCTTGAACGGCTTGTAAAGGAAAATTCCGAGCTTTCCCTAAAGATCATTAAAATTCTTGTGAGCAAGCTGGTGTTTGCCCAACAGAAAATAAGGGAACTGACCTTCAATGATGTATTCTCCAGGACAGCTTCCCAGCTGATAAAATTGTCAAAGGATTACGGAAATAAAAAGGATATAGGGCTCGAGATCGGCATACAGCTGTCCCGGCAGGAACTGGCAGATATGATCGGTTCCACAAGGGAAACCGTATCAAGAGTGATAAGCCGGTTTAAGAAGGAAAAGGCCATTACCGAAAAGAATGACCGGATAGTGATCATAAATGAAGAAAAGCTGAGGTCATGGATATAAAAATCCGGATATAACACTCAAACATGGTTCCATTAGAATTAAGCCACAGGCAGGAAAACGACGGATTTTTAAGCATCTGCCGATATGCAGGCAGGATCATCTATTACATGTAAATGCTTACGCTCCCTTTTAAACAACGTAATTAGTGCTTTAGCGACAGCTTGCTCCTGGTGGCCTCGTCGACTTCCTCAATCTCACCTTTAAGGATGCTGAATATGAATTCCTTCTCCAGGCCGGTAGCTCTTACATAATCATCAAAGTTCATATTGCTGCTGGCATTGCGTATGGTTTCGATAAGCTCGTCGGATTGATTCATCTTAACTCTTTTCATATTATCCGTCATATGCTTTCTCTCCTTTTACACCTTTTTCAGTACATAATTAAATATCCCCACTCCATTAATTAGAATGGGGAAAAAACTTATTTCTTCTTTTTCTTTGCAGTTCTACCCTTTTGCATATAATCCTGGGCAAATTCCTCAGAAGCGTTTTCTCCTAATTGATCGTTGTCAAAAGTGGGTTCCTGCTTGGTATTGTTTTTCTTTTTCATTTTGTCGCCCATTAAATTAACTCCCTCCCTAATTGATATTATGGATATTAAGGGCTAAAACATACTTTGATATTTTTTCCACAAAGCTTCTCCAATTATTTATAACCAGGAGAGATAAAAATGCATTGAGCAGGAAAACTTCTCACTATTAATTAACTTTCCGAGGCTGTTTATTCACTGCTCCTGGTGTTCTCATCCTTATTGCCCACGTCAACTGGGATCATTCTCATCCAGGTAAAGCCTTGTTACCCGCGTGGACTCTCCCCTTCGGATTTCATCCTCCGTAGCCTTCTCTCCAAACTTGGCATCACTGAAACCCGGAGCCACCTTTGGCTCTTTTGATTTTCCGCTTTTCACCTTCTTTTCCCTTCCATTCATATAAAGGATCACTCTCCCTTTTATATTATCTCAAATTCACCATTATTTATTCTTCTTATACCAGGACAGCCCTCCAGTTCCTCTGAAAGCTTTAAAAGCGCCGAATCCTTGTTTTTTGCCTCCAGCATAACATCAAAATCCCGGCCTGTCTTTTTTGCAATCTCCAGAAATTCCGTAAACTCATTTAAATCGATGTTGTCGGCATGGCTTCTGAAGTCTTTTTCGCTCTTAGGGCTTGAAAAATGTATCTTGGGTGGAAAAGCTTCATTGTCCCAGGTGCCGAAAATTTCCTCCAGCATATCCTCCAGCTTCTCTCCGTTGTTTACACATTTATGATGATGAACATCAAGCACCATGGGAGTCTTCAACTCCCTGCAAAGCTCAAGGACGTCGTATGCCGAATAGGACTTGTCGTCATTTTCGATGATTATCCTCCTGCGAATCCTGTCCGGAAGGCTTTCAAAATTCTTTTTAAACCTTTCCAGGGATGATTTTTTATCTTTATACAGCCCTCCCACATGGAGAACCAGTTTATATTTATAATCCTCAAGCCCCATAGCTTCATAGATCTTTACATGATAGTCCAGATCCTTTACCGCATCATTAAAAACATCCTCCGAAGGCGAATTGATGATGGTAAAGTGGTCCGGGTGAGCGCTTACCCTGAAATCATTTACCTTGACCAAATCACCTATTTTCCTGAACTCTTCACGAAAATCCTCCGCATAGTCCCAGCCCTCAATCAGCGGGTGCGTTGCAAGGGGGACCAGCTTGGATGTGAACCTGTATAATTTTATATTCATAGCCTGGTTGTAAAGCAATATTCGCCTGGTATTCTCCAGGTTTTTCAGCGTAAGCTTTTTTAACCTGAATTTTCCGGCTTCCTCATCCAGCTTTTTAAATGCTGTTACCGTCACCGTGCTGGACGGTGAGCAGTCATGCAGGTTTAGAGTCATTGCTACATAGCCAAGTCTGATAATCATATGATAACTCCCGCTTGTTGTAGGTTATTTCAATGACAGGCTTGTTGAAGTTACTCATGCCTGTATACCGACTGATCTTAATCGATGTATCCCGGCAAACGCTTTTGTTTTCCGGCTTGTTTACTTAAAACCGGCATTATTTTATTAGTATAACCACATGCGGCAAAAAAATAAGAACTGCCAAAAACAGCTCTTATCTGCGGTGAATCCTCATATTAAAACAAAGCTCTTATTTTACAGTTCTTTTATGGTAATATATGGGGAACAGCAGGTGCTAATCAACAATTTAAAACCTGTTATGAACATATGCAGAAAGCGCTTATTAGCATTTAGGCCACACCTTTCAGTACAAATGGAGGATAATAACATCTTTAAACTTCATATTGAAATATATTCCATAATATGCGATGATATACAATAAGTATCCGTCAATGTTTTATTATTTATTATACTATTGATGTGAACTTGATGGCTAACCGATTTTCGAAGTGAGTGATAATTATGATTGATTGCCCGAATTGTGGAAATATTACAAAAGATAATGTAAAAATATATAATGAAAGCTTGAGGAAGCAGAACATAAGTATTTCGCCCATACTGCCCACTTGTAAACTCTGTGGAGCAGAAGTGGCAGTCACTCACACTTGTAACGGAGGCAATATCATTGTTCTCAATGGCACCTGTGGCAGCGGTAAGACTACCATTGCAGAGCTTTTTGCCGATAAGGGTTGGCTTACCGTTGACGGCGATTGTGCTATACAATCGCTCCGACATAAAAAAGGAACCAAACAGTATGAATGGAACGAATTGACTGAGGAAATCATATGCGAAATTGATATCCTATCATTATTCTGTAAAAACATTGTCTTGTCCCATGTTATTTTGCCAGAAGATTATAAAAAGTTTGTAGAAATATTTGAATCCCGAAATCTTAAATACAAGTTAATTCTTCTTAAACCCCAATATCAGGTTGCCGTAGAACGGTGTCAGACAAGAACTTGCCATACCAGCATTACACCGGAAAAATGGATAAAGCATTTTTACGATGTTTTGGTTTTTGATCAGCATCAATTTGACATTATAGATAATTCCGATATGACAGCAGAGGATACCATAGAAAGAATACAGGATTTGGCATACCGAGGATAGAAAATAAATAAACTGCTAAAAGCAAAAAGCATTGGAACAAGATGTAAAGTTGGCTGTTGTACCTGTGAAATGTACTATGGAGTTACTGGTAGAATACGGCTGCATGATGTTGGTACCACATCGGCTCTTAGGAATGAGGTGTCATAACTGTCAGCAGACGCTGCAGACGCATTAACACAGAATCAGCAGCGCTATGCTTTTTCAGGCAATCGGAGTAAAATCGCAGGCGGCAAAAATTGCCGCCTGCCGTGAGATTTCGTACAGCCTATTTTCCAGCCTTGACTACCAACATGAAAGAATCTTCATCATAGAGAGAATAATTAAAATCCCCGAAAAACTCAACTTTTTCAAAACCCGCCTTATTTAAAAGCTCACGCATGGTCCCGCTCATGAGAGGCAAAAGCTTAACGGAGTTTTTATACTTTAAAGGTTCCCTTCCATTCCTTATAGTCAAGGTGGTGTTAAAATTTATATATTTCCGGTCATCCGTAAATTCATATTTCCTCAGGAACTCCAAGCCAATATCCTCATTGATGATGGGAGGCAGCTCATCAACGTTATACTTTATAATCCTGTCATAATTGATAATCTGCAGCACCAGGGCCCCTTTATCTGACAGGAGCTTATTCATCTGCTTGAGAACCTTCAGAATCGCATCGCAGCTTTCCAGGTGTACAATGGAGTTCCCTATGCAGAATATGCAGTCAAACCCAGGGGACAGCTTCTCTTCCAGCTCTTTCATGTCGCATCTCAATACATCGGCTGAAAGCTTCTCCGACTGCAGCTTTTGCTTTGCCCTGTTCACCATTTCCGCATCAATGTCCACCGCTGTAAGCTCATATCCGCTTTTCGACAGCTCTGCGGTATAGCCTCCGGAACCGCATGCCACATCAAGAACCCTCGCGGGGGGAGTCCCGGCCGCCTTCTTGATAAAATTCAGCTGTGACTGTCCTACAGGAAAAATATAATCGTAATATTTGCTTATTTGCTCGTAAAAACCCATATTCTTCTCCTTGTAAACCAGATATAATGCATCTCTTCATTGAATATCAAGGTTTTACCGTTTAACGGTGTCTGTCACAAATAATATTCATCAATTGCATCAAAATTATGTAGTCGTCTACCAAGGCCAAAACCGCAAGCTTCCTGCTTCATCGGCATGATAACCTGCAGTAGCCACAGGCATTCACAGGCGCTGATAAGGTCACTTTTCACTTTCTTTAATCATGTCCATACCCCATGACATATGCCATGAAATTGCAGGTTACATATCAATACTGCATCAGTCTATAACCGCAACCGCTTCAATCTCGATTTCAACGCCCTTTGGCAGCTTTGATACTTCGACACAGGACCTGGCAGGATAGGGAGCAGAAAAATACTCACCATATATACTGTTTACAACAGCAAAGTTTCCCATATCATTGATAAAAACTGTGGTTTTTATCACATTGGACATGCTGGTACCCGCCGCCTCCAACACAGCTTTCAGGTTTTCCAGCACCCTCCTTGTCTGGGCTTCTATCCCTCCGTTGACCACCTCACCGGTAGCGGGGTCTATGGGTATCTGTCCGGATGTAAATACGGTGTTCCCTGAAATTATTGCCTGAGAATAAGGGCCTATGGCCGCCGGAGCTTTATTGGTATTAACTGTCTTAATTGACATGATTCCACCTCCATAGTCAATTTTCTAATTTTATAGTAAGTATACCATATAATGTTATGCTTCACAAAGCCTAAATCCCTGCTGTCGAATACTATACAGGTTGTTCTTTATTCACTTCTTTATTCAATAATATTTTTAGTCCATATAAATCCAACTTGCCTGTAAGCTTTTTTGAAAGTACTGCTGTGATTTTTCTCATCATCCCGAAATCTGATAGATCAACAATAAACGAACCCAATCATGTTACATGGAAACAGCATCCTATGCATAAAAAAAGGGAGACCCATGAATACTTTGGTTTAGTATTGATGAATCTCCCTTTCCCTTGCCGTTATGATATTTTAACCGCAGCCTGTGCGGCAATTGCTTTCCTATATGGTTTAATAATTACTTGCTGCCCATTTTGCAGCTTCCTTTACAGCATTCTGGTGATCTGCATTCACTTTACCCGTACCATGAGTCTTGCTGTTTAAAAAGTGAATATCAAAGTGGCCGTCCATGCCGTTGCCTTTTACTGTATCAAGGTTGGTACCAGCTCCATAATCTCCGCTTCTTTTGCTGACATATGCATTTGCCGGTTCACTGTCCACCCCTGCATGAGGCATTCCGGCCATGGATGCGGCAATCTTTTTCCCATTCACCGTCACTATTACCGGCCTTCTTTCCCAGCTCCACTGGCCGCCGTATATCTGCTTCATGATTTTTGTATCTTCCGCCGTCAGAGTCTCACAATCTGCATGATTGGTACCGTAGGTCCTTTTTATTTTAAAGCTTTTACCCGATTTAATATCATATACCGTAGCTGTCTCTCCACGAGCAAAGAAGCTCTCTACACCGCCAAACCATGGCATCATGTAATCTTCGGCTTTTTTCCCGCTGTTTGCGGTTTCGGATGGTTTAGCCACTTCTGCCGGTTTTGAAGCCTTATCGCTTTGGGCCTGTTTTGCTGCAGCTTTATCCGCTTCCTCTTTTTCCTTTACCAGCTTTTCAATAAGCTTCAGGGTGCTGGTATGCACTATACCGTCCTGTTTCAGATTATGCGCAGCTTGCAGCTTTTTTACCGCTTCATAGGTGATGTCTCCATAGTAGCCGGTAGGTGTTACGGTAAAATACCCAAGGGTTTTCAAATCCTTTTGAAGCTTGATAACCTTGGAATTTTCATCCCCTTTCATGAGGTATACGTCGGAAGCTCTTGCCGTTCCTCGGGATACCATAGAGGAATTGCTATTTGCCTGCTTCATGGATTTGGATGCAGAACCTGCCTGGTCCTCTGCCTTTTTCGGATTCTGGCTATGCGCATCAGAGCGGGTCCCGTTTTCCGCCATGATAGAAACACTGCCGGCACCCTCTGTGCTATCTGTAATAATATCTGATGCTCTTTTTGTGGCACTTTCTGCAGTGTTGTTTGTAATGCTGTCTGCAGTACTTTTTGTTGTATCGTCTGCAGCACTGTTTGCAGTATCGCCTGTTATGCTGTTTGCAGCGCTATCACCCGCATCCGCAGAAAACAACTGCAAAGGCTGCCCGGTTTCCGTCCCGGCATCCGCTGCGCTGCTCTCCACAGCCTTATTAGATTCCGTTATGTTATCAACAGGTGACGTAGTGAGACTGGCAAAATAAAAAACAGATGTAATGGCTGCTGCCAAAACAGAACCAAAAACATATCTTCTGTATTGCATTAGTTTTCTCCTCTCTTTGCTTACGAGGTTAGTTGTCGGGTTAGGTAGAAGAGCACCCTTTCCGGCTGTTCCGGAATTAACCCCCTTGTGTTGTATCCCCCGTTTCCCTAATAAGGGAATTCGGCAGTATATATTTGTAAATTGGCTTCTTGAATTACGGTTGTATATTATAACATAATTAGTTTACATAAGATAGTGGCAAAACATGGATATCTTGAGGAAGTTTTGAACTAGGGAAAAGAAAACAAACGTGAGTTTGCATAAATCTTCCATCAAACTGATACCTATAATCCATCTCTTTATCGCTCCCTTCCATAATTTAATGCATTATCACCTCCCTCACGAGGGCAGACTAAATACAAAAGCTACGGACATATATACAATTAAAGGAGTTTTTGCTTCAAATATCGAATATACAGCCAATAATCTCTAAAGATGCAGAACTGCAAAGTATTAATAATAAAAGGAGTATATATGAGGGAAATAATAGTCACAAAAGAAAATGCAGGCAAACGTATAGATAAATACCTTCGGGATACCTTCAGAAATATGCCGTCAGGCGCTATGTACAAAGCCTTCAGAAAGAAGGACATAAAGGTCAACGGAGTGCGGGTCAAAGATGATTATGTCGTCTCCCAGGGTGACCGGCTGGAAATATACATAGTGGATGAAATTCTCGACGGAGTGCCCCAAGCCGGCAGCACACCTTTTGCCAGGGGTTTTTCAGTAGTATATGAGGACAGCAATATAATGATAGTAAATAAGGATCAGGGGATACCGGTGCACCCCGACAGGGAGCAGTCAAACAACACCCTTATAGACTTCATTCTTGAATATCTTGAGCACAAGGGAGAATATAATCCCAATGACACCAACTCCTTTACCCCGTGCCTCTGCCACAGGCTGGACAGAAATACGGGAGGTCTGGTCATAATAGCCAAAAACGCCGAATCCTTAAGGATAATGCTGGACAAGATCAAAAACAAGGAAGTGCGCAAATTCTATCAATGTCTGGTAGTGGGCAAGGTTAAGAAGCAATCAGCCGAGCTCAGGAGCTTTCTTATCAAGGATGAGAGGAAAAGCAGGGTTTTTATCAGCGATGAGCCGGTTAAAGGAGCTTCGGAAATTATTACAAAATACCGGGTTCTATCCTATGATATGGATAAGGATATAAGCCGCCTGGAAGTGGAACTCATAACAGGGAAAACCCATCAGATAAGGGCTCACCTTGCCCATATCGGCCATCCGATAGTTGGGGACGGAAAATATGGAACCAACGCTTTCAACCGCCCTCTGAAGGCCAAACGCCAGATGCTGTGGGCATATAAACTGGTTTTTGACTTCAAGGATGCCGGAATGTTAAACTATCTCAAAGGTATGAAGTTCGAAGTGGAACCCATATTTAATATCAATCTGAAAGAACAGCATTGATAAAAGCTTTTCTTCATCGCGGTTAATAAAAAAAGAGCCGGTGGATTGAAGTGCACCTCAAATGTTAGACATATACTAATATTTGGAGGTGTATTTCAGATTACCACCGGCTCCTCTTTACTTTACTTTCCTATGAACTGCTGTACAAGCACCTTTCCGTAAGTCGGGCTGTCCACTATGCCTATGCCCGTATAATTAAAGCTTCCGTTCAGTATATTCTTCCTGTGGCCTTCGGAATTCATCCATGCTTTAAATGCCGCCTCTACCGTCTGATTTCCGGCTATGTTTTCACCGGCTGTTTTGAACTCAATATCAAACTTTCTCATCATGTCAAAAGGTGAACCATATGTCGGTGATTGATGAGCAAAGTAGTTGTTGTTTACCATATCCTGAGCTTTCAACCTAGCAACCTTCACCAGCTCCATATCAAAAGCAAGAGGACCTACCCCGGCATCTGCCCTGGCTTCATTAACCAGATCCAGCAACTTCTGCTCATCCTGGGATATTCCTTCCGGAGGAGTGGTAGAAGGAGTCTTATCACTTGTCTGTGGAGTCTGGGTAGTAGGCGTCTGAGGTGCAGGAGTCTGCGTAGTCGGAGTCTTAGTCGTAGGAGTCTTGGTTGTCGGAGTTTTGGTTGTTGGTGTCTTGGCAGTAGTTGATCCGGATGTCTTTATGTATTGTGCAGACACCGCTCCAACACATCCGCTGCTCACATCATATACCGCATACCAGCTGTCTATTTTACCGAATACCTTTACTTTCTGCCCTTTTTTAAGCACACATACTACAGGATACTTTGTAGACGGGCCCTGCCTTACGTTCAAAGAATTAGCAGTAACTACCGCATCCGTAAAATTAACTTTTTGAAATGATGGAGCTGCTGTCACCTTTTGTACATCAGGCCCACCAATATTCAAAAGCGACGTACAAGCAAGCACAAGTACGATCAAATATACTAGCTTTTTTTTCATAAAATCCCTCCAAAACATCACTTCTGTTATTTATTTTTTAAAAAGTATGCTTCTATTATTATTAACAGAAAATATCGAAATATTTACATGGATGCTTCTAAAGGTAAAAGTTTTTTATTTTATGAAAAAAAGGATGTGTTGCCGATACAATAGAAAGGATTTGCCAAAAACGAGCCGTTTTTATATAAATTGCTTTAATTTCGCTAATTGAAATGGTGATTGCTGTTCCAAAAGATTCAAAGAACATATTTCAAATCCATAAAAAAGCTCCGGACATTCTTTTTCCGGAGCTTCATCGTTATTATATTTCCCTCATTAATATATTTCCCTTACATATCCATTTCTCATAAAGTTTGTAATTTAATTCAGCGCACTCATTACCTCCTGCCTCGCTTGAGCGATGGCATCCTCTATTTTGAGCTCTTTTACTTCCGAAGATTTTCTGAGCTTGTACTCCACAATGCCTTTTTCTGCCTTCTTTCCGACGGTGATCCTGATTGGAATACCGATAAGATCCGCATCCTTGAATTTAACCCCTGCTCTCTCATTCCTGTCATCCAGTATCACTTCCACTCCTGCCGACTGAAGCTCAGAGTAAATCCGTTCAGCTGTTTTCATCTGCTCTTCGATGGTAGCATTTACAGGAATGATTACTACATGATAAGGCGCAATTGACACAGGCCAGATAATGCCGTTTTCATCGTTGTTCTGCTCTATTATGGCTGCCATGAGCCTGTTTACGCCTATTCCGTAGCTTCCCATCACCATGGGATGCTCCTTACCGGCCTCATCCAGATATGTGCAGTTAAAAGCTTTGCTGTACTTTGTTCCCAGCTTGAATATATGTCCCACCTCTATGCCATGGGCAACTTTCACCGGACTGCCGCATTTGGGGCATCCGTCCCCTTCTTCCATATTCCTGATATCAATCACAGCCATAGCTTTAAAATCTCTGCCCATATTGACATTTTTAAGATGGTATCCCGTCTCATTGGCTCCCACAACGAAGTTTTTCATGGCTGCCACTTCCGGATCAACAATGAGCTCAATTCCCAGGCCCACCGGTCCGGCAAATCCAACATCAGCATGGGTTACTCTTTTTACTGTTTCGGGATCTGCCATATTAAGTTCGTTGCATCCCAAGTGGTTTCGGAGTTTTGTCTCATTGATCTCCCGGTCTCCTCTGACCATCGCGGCAACCACCCTGTCATCAGCCTGAAAAATTAGGGTCTTGGCAAATTCCTTTGGCGAACAGTTGAAAAACTTCATAAGTTCTTCTATAGTCCTTGCATCCGGGGTAGCAACCTTTTCCAAAGGAAGCTCATCGCAGCAGCGTTGCTCCTCCCCGGGGCAACACATCTCAGGCACACACTGGGCTTTCTCCCTGTTGGCAGCATAGCCACAGCTTTCACAAAAGACAACCTCTGCTTCCCCTATTTCGGATTTGACCATAAATTCCTGGGAGCCGGAACCGCCCATAGCACCACTGTCCGCATCCACCACAATATAATCCAGGCCGCAGCGGTCAAATATCCTGCAGTATGCCTCATACATCTTACTATAGGACATATCGAGGCCTGCCTCGTCCCTATCAAAGCTGTAAGCATCCTTCATCACAAACTCCCGGCAACGCATGAATCCAAACCGCGGCCTTATCTCATCCCTGTACTTTGTCTGTATCTGATAAAGCATCATCGGTAGAGATTTGTAGGAACGGATCTCATTCCTGACGATTTCGGTAAATACCTCCTCATGGGCAGGTCCAAGGCAGAAATCCCTTTCATTCCTGTCCTTCAACCTGAACATCTCAGGGCCGAAAACCTCCCATCTGCCTGAGGGCTGATAGACTTCCGCAGGAAGCAGTGCTGACATCATGAGCTCTTGAGCCCCGCTCCTATCCATCTCCTCCCTTATTATCTGCTCGATTTTTCTGAAAATCCTGTAGCCTAAGGGCAGGAAAGAATATATGCCTGAGGCCTGCTTCCTGATAAGGCCTGCTCTGAGCATCAGCTTATGGCTTGCAATTTCCGCCTCAGCCGGCACTTCCCTCAATGTCGGTATAAACATCTTTGAAATCCGCATGATCTCCCTCCCGGTATGATCTATATTCCAGCACTATTTGTCCAATTAGTATGCCTTACCCCAGATAACCATTTTGTCGGCCGGTTTACCGCAGCATACGCAGCTGTCGGAGATCTTCTCCTGCTCAAAAGGCATGCACCGGCTGGTAACTCCGGTCTTTTCCTTTATCATATCCTCACATGCTCTGTCGCCGCACCACATGGCTTTTATAAAGCCGGATTTCTCTGCAGCTATTTTTTCAAACTCCTCCGGTGTTACCGCTGTATATGTTTTGGAGTCCCTCATGTTTCTGGCTTTCTCCAGCATTCCTTCGTGCACTTCGTCCAGCAACCGGAGCACCCTGTCTTCCAGCTCATCCATCGGAACAAATATCTTCTCCCTGTTGTCCCTTCTTACCAGTACCACCTGGTTCTTCTCAATATCCTTCGGACCTACCTCAAGACGGATGGGCACTCCCCTCATTTCATACTCGCTGAACTTCCATCCCGGATTTTTATCACTGTCATCCATCTTCACCCGGACTACCTTGGAGAGTCTGTCTCTCAATTCTTCAGCTTTTTCCAGCACGCCTTCCTTGTGCTGTGCGATAGGTATGATCACCAGTTGCACCGGGGCAATTCTCGGAGGCAGCACAAGCCCGCTGTCGTCCCCGTGAACCATTATAATAGCGCCTATTATTCTTGTGCTCATGCCCCAGGAAGTTTCATGCACATACTGAAGCTCGTTATTTTTATCGGTGTATTGAATTCCAAAGGCTCTTGCAAACCCATCTCCGAAATTGTGGGATGTTCCCGACTGCAATGCTTTACCGTCATGCATCATGCTTTCTATAGTATAGGTTTCCTTTGCTCCGGCAAACTTTTCTTTATCGGTTTTTTTGCCTTTGATGACGGGAATTGCGAGAACCTGTTCGCAAAAATCCGCATACACGTTCAGCATCCTTATAGTCTCTTCCTGGGCTTCCTCCGCCGTAGCATGCACTGTATGGCCTTCCTGCCACAGGAATTCTGCAGTTCTCAAGAACGGTCTTGTAGTCTTCTCCCATCTAACGACGGAGCACCACTGGTTGTAAAGCTTGGGAAGATCCCTGTAGGAATGTACTATGTTGGCAAAATGCTCACAGAACAAAGTCTCTGATGTAGGACGCACGCAAAGCCTTTCTGTCAGCTTTTCCTGTCCTCCATGGGTAACCCATGCCACTTCCGGAGCAAATCCTTCCACATGGTCCTTCTCTTTCTGCAGCAGGCTTTCCGGGATGAACATGGGCATATATACGTTTTCATGCCCTGTTTCCTTAAATCTCTCATCCAGATTTTTCTGTATGTTCTCCCATATCGCATAACCATAGGGGCGGATTATCATACAGCCCTTTACGCTGGAATACTCTACAAGATCCGCCTTTTTGATTACATCCGTATACCATTGGGCAAAATCCTCATTCATAGGGGTTATAGCTTCTACCAGTTTTTTTTCCTGTGCCATATAATCAACTCCTTTAAATTTCAATTCTATTTTAGATTTAATATTTACAAGCCTTGGCAAGACCTTATAAATAGTTTTATAAATAAGTTTTATAAATGGTTTTATGAATGGTTTTGCATATAGCTTTATATATAGTCTTAAATATAATCTTTTATATAACAAAAAATCCGCCCTAAAAGTAAGGGGCGGAAATACTTTCCCGCGGTACCACCCAAATTGGAGTAACCCGTCTCTTGGGCCTTTATCGGAGCCGAACCGGCAGCTTCATCAGCTGCATCTCAGGGGTGGGAAGAAAAGCTTTGCCATAAAGCCTCGCACCAACCGGCTTTTCTCTTCATGCTACACTTTTCGCAGTCCCGTCATAGATTTATTTTCAGTTGTTAGCTTTCAGCTATTAGCTGTTGTTTACAAACCGACAGTCCACTGTTGTCAGTGGGAAACCATATTAATCAAAAACCAATATAGCTATTTAATTTCAAGCCATTAGGGCCCAATGGGGTCGGATTCTTATCATTTATAATAATATACCAAAATCCCTATGTCAATACGCTTGCTTGTCGTATAATAGTGATATATAATCGTTGTAAATACATAGAAGGAGTAAACAGCTATGAAAGTAGGCATTGGTCAGGACAGTCACAGATTTGATTTTAATGACAAGACAAAAAAGCTTATCCTCGGCGGTGTTGTGTTTGAAGGTCATGCTCCCCTCCAGGGCAACAGCGATGCTGATGTCATATTGCATTCTTTAACAAATGCCATTTCCGGGGTAACCTGTGTCAACATACTAGGCCCCGTCAGCGATGAAATGTGCCTGAAACATGGCATAACCGACAGCAAGGCATACCTGGCGGAAGCGATGAAATATCTGGGGGAAAGCAAAATCGTTCATGTCTCAATATCGATAGAATGCCTTACTCCAAAGATAACTCCCAAAATACCCGAAATACGGGCTAGTCTTTCAAATCTGCTGGGCATTCCGGAAAACTGCATCGGAATAACAGCCACAACAGGCGAAGGTCTGACACAGTTCGGTCAGGGCTTGGGTATACAGGTATTCAGCTGCGTAATGGTAGTTTAGGCTTTACTCCAAATTCGGATTTAAATGAGACAAACCCCGATATTAAAAGCCTGTATGAAGGGCATGGTTAAGCATATGATAAGCCGGTCAGCTTGTAAGATAAAGCTGACAACCTTTCAGCAAGAATTGGCAAACACGATATTGAGAAAAGAGTTTTGAAAATAGCCGGCAGCTTTAAACAACGGAAAAATTGCGTAGCAATTTCAACACACCGTTTCAACGAGGCGGGAGATTTTAACTCACTGTCCATTGTGGAATTAGATACTCTCCACCTATATGGGGTGGTGGACATTTTCAACCTCGTTATATGTGGCTGTTGACTATGGATTTATGAAAACATGCAATACACTATGAAAATTTACAGAGAGATATAATTCCCGTTTATCCATAGTACTCCCTGCTGTCGGCAATAGCCTCTCCCAATATCAAGTCTTCCTGGGTTGTGATTTTAATGTTGTCGTAGCTTCCCATCACGAGTTTGATAGGAAATCCCAGCCTTTCAACAAGTACGGCATCATCCGTGCCATCAAATCCATCATCTATAGCTTTTTTATGGGCATCCATTATCAGCTGGTATCTAAATGTCTGCGGCGTTTGAGTCATCCATAGGGCTTTCCTGTCCAGGGTTCCGCTAACAAAACCATTCTCATCCGCACTTTTTATTGTATCCTTGGAAGGTACCGCAACACATGAGGCACCATGCTCCAATGCCGCAGTTATGCTTTCCTCAATGCTCTCTTCCCGGACGAAAGGTCTTGCCCCATCATGTATAAGCACAATTTCACAGTTCTGGCTTACATCGAGAAGCCCGTTATACACAGAATTCTGTCTTGTTTCTCCGCCAGCCACAATTTTTTTCACCTTATAAAGACCATAGCCGTCTATTATTTCCTGTTTGCAGTAAACAATATCCTGGGAGTTAACAACCACGATGATTTCGCTTACCCTGCCACACTTCTGCAGCGTCAGCAAAGTCCGGGCAAGAACAGGCACTTCTCCGATCTCAATATACTGCTTGTTCTTATCCATGTGCATGCGGGTACCTTTTCCGGCAGCAACCACCACTGCGCTCACCAAAACCTCTTTGCTCTTTTTCATCACAACCTCCATCCTTTTATTTTTGCAGGCTTATACAAAATAATGTATCATGACTTGGTGTTTAAATCAACAAGTTAGAACTGTTTGCTATCCTGCATCGGGTCTGGTTGGTTATATTGCGGTATTGTGATACTATGAAAAACTACCGGAAAACTTGCTTCTCCATAAGCACGGAAATCATAAAATAAAATACCTGCTGACTTTGGCAGGTATTTTAATATATTTTACTAAAACAGTTTTTTAGTTTTTATGTTCTATACGAATTGGTCACAACTTATTCATATGATTTTAACAAAGCACTCTTTCATATATTGTCCCGTTCCGCACCTATTTTATTGATGCGATGGCCTTTTCCAGCTGTAGTAAAGCCTTTTCCAATGTAGCGCGCGGGCAGGCAATGTTAAGACGTTGAAAGCCTTTACCTTCGCTCCCGAAGGTTGTTCCTTCATTCAGCCAGAGCTTAGCCTTGTTGACAATTAAATCATTGAGCTCCTTTTCGCTGAGATTGAGCTGATTGAAGTCCAGCCAAAGAAGATAGGTTCCCTGAGGCTCTACCAGCTTAATCTGCGGCAGGCGTTCAGCCAGGAATTTTCTTATATAGCTGATATTCCCTTCCAGATATTCAATAAGCTCATCAAGCCACTGGGCTCCATGCTCATAGGCGGCCTGGCACGCGACCAGTCCCATGGTGTTTGGCTGGCTGTACCCGCTCCGCATTAATTCCTCCCTGAACTTCTTTCTTATTTCATCATTGGCAATAAATATGTTGGAAACCTGCAATCCCGCAAGATTAAAGGTTTTGCTGGGTGCCGTGCATATGATGGTATTGTTTAAGAATTCAGGCTTCAGGCTTGCGAATATGAAATGCAAATAGCCCTTATAAACGAAATCGGCATGAATCTCATCCGATATAACTATGACATTATGCTTCAAGCATATATCTCCCATGCGCACAAGCTCTTCCCTGGTCCAAACTCTTCCCACCGGGTTATGCGGGCTGCACAGCAAAAAGAGCTTGACATCGTTTTTGATGATTTTCTCTTCAAAATCGTCAAAATCTATATGGTATTCCCCCTTTTCGTATACAAGGGGGTTATTTACCAGCTTTCTTCCGTTCACAAGAACTGTAGAGGCAAAAGGATGGTACACCGGCTGCTGTATTAAGACCGCATCTCCTTTTTCAGTTAAGGCACGTATGGCGGTAGCTATCGCATATACCACTCCCGGTACCTTTACAAGCCAGGATTGATCGGTTTCCCAGCCAAACCTGGATTTGAACCAATTGTGCACTGCATCAAAATACTCCTGCTTGCTTTCGGAATAGCCGAAAATCCCATGCTGTACCGTTTTAACAAGGGCTTCCGTCACAGCAGGCGGCGTCCTGAAATCCATATCTGCAACCCAAAGGGGAATAACATCCTCCGGTTTACCCCTTTCGGCACAAAAATCATATTTTATCGAGTTGGTGCCCCTTCTATCTATAATTTCATCAAAATTGAACTTCATATTTCATCTCCTCACACAAATCCGGCATTAAAATAATAAGTACCTTCAAAACCACATATTAGTGATCGGTTTAATTCCTGAAAACTTAACAGCCATTGTTTTATAATATAATAATGCATCATATAATAATACATCTGCAACACCTGTATAATCCTGGTGTGCCGGAGCTTTCCATGCATATAACCATGCCCTCGGGCAAGATATCATTTAGCTGTAAAACAGCTACGCCAATGCCTGCTCCAAATCGGCAATTATATCGTCTATATGCTCAAGCCCTACAGACAAACGCAGCAGAGTCTCATCAATGCCCTTTGCTTCCCTCTCTTCTTTTGGGATGTCCGCATGGGTCTGCAGCATAGGATAGGTTATCAGTGATTCTACTCCCCCGAGACTTTCGGCATACAGCACAAGCTTTACCCTCTGCAGCAGTTGTATCGCGGTCTGTTCACTGTCCACCTTAAAGGAAATCATAGCGCCAAAACCCCTTGATTGCTTCAGGGACACTTCGAAATCCGGATGGGTCGGCAATCCCACATAATATACCGATCTCACCTTAGGATGTTGGCAAAGCCAGTTTGCCAGCCTGATGGCATTCTCCTGCTGTTTTTCCATCCTGACGGCAAGAGTTTTAATTCCGCGCATCACAAGCCAGCTGTCAAAGGGAGCAAGGCAGGCACCGGTGGTTTTATATATATACCTCAGCTTTTCCGAAATCTCGGCGGTGCGGGTGACAAGAAATCCCGCGAGGGTATCATTGTGACCTGCAAGATATTTTGTGCCGCTGTGCACCACAATATCAGCCCCCAGATCGATAGGATTCTGAAAATATGGCGTCAGGAAAGTGTTATCCACTATCAGAAAAAGGCCATGCTGCTTTGCTATCGCAGATATAGCGGCAATATCCGACACCTTCATCAATGGGTTGGTGGGCGTCTCAATAAATATGGCTTTGGTCTCCGGCCTTATGTGCTCAGCAATCTTGGATGCTTCGGAGGTATTCACGAAATCAAAGGAGATACCGTTTTTTTCCGAAATGCTGCAAAAAAGCCTGTGAGTTCCTCCATACAAGTCATCCGAAGCTATAATGTGATCACCAATCTTAAAAAGCTCCATCATTGCTGTGACCGCAGCCATACCGCTGGAAAAGGCCATAGCATCCACACCGTTTTCAAGCTTTGCCAGTGTGATTTCCAGCTGCTCCCTGGTAGGATTTTGCACACGGGAATAGTCATACCCGGTGCTCTGTCCAACAGCAGGATGCACATAGGTGGCCGTCTGATATATGGGTACCGACACTGAACCCGTACAGTGGGACTTGTCTTCACTTCCATGTATGCAAAGTGTGTTAATATTCATAGCAGTTCACCCTGATAAAAATTTTCTGTTTGATGGATTCGGTATGCTGACTTATGTTAATTCAAGCCTTATCATCATACCCTATTATTCCAATCATTTTAGTTTGTTTTATAATATATTACTTCCTTTCAATTGTCAACATGATTTTAATATTATCTCTTAAGCTAATTAAAACAAAAAAACTGCCTTTAATGGCAGTTTGATATTTATTTGATACTTAATAAATGAACCTATATAGTCCGTTCCATCATGCACTTGGGCTTGGCAAAAATCATCCTTCCGGCCGCAGTCTGTATTATGCTGGTTACCACCACGCTTACAGACTCTCCCATGTGCCGCCTTCCTCCCTCTACAACTATCATAGTCCCATCTTCCAGGTAGCCTATTCCCTGGCCGTTTTCCTTTCCATCCTTTATAACCTGAACCATCATTTCTTCCCCTGGTATGGCTATGGGCTTCATGGCATTGGCCAGCTCATTGATATTCAAAACCGGCACTTCATGGAAGCTTGCCACCTTATTAAGGTTGTAATCATTGGTGATGATCTTGCAGTTAAGCTTTTTGGCAATCTTGAGGAGCTTGTCGTCCACTTCCGCTCCTTCTACATCAGGATAATTCTCTATCCTGACAGGATATTTCAGATCCTTCTGCAGCATGTTCAATACATCCAGTCCTCGTCTGCCGCGGTTCCTTTTGACCGCATCGGGGGAATCCGCAATATGCCTCAGTTCCTCCAGAACAAAGCCGGGCACGATGATTTCTCCCTCCAGAAATCCGCTTCTGCAAATATCAACTATCCTTCCGTCGATTATGACGCTTGTGTCCAGAATCTTAGCTTTGGGAGAATGCTTTCCGTTTGAGGTAAAACCTTTTCCACCGGACAACTCATTGGATTTGCCCGTCGCTATAGCTATACCGACGCAGCCGAACAGCACATTTGCGATAATCGACAAGGGTAATCCTACAACATATATATTGTTTATCGGTATTGTAATCAGGTTGGCCACTACAAGTCCTGCAATCAAACCTGCTGATCCGAGGGCCAGCTCATAAAGCGTCATGCTCTGCAAAATATACTCTACCTTGTCCAAAGCCTTTTGAACATAGATAATTATTTGTACCGAAAAAAAATAAAACACTGCTGAGAAAAGCAAGGATATAACGCTAATAACGATAAGGGACAAACCCGGATCAAGAGGAATGTTACTTAAGGAAAATAAAGTTCTGGTCATAGTAAATCCGGTAACGGCACCTACAACCGCAAATGACAATTTAATAATTACATTCAGCACAATACCTAACTCCCCTGTAAATAAATTATTAAATCTAATAGCCAGTATATGAGCTGTATAATTTAAAGTTCTTAAGATTATGTTTTTACCAAAATCACCGGCTGCAGCTTACACGTTTATTTATAATGTTTTCAATTTCACACTGGTCCATGCCTTTCACCAGTACAAGCTCACTTATAAGGATTTGCCGTGCACTGTTAAGCATTTTTCTCTCCCCTGTAGAAAGTCCCTTCTCATGTTCTCTCTGCATTAGGGTTCTCACTACCTCTGCCACTTCAAAAATGTTACCGCCTTTAATTTTCACCATATTTTCCCTGTAACGTTTATTCCAGTTGGTGTTTACATTGACATTCTCTTCACTTAGGATATCCAGCACCTTGTCCGCATCGCTCTCGCTTATTATCTCCCTGATTCCGATTTCATCCACGCTATGGGTTGGAATCATCACTTTCATTTCGCCCAAGGGCATTTTCATTACATAATAATTCCTTTTTTCTCCAAGTATTTCCTTCTCCTCTATCGACTCTATTATTCCCGCTCCATGCATTGGGTAAACTATTTTATCCCCAACATTAAACATACCTACGCCTCCGTAAAGAAGTATTAATATCAGTTATGCGAACTAAGTGATGACGTATAACGTAAACAAGGCTAAACAAGGAAGTGCTGCATCAGTCAAGCAAAAAAGCAGTTCATAGCATAAGTAATCCTCCGATAAATAAAACTTCCACCGAAATGCTTCTGGAAGTTTACAGACAATACCAATAACCACCAACACCTATTATATTTAAGTATACTACAAAAAAATAAATATGTCAAAAATTATTTATTCTACCATTCATACAGCCTTATGTCAACGCTTTATTTTAGCAACACTAAATATCAGACTGGAAAGAAGTGGGTTTAAGGCTTCTTGTTTCTTTAGCAGGTTTATATTTCTTTGTATTTTTTTGTAATTTCTCCCATTACGTTTTATAATTGACAAAGGATAGTACTAACAATTATAATTAAGCTATAGGAAGGATTACTTCTTAATGATTGCATGTAGCATTCTTGATTTTCCGCAAAAGATACCATTAAATGATGGTTAATTATTTTGACATGACAAGTATATCAACCAAGAGGTGAACTGTTTTGAAGGATATAATAATAGATGAATTCCAGTATACAGCAAATGAGATCCTCATCAGAAATAAAAGCATCCTTGATCTGATTACAAAGTTCCAGGATACCAATGCCAGGGTTAATCGTGCAGTTGTGAAGTCTGCAACTCAGTGCGGCTGCATTAAAATTAATGCAGAAAAACAGCCCTTTCTGGAAGGCGAGGATTTTGAAGAAGTGCTCAACGCCATGGAAACCCATGTAGAAGGCAGCTTGTGCGACAACTGCCGGGATATGATAGAAAAAGAAATAGGAAGAAACCTGTTTTACCTTGCATCGATATGCAATACCCTTGATTTAAACCTCTATGATATTATAATAAAAGAACTGGAAAGGATAAAAGTGCTCGGAAAATACAGCTTAAGATGATAAAATCTTAAATGTGTGCTACTTGTGCCTTTCCGGTTCTTTTCTGTCTATAGCAAGTTTGGACGAGTTTGATATCATAATATGAGATCCAACGCCTGATGAACATTTTCAACGCCTTTAATATCCATGCCCTCAAGACTTTTAAGCTGCTTTACCATCTTCATGTTACCGGAAGGTATTATGCAGCTTTTGAAACCTATTCTATATGCTTCCATCAAACGCTTTTCTATCTGACTTACCGCTCTTACCTCACCGGTAAGCCCGACTTCGCCTATAAGCACAGTATTTGCATCCACGGCACTGTCCCTGTAGCTGGAAGCTATCGAAGCCGTGATTCCAAGATCACAGGCAGGCTCATCTATTTTCAGTCCTCCTACAACGTTTATATAAGCATCATAATTATGGAGCTGCATTCCAACGCGCTTTTCGAGCACTGCCATCAAAAGCGTAACCCTGTTATAGTCAACGCCGGTAGCCATTCTTCTAGGCATACCGAAACTGGTAGCGCACACCAGGGCCTGTATTTCAATCAGCATCGGCCTCGTGCCCTCAACGCTTGCAATGACCACTGATCCCGGCACATTTACCGGTCTGCCGGAAAGCATAGTCATGGAAGGATTTTGCACTTCCACCAGGCCTATATCCCTCATTTCAAATATGCCTATTTCATTGGTGGAACCAAACCTGTTTTTTACGGCTCTCAACACTCTGTAGCTGAGGTGCCTCTCCCCCTCAAAATACAAAACAGTGTCCACCATATGTTCCAGCACCCTCGGACCGGCAATGGCCCCTTCCTTGGTCACATGGCCCACTATAATTATTGTGATGTTATTCCCTTTTCCGATCCTCAGCAAACCTCCCGTAACTTCTCTCACCTGGCTGACACTGCCGGGAGCTGAAGTCAATTCATCATCAAAAACGGTTTGTATGGAATCTATTATGACCACTTCCGGTTTTTCCCTGTCTATAATACCCTCAATTGCCCTGAAGTTCGTCTCGGACACCATCAGCAGCCTGCCGTTCTTGATGCCGAGTCTGTCGGCTCTGAGTTTTATCTGTTTAACCGATTCTTCTCCTGAAACATAAAGCACTTTTCCGTTCATTTGAAGCCTCTCGCAAACCTGAAGCAAAAGGGTGGATTTACCTATCCCCGGGTCACCTCCCACCAGTATGAGGGAACCTCTTACTATTCCGCCTCCCAAGACCCTGTCCATCTCCTTGATACCTGTGGAATAGCGCTCCTCTTCCTCCAGCTGAATATCATTAATATTGAAAACCTTTGCATTGCCGGCTGCCGGCTGCGTGCTTCTGCTCCGTACCTCCTGAATCTGTTCCACAAAAGTATTCCACTGATCGCAGGCAGGGCATTTTCCCAACCACTTTGAAGATTCGTATCCACACTCCTGGCATACGAATACTGATTTGCTTTTTGCCATAATGTTATCATCCCACCCCATAGGCCGTATGAAATTAATTTGCAGTTATTTCCGCAATGTATTGCATCTGTCCGGAAAATATAACGAGGCTAAAGATATCCCCCACCTCTCAAAGATGGCGTGTACCTAATTTTACAATAGACGGTGAGTTGAAATCTCCCGCCTCGTTGAAACGGTGTGTTGAAATTGCTGCGCAATTTCTTCCGTTGTTTTAAAAGCCGGATTTATTTTTGCATCCGTTAAAAAGATTATATCATACTGTGGACATCCGGGACAAAATACAATAAAATGCCGGGGCAAAATACCCGTCTTGCAAAGAGTTCGGGAAATGTTTTTATTTCCTCAAATATTGCCAGTATAAATATTTTTCCTTGGCAAGCGCAAAATAATATATAAATTACAGTACTTACGCAAAACAAAATGATCCTTGAAAAATAAAGATTTCACGCACTTAATTTGTCCCAAATGGTTGTTGCGAGAGGATTTGAGACAGTATTTACCTCTTTACCTGTCCGGTCTTTGGATGTTACATTAATAATGTACACAATACCGTTGACTTTAACCTGGACAATGTCCTGCAGGAAGCTGATGGTTTCACCCATGGTATTCAAATTATTCTGTATCTGCAAAATCTGCACGAATACAGAAGTTATGAACACCAAGGAGAAGTGACCCTCAAGTTTTCTAATAGACCGGACTTGAACTTTTTCAAAGTTCAGAAACTGCTTGATGTCTCTGAAGAATACTTCAATGTCCCAACGGCAAAGGTATTTCTTGAGGATGTCTTGAGCAGCTACACCGGGCAAGTCAGTAATGATAAATCTGGTGTTTTGGATAGATGCGTTATAGCCGTTTTTGACTATTGCCATCATGGTGTTACCCACACCAGGTAAGATTACCGATAAAGCCTTGATGTAGAAGCCTGTACCGGGGTAGTACCTGTACTGTTTCTTGCTAAACAGCAGGCTTATGGTCTTAACGTTAAAGTTAACCCTGTTGTTGTACAGCACTTTGCGGTTATTCTTTATCATGCAGACATAGTGGTAACCGCACTCTGAGAGCTTTTGCAGGAGCTCTTTACAGGAATACCAGGTGTCGAATGTGACGTATTCGGCAGCCAAACCAAATTTGTGGGCGAAGGATATCATACGTATGGCTAGTTCAACCTTGGTATGATATTCTTCACACTTTTCTTCCGGTTTCCATATCCGAAACGCCACGGGGATTTTAATCCAACCATTAGACCATAGAAGGACTACAATGTGCATTCCCCAGACATACCGATTATTTGTGTGATCGTATACATAAGATGTCGGGAAAATGCTCTTGCCGAAAGGCTTCCTGATAATCACATCATCGATGATCAAATATCCAAGACCAGCCGTTTGTGACTGTATTGCCTGGATGAACAGGATCATGATATTTGTGTTATTAATAGAAAGCAACGGCAGCAGCCTTGTTATGGCATCATGGGATACCCAGTACAGCTTCTGCGCAATATATGTTGCTGTAGGATTATTAAACAGGATTATACCCATACATGCTGCAACGAAGACCAGTGTATACTTCTCAGGGAACAAAAACTTATCCAAATTGAACTTTCTCACCAGTTCAGTAATAATATCGTGAATGCCGTGCTTGGCAACGGTTATGTCGGAAATGCAATTTTTGGTAGACCTCATGGAACCCCTGCCAAAAGAATAGCATAATTCGAAAACTGGTGAATAGCTGTAATATATGGAAACCTCAATGCAACAACCTTTTAAGCTATATTCTGTTTTCAAAGTGCTGATATGACTTGTTTATGTTACTTTTGCGTAAGTACTATAAATTATATAACTGCAAAGGAAAAGATTTATTGTGAAAAAAGACCATACAAAAAAAGAAGGGCCTACGGAGGATTGAAATGTTGCTTCAGATCAAAAACATCTTGCTATATACAACCCAGATCATCCAAATAATTATATTTATAGCAGGCTGCTATTTTTTAGGCATATCCATATTCGGTTGGGTTAAAAAAAAAGAGGAGGACGCCTCCAATTACCCTCCGCAAAAGAGATTTGCCATATTAATAGCCGCCCATAACGAAGAGCGTGTTATTGCCCATATTATAAACAGCCTTTCCCGTCAGAATTACCCAAAGGATATGTATGACATTTATGTGATAGCCGATAACTGCACTGACAGGACAGCCGAAATCGCTGAGGAAAACGGTGCGATAGTGTATGTAAGAAACAATGATGTGGAAAGGGGCAAGGGATTTGCCCTGGAATGGATGTTCAAGCATATCTTTGCCATGGGGGATAAATATGATGTGATAAGCGTTTTTGACGCCGATAACCTGGTGTCTTCAAATTACCTCTTGGAGATGAACAAACAGCTGTGCAAGGGTCATAAGGTAGTTCAGGGATACCTGGACAGCAAAAATCCTTTTGATTCGTGGATCACCTGCTCCTACTCCATAGCCTTCTGGCTGTCCAACAGGATATTCCAGCTGCCGAGGTATTACCTTGGCCTCAGCTGCGGACTTTGCGGCACAGGTTTCTGCATAGATATAGAGGTACTTAAAAAAATAGGATGGGGAGCCACATGCCTGACGGAAGATCTGGAATTCACCATGAAGCTCGCATTAAATGGCATGAAAGTCGCCTGGGCACAGAATGCCGTTGTATATGATGAAAAGCCCCTTACGCTGAAGCAATCATGGAATCAGCGCAAGCGCTGGATGCAGGGTCACGCCGATTGTGCCGCCAGATTCCTGAAACCCCTTTTCAAGAAAGCTTTTACCGATAGTGATTTGAGAGCTTTCGACTGCGCCGTCTATCTTTTTCAGCCGATTAGATACATATTCATAGGGCTGATTACCGTCATGATGTGGATACAGACCGTGTTCCCCGAATCTCCATTTTATAGCCTGAAATATGTGTTCCCTGCGGAGGTTTGGACATTGCTTGTTTTATTCCAGACCTTCTACGGTCCACTGGTCATTCTTGCGGAGAAAAAGATGAATTTAAAAGTGCTGCTGGGCTTTTTGATATATCCCTTTTATTGTCTGACCTGGGTGCCCATCACCATCCAAGGCTTCATCAGCAAAGACAACAAAGTATGGAGCCATACGGTGCACACCCGGGAAATCAGTATCAATGAACTGGAAAAGGCATAGCTTTCATTTAAAAAGATAAAAAGGAGCTGTCCCAAAATATTTATCTTATTTTGAGACAGCTCCTTTTCTGATAAAATGAACAATCTTATACCATTAGGCTATGCCGCACCTTTTAAGTCTTTAATATCATTGATATCCATGGCTCTTGTGTGGATCGTATGCATCCACTCCTTCTTGTTTCTATCCTTAAAGCCTAGAATTATTACCGGTACCCAAGTGAGATTATAAAATGGAAGAAGCAGCACATATCCTATGGCTTTTAAGGACAGCTTTCCATCGATGAAGGCTACGGCACTGAGCCCATATGTTGAAGCAAACAGTAAAAAGGCGGACAGCAGGGTTTTTGTGGTAAAAAGCTCGGAAGGATCAAAAAGCTGCAGATATCTGAGTACTCCCGCCAGCATTCCAATAGCGCATATTACTACGATCAGCGGCTGAATAACGTACAGCGCCGCATCAAAGGCCACCATGCTTCTTTTCTTAAATGCTATTTTTAACAGAGGCTTAAAATACCTGACGGCACAATCCGCATGGCCTTGCATCCAGCGTTTTCTCTGCCTCAATGACTGCTTCAGGGTTAAAGGCTTCTCATCATACACTACCGCATCATGCGCCCAATAAACCTTTTTCCCTTTAAGAACGAGTCTCATTGAAAATTCGAGGTCCTCGGTAAGGCAGGTTGCGCCCCAGCCTATCTCCTTCAAAACCTTGGTGGATATTGCAAAACCGGTACCGCCGACAGCACAGCTGAGGCCCAGATTATACCTTGCCAGCTGGAACAGCCGGTTGGTCATCCAGTAGGTTATGGCATAGCTTCCTGCCACAATGGAATCCTTCGGATTCTTACTGTCCAGATATCCCTGCACCACCTCATATCCCCTGGAAAGCTGCTTGTTCATCTCCGCCAGAAAATTAAGAGATACCAGGTTGTCAGCGTCAAATATGCATACAGCATCGTATTGGGGCCTCATTTTAAGCAGCTTTTCAAACATCCATTCCAGGGCGAAGCCTTTGCCTTTCTTCTCATTATCAAAACGCTCATATACGATTGCTCCGTTTTTCCGGGCTATAGCTGCCGTGTTATCCTCACAATTGTCCGCTATTACAAAAATATCGTACATATCTCTGGGGTATTTCAGCTTGTTCAAGTTGCGTACTATATTTCCGACAACCGTCTCCTCATTATGAGCTGCCACCACCAGGGCAAACCTGTTTACAGGAGCAAATTTCTCTCCTGGAACATCCTTCCTTTTCAAAAAACCAAATGCCGATATAACCAGCTGGTATATGGACAATGCCAACAGTGTATATTGGTTAAGCATAGCGATCATATCAAATATGGCTTCAAAAACATCAATATCATTGATAAGGTTCATCTTCTTATAGCTCCTTCTATTATGTAAATTTGGCAAAAATACTGGTATGTTCTTGGGCACAGTTATTAAAGATATACTATTTTGAAATGTCTGGCAAATATAATATTCGTATGGTTATTTAAGATTTTGGGCTGATTTAACCAATCAAAGAAGAATATATGCATATTTTTGAAGTTAGCTAGGCTTATTAACCAATTATTGGCTTTATAAATGCTTTGCATTAAAAAGGCCTCGGTTTAGAACCGAGGCCTAACATGTTTAACTCACTTTTTGCTGTATGAAAGTTCGCCTTTTCTGGTAAATGATAGGTCCCCGTTCTTAACCTCTATCAATACCGTATCACCTTTAGACACCCTTCCTTCCAGCATTTCTTCCGCAAGCTTGTCTTCAACCATGCTTTGGATAGCCCTGCGCAGAGGCCTTGCCCCATAGACGGGATCGTAGCCTTTTTTAGCCAGCAGATTTTTCGCCTCATCAGTGATTTCGATGGTGATTCCATTCTGCTTCAAACGTTTTGCAAGAGTATCCAGCATCAGGCTTACAATGTCCTTAATGTTTTCTTCCGTCAACGGATGGAATACGATAATCTCGTCGATCCTATTGAGGAATTCCGGACGGAATGTCCTTTTCAGCTCACCCATGACATTGTTTTTCATATCCTCATAGCTTTTAGCCTTTTCATCTCCCCCTGTTGAAAAACCAAGGCGTTTTGGCTCCGTAATAAGGCGGGCTCCAACGTTTGAAGTCATTATTATAATCGTATTTCTGAAATCCACCGTCCTCCCCTGGGCATCCGTCAGCCTGCCGTCTTCCAGGATCTGCAGCAGAATGTTGAAAACATCCGGATGAGCCTTCTCAATTTCATCAAACAGCACCACCGAATAAGGCTTTCTTCTCACCTTCTCCGTAAGCTGTCCACCTTCTTCGTAACCTACATATCCCGGAGGAGATCCTACAAGTCTTGAAACCGTATGTTTTTCCATGTATTCCGACATATCTATGCGAATCATGGCATTTTCATCACCAAACATTGCCTCCGCAAGAGCTTTGGTCAACTCCGTTTTTCCGACTCCTGTGGGACCCAGGAAAATGAAGGAACCTACAGGACGCTTGGGGTCCTTGAGTCCTACTCTTCCTCTTCTGATAGCCTTCGAAACTGCCTTGACAGCCTCTTCCTGGCCTATTACCCTCTTATGCAGCACATCTTCCATTTTAAGAAGCCTTTCCGACTCCTCTTCTGCCAGCCTTTTTACAGGAATCCCTGTCCAGGAGGATACTATTTCAGCGATATCATCCTCCAGTACTGTATCCGTCCTGGTCTGGTGCTGCTGCTGCCATTCATTCTTAACCCTTTCCAGTTCATTCTTGGCCTTCTGCTCCTCATCCCTGATCCGGGCGGCTTTTTCAAACTCCTGGGACCTCACTGCATCTTCCTTTTCCTTTTTCAGCTTTTCCACCTTTTCTTCCAATTTTTTAATGTCGGGAGGAGCAGTAAAAGCTTTCAGCCTCACCCTGGATGCAGCCTCATCAATCAGGTCTATCGCCTTGTCCGGAAGGTATCTGTCGGTTATATACCTGTCCGACAGCCTTACAGCCGCCTCGAGGGCTTCATCGGTTATTTTTACTCTGTGATGAGCTTCATATTTGTCCCTAACCCCTTTGAGTATTTCCAAAGCCTCCTCCTTAGACGGTTCACCCACTATGATAGGCTGGAACCTTCTTTCCAGAGCGGCGTCCTTCTCAATATGCTTCCTGTATTCGTCCAAAGTGGTAGCACCTATGACCTGAATTTCACCTCTGGCAAGAGACGGCTTCAATATATTGGATGCATCGATGGCTCCTTCCGCGGCACCGGCTCCAATAATCGTATGCATCTCGTCAATAAAGAGAATCACATCTCCGGACTTCCTTATTTCGTCCATGGCCTTCTTCAGCCTTTCCTCAAACTCTCCCCTGTACTTGGCTCCGGCCACCATCGATGATAAATCCAGGGTTACAACCCTTTTGTTCTTCAATATTTCCGGGATGTTTCCCTCGATTATTTTCTGAGCCAATCCCTCTGCTATGGCGGTTTTACCCACACCAGGCTCTCCTATAAGGCAGGGATTGTTCTTTGTCCTTCTGCTGAGTATCTGTATAACCCTTTCAATTTCCTTGTCCCTTCCGATAACCGGGTCGATCTTTCCATCCCTCGCCATATCGGTCAGGTCTCTGCCAAACTGATTGAGCGTTGGGGTATTGGAGCTGCTGGAGCTGCCTTTGGGCTCGCCGTTTGCTCCGGGAGCTTCATCATTCAGCATCCGGATTATTTCATTGAACAGTCTTTGAGGATCCACACCCAGCTCCATCAAAATTCTTACGGCTACACTTTCGCCTTCTTTCATAATGCCCAGAAGCAAATGCTCAGTACCTATATAATTGTGGCCCATGCGCCGGGCTTCCCTGAAAGCCAGTTCCAAAACCCTCTTGGTCCTCGGGGTAAATCCCAAAGGCTGCTCTCCGGTCTGCTCCCCTCTGCCTATCAATTCTTCTATTTCCTTTACCACCTTTTCCTCCGTCACCTTCTGATCCTGAAGCACCCGGGCGGCAATGCCGCTTCCTTCCTTCAGAAGGCCGAGCAAAAGGTGCTCGGTTCCAACATAATTATGTCCCATCATCATAGCACTTTCCTGGGAATATGCTATGGCTTTTTCCGCTTTTTCCGTAAATCTTCCATACACGATTATCACTCTCCTTTGTTACATTCCAGTAAACTTCCAATTTCTAAGTATTACTATTCCCAAACATTTTTCTAATTATCTCAGCCCTTATTATGTCCCTTTCGCCCGGATTCAGGGGCCTTGCGGCATACTTCTGAAGATTTCCGGGTTGAATAAGTATCATAAGCTCATTGAGCATCTCGATTTTAATATCCTTAATTATTCCCATATTAACGCCAAGGCGAACATCCGACAATAATTTATGGGCTTCCTCCGATGTCATTATCCTTGCGTTGGAAAATACCCCCAGCGACCGGTATATCCTGTCCTCAAACCTGTAAGGATTTTGATTGTATAACTCTTTTCTCAGCAGCCTCTCCTGCTCTATAAGCTGTGAAGCGATGCCGGTTATGTTGTTAATAATCTCCCCTTCTGTCTGTCCAAGGCTTATCTGATTGGATATCTGGAACATGTTTCCGGAAGCCTCGCTGTTCTCTCCATACAAGCCCCTTACTGCAACGCTGATCTTTCCGCATGCTTCCAGTACATTTTTTATATAGCCTGTCATGGTCAGTGCAGGCAAATGAAGCATTACCGAAGCTCTCATTCCTGTGCCTATATTGGTAGGACAGCAGGTAAGGTAGCCATAATCGTCGTTGTAGGCATATTCGACCTTTCCTTCTAAGTAAGTATCCATATCGTTGCACAATTTCCATGCCTTATCCATCTGCATCCCGGGAAACATGCACTGTATCCTCAGATGATCCTCTTCATTTATCATTATGCTTATCTTTTCATCATTGCCTACCAGCACTCCGCACCTGTTCTGGGATTCAGCCATATCACGGCTGATTATATGTTTTTCCATCAGCGCTTGTCTGTCAATCGGACTTAAGCCTGTGATATCTATAAATGCCAAGTTGCTTGCAAAATTATTGTCCTTATCCAATGCTGCATTCCTGATATCACGAATCAGCATTTCCTCCTGTTCCCTGCTCATCCTGGGCGGAAACGGAAAATTCTTTAAATTCCGGGCAAGCCTGACCCTGCTGCTTACCGCAACATCCGATTCCGGACCTTTCTCAATGTACCAACCTGCCATATCCTGTATCCTCCATACTTTATAAAATCAAACAATCCGTCCAATATGCTCATTTATTGCTTGCCGCTGTTTTCCAGCGCCTTTATTTGGTCCCTGATCTCTGCGGCCTTTTCATATTCCTCATTCTGTATGGCTTTTGCCAGCATATCCTTCAGCTTTTCCAGCTTAGTGGACGTATTTGCACTTTGGGAAACTTTCAAAGGCGCCTTGCCGGTATGCTTTATCCCACCATGCAGCCTTTTTACCAGAGGCTTAAGTCTATCGGAAAAAGTTGCGTAGCAATTTGCACATCCCAGCTTTCCGGTCTTTTGAAATTCCTCAAAGCTCATTCCGCATTCACTGCACACTGATGATTTTGGGGCTGCAGGCTGCATGTATCCTGGAGAGCCCCCAAATCCCAAAAAGCCTGAAAAAAAATCATTCAGGTTAAAAGCTTCTTCCATTCCCAGCTGTCCCTTTTCCCTCGCACATTGCTCGCATAAATACAACTCTATCTTTTTATTATTCACTATCTGTGTATAATGCACATTGGCAACCCTCTTCTGACAGTTCTGACACAGCATATATCCCACTCCTCTCGCACAAGCGCCAAAGCTTTAATTCTAATTTTAGTATATTCCAGAGTTACCCATTGTTTATCGCATTTAACCGTTTATTTCTCTTTTTTGGCAATAAGGCTCACCAGCATATTTTTCAGTATAGCCGCCCTTACCATATCCCGTTCCGGCATCTGGACAATCCCCAGAGCCTTATCACTTGTTGCTGCTTTCAAAAGCAGGCTCTCGTTTTCCGAAATGACTTCATAGTCAATGAAATTGTTTATAAAAATGTTGGCAGATTGCTGGGAAATGCTGTTTCCCATGGAGTTGACAATGTGCATCAGATAACTGCCTGGTCTCGTTATGTTTACCCTTCTAATGCTGATGTACCCTCCACCACCTCTGCGGCTTTCCACATAATAGCCTTTATCCGTGGTAAATCTCGTATCTATTACATAATTGATCTGAGAGGGAACGCAGTTAAACTGGTTTGCCAGCTCATTCCTCTGAATCTCCACCACTCCGTCGGTATCATTGATCAACTGCTTTATAAAAGCTTCAATCAAATCACTCAATCTTGCCACTATAATCACCCCTTACTCATTTTACTGGCAGGGATAACCAGTCATTTTATTAATTGATTTTGACTTTCTTTGACCTTCAATAATATTATAAGAGGCCCCTGCATCTCCTTCAAGGTATGTTTATTTTTAATAAAAGGCAAATATTCTATTATATCTTTCCCACAGGACGTTTTCTTGGAATTTTCTCATCGTAACGCCGGTTTGCTATATTTTCCACCGGCTTTGTCCGTCGTGATGAATTCTCAAATATCCAGGCAGGAAGATAATAAGCTCCATTTCTACCGATCGGTGCCTGATATTTTTTATTGGCACATTCATGCATAGAAAGGAGTTTGAATAATAATTTTTCTTTGCACCTAAAACTGTGATCTTCCCATTCCATCCGGCCAATTCCGGATGATTTGTTGTCTTAATATATTTTTTCTCCTCCGTGTGATAATATGCACTCATAAAAAAACCGCGAGCTTCATTTTATATAATCATGAACATCTACATTCATGAGCATCTCGCGATTTTCTCCCACTCTATGCTATTGTTTCATTCATTTTTCTCCGTGAAAAATCCTCTTTACTTCTTGCTCCTCTTTTTTGAGGTTACTAATTTAGTCCTGTCGAGATACTTTTTGATGTATGGATATTCGAGGCTTGCCACGCCTGTAAAGATAATGTCAATTATTGTGAGCTGTGCGATTCGTGATCCCATCGCTCCGCTTCTCATCATCGTTTCAGGCGATGAGAGGAACAAATTGATATCGGATATTTCGCTCAGGGTGCTGTTACCATATTTGGTTATGGATATTATGGTCGCTCCTGACTCCTTTGCAATTTTAACGCTTTCAATTATGTCGGCGGTTTCCCCCGAATAGGATATTACCACCACCACATCATTTTTTGAAAGATTTGCGGCTGAAGTGGCTTGCATATGCTGGTCGGTATATGCCCATGCGCATTTATTTATCCTTATGAATTTCTGCTGGGCATCGAGGGCGATCAGTCCGGAAGCGCCTGCTCCGAAAAACAGAATTCTCCTGGCTTTATGTATGATATTGATTGCCCTTTCCACATCCTTGCTGTTCAGAACCTTATATGTGTCATCTATGGATTTTTTACTGTTATGGCACACATTTTTTATTATAGTTTCAAGGTCGTCCCCGGCTCTTATATCAGTATATGCACCGTCATCCTCCTTTTCCGATGCGACATCCGATGCCAGGGCAAGGGCAAACTCCCTGTATCCGTCATAATTGAGCGTCCTGCACATCCTTATAACCGATGCCTTGCTGGTGCCACACCTTTCGGCAAGCTCGCCTATAAAGAGCCCCACCGCCTCTTCGGTATTATTAAGAATATAGTTGGCAACCTTTCTTTCAGAAAGGCTCATATCCTTTAGTGATTCCTTAATTTTCAACATCAGTCCGGGCATTTTGCTACCCCCTTATGCAAATCCTGAGAATGCTTGCAAGCTCCAAAGCCACGTTGACATCCTTCCCCGTCAATACCTGTTATGTATCATCCTTTCATCCTAATTGTAAAGGTATTTCAACCATCCTTCAATAGAGATGATATTGCTCTTTGCAATTTTTGAAACGGAGGCTTTCCGCTTTCCACCTGTATAGCAACTCGTCGGCCTCATATCGCCTCAGTCTCACATCCTCACAGCCTGCAAGAAGATCTATAAAGTACCTGCCTTTTTCTGTGCTGGGCGGCAGCCATTCAAAATTATCGGAAGATTGGTCCATAATCTCATATAAAAGCTTTATCCCCACTTCCACAGGCTTTACAGCCTTGTAATCCGTCACATGTATCTGGACTCCCTTGCACTGCTGCCCTTTGTGCTTGGAAAAGGTCGGCTCAAAGTATACAGGCCTGAACAAAACCCCAGGAAGGGACTTGCTGTTCATTTTGTCCGCCAGCTTGTACGGATCGAGCCAGGGGGCGCCAATCATTTCAAAAGGCTTGGTGGTACCCCTGCCCTCGGATATGTTGGTGCCTTCAAACAAGCAGGTGCCATTGTAGAGCACTGCCGTATCCATAGTAGGAATATTGGGGCTGGGACTTACCCATAAAAGATCGGTATCCTTTTGATACATATCTCTTTTCCAGCCTTCCAGCCCGACCACAGCCAGGTCACAGCCGATGCCGAACTCCTTGTTGAATAGCATGGCCAGCTCTCCGGCGGTAAGGCCGTAGCGGTTTGTTATCGGGTACATGCCCACAAAGGAGGAGTATTCCGGGTCCAGGACATTTCCCTCCACTTCAATGCCTCCTATGGGATTTATGCGGTCCATCAACACAAAAGTCTTTTTATTTTCCGCGCAGGCTTCCATGCAATAGGACATGGTATAAAGATATGTATAATAGCGCGAGCCTATATCCTGTATATCCATGACAAGAACATCTATATCCTTCAGCATTTCGGGCGAAGGCTTCCTGTGGTCGCCATAAAGGCTGAATACAGGGACACCGGTTTTCTCGTCCACATATGTATCCACGTGGACTCCGGCCTGTAAATTCCCCCTTACACCGTGTTCAGGAGAATAAAGGGCTTTCAGATTGTATCTATCCTTCAATATATCTATGGTGGATTCCAACTGCCTGTTCAGCCCGGTGGGCCCTGTTATCAATCCAAGCCTCTTTCCTTCAAATAAATAATCATACTTGTCTATGCAATCTATTCCATTCTTGACACAAGCTTTTTCCTGTTCCATCAATGCTATGCCTCCCTTAATTTACATGACTCACTTTTCCATACCTGCCATTACTGCATTATGGAAGAGAAGCCTGAACCGTAAAAATTCCGTATTGTCCCTGCTGGGATGGACGCGGTTGCTGAGCAGGATTATAAACAGGTCGTCCTCAGGGTCAATCCACAGGGAAGTGCCGGTAAAACCGGTATGCCCATAGGCTTCCGGAGGCATGAGATCTCCGGCAGAGATGTATACCTCCTCCATACCGCCCAATCTGCTGCCCCTTATGCACCAACCCAAACCTCTGTCTTCATTTAAGTGGGAAGTGTAATTCCTTGTCATCGCTTTTATGCTTGCTCCGGACAAGAACCTCCTGCCCTTATGCAGGCCGTTATTGATGAGCATTTGCCCGAATATGGCCAGATCATAAATATTAGAAAAGAGGCCGGCATTTCCGGAGACTCCTCCCAAAAACCTCGCGTTTTCATCATGGCAGAGTCCCACCAGCGGCCTTCCTTCTTTCTCATCGTACTCAGTAGCGGCAATATTCCCCGGCTCAGGGTTGAAAGACGTATTATGCATGTCCAAAGGGTCGAAAACATACCTTTTGCAAAGGGCATCCAACCTGTCATCTCCCACCTTTTCAAGTATATGCCCCAGCAATATGTATCCCAGGCAGCTGTAGACAACCCTTTCACCGGGATCATGCAAAAGCGGGAGTTCCGTAATATAACGCACCGCATCCCGGCGATCTCGGCACATTTGATCCAGCCGCACATGGGCCTTCATGCCGGAGGTATGGGTAAGCAGGTTTAGAAGGGTGATATGCTTTTTGTTGCCTTCATCAAATCCATCAATATAGTAGGACACCTTATCCATAGCCGACAGCCAGCCCTTTTCCTGAAAAATTAAGAACAAGGGTGTGGTGGCGACAACCTTGGTCAAGGAAGCCAGATCATACAGAGTGTCCGGCAGCACCGGAAGCTTTTCCGGCACCAGGCACCGGCTGCCATAGGCTCCGACCCTCAGAAGTCCGTCCGAATGTCCGATGGCAGCCACCGCACCTGGGAAAACGCCCGCATCAGCTGACCGGGCAAGCAAATTAAAGGCGGTATCAAAATTTGCATTAGAATCATCATTCACGTTGAAAATCATGGCATCACCCTGAAAACACAGTCAATATGGCAAAAGTCCGGTATCATGCCCTAAAAGGAATCTATTACCTTCTTCATGTCATACGGACCTGCCGCAAAGCATTCAGCCCTTTTCCTGTGTATGATGGCTCCTCTTGCCCTGCTCAGTGCATCATAATACTCCAGGTATTTAAACCACGGAGAATTATTGGTCAGCCAGAGCTTTTGAACAGCCTCATACCAAAGATCATATCCTTCCGTCACATCCACATATATATATGGAACAAAACCGTGAGAGTCCTCCCAGTTATCAGCAAAATACGGTCCACTGGCGTAATGGGCCGGGAGATCCCTTTCCATGGTGCTCAAAGCGCCATAGAACATGGCATCTTTTACTACCCGGTGAACAGTCATATGGTCCTTGTGCATGCTGTGGCACCAGTGGGTAAGTATTACATCGGGCTTTTCCCTTCTGATCAGATCGGCTATTTCAAATTTTATCTCTTCATTCTCCGGAACTTCACCGTCCCTGTAATTCAGAACTATGGATTTTCCGTTCAGCATTTTTGCAAATTCGGCGGCAGAATTGATGTTCATCTGCTTGAAATCCTCTACACTCATGGTGGGCGGCGCACCTCTTTCACCCGCCGTCACACCTACGATAGTTATCTTGTCCCCTAATATGGCATGCTTTGCCAGTGTTTTTCCGCATGTCAGCTCCGCATCCCCAATATGAGCTCCTATTGCCATGATATGCTTTCTTTTACCTTCCATAATTTATATCTCCTTTCCCATAACTGCCCAGTTTCTAACCGCTTTAAAACCTGTACGTTCATAGGTTTTCCCGGCAGGGTTATCCGCTCCTGTAAAAAGGCTGCTGAATTTTGCCCCCGCGTTTTTAAAACCATCCATCAGCAATTCAAACAGCACCGTCATAATTCCTTCGCCTCTATACTGTGAATGGGTTCCTATCCCGACAAAAAATCCTCTGCCGCTTTCCTGCACCCTTATCGGTCCTGTAAATCCGCAGATCTTGCCATGATCTGCCGCCACGATAACCGGATCAGGTTTATCCTTCGCCAGGTTATCCATGATGCCCTTCCTCCAGTCCTCGCTTCCCAAATCATCAAACAGTTCATCGAAGCCATAATGCTTTTCAGGATCATAGAATCCGGTGTATATCCCCTTTTCCATAAGCTCCTGGCGCCTCTTGATGCATTTCTCACTCATCTTGAAGTCGGAAAGATTCAGATAATAGGAGACCTCCCTTGTCAATATGCGATATCCGTTTTTCTCCATAAATTTTACCGCCGGAGTATCCGCATCCACTCCGGGAGAATTGTTATGGTCATGTCCGTCGGTACCCGGTATGTACCATTCCAGCTTTATGGGATTAAAGAAAATGGACTGGGATTTCTTTTTTCCGTTTTTTCTGAAGAATTCCTCCAGTTCGTGAAGCAGTGCCGAGCCATAGCCCTTTCCCCTGTACTCCGTATCCACCACCACCATGGTAAGGTACCCCGGAGTGTTTTCATGGTTCTCTCCCGGCAGAAACTGCTTTTTTACAACTCCATTGGCAAAACCGATGACTTTTCCGTCTTCCACAGCTACAAAAGTGCCATCATAAGAAAAATTAGGATCTTTTAAAAACTTGGCTTCGAATTCCTTTTCGGTAAGCGGTTTATACTGTGTCTGTCCGCTGAGATGAGTATTCCACAGTGACACAACTTCCGGCACATACCTGTCTTCAAACTTTAAAATTTTCATGGTATCCCCCTTATCAATTTTTATTGTTGAGAATCACGCTTTTATGCAAAACTTAATAGTCCCGCCTTTTGATGACGTCTTGCGGCAGTCTCCACCCGCTGCTCTCACCATCCCTGCTTGTGCTTGCTAACGCCAACCAAAAACTGCTGTAAAACCTTTGTGAAAATAGTATCTGACAAGTAAAACTTCCGTCGTCTTAATCTGAATATTCCCATGGTGTGGATATGTTATGCGCTTTTATGACTGAACACAGCATAGCGTTTCATAATTAATGCTCTCTTCATCCGTTAATTATATTGTACTACGTTCTGGATATTTTGCAACTCTTTTTCGAAAAAAAATATAAAATTGGCACCTGAGTTTCAATCCATAATTTCCAATTCCTGTAGATATTTTTCAATCCATAGTTTTTTAATATAAACAGCAAGGGAAACATAAAGCATAAATTTGATATAAGAATTTAGAGAAATAAAAGAATCCACCAGGTTTACTGGAAACCGGATGGATTCAATCCCTTCATAAGGTCTTTGCTGATGATTACAGCCTATACCTAACCGCATTTATTGGGTATTCTCCTCTGATGATTTATCTGCCGGAGCTTTGGGCGTTTTTTTGGAAAATGCCCTGTAAACCTTATAAGCTATTAATCCCAAAACTGCCAGAAGCAATAAGGTCGGAAGTATACCTACCAGGAACAGCACCACATCGCCGCAGAAGGAAATCAAGCCTCTAATGCCTCCCTCAAATCTTTCCTTCAGCCTTGTCAGATATGATTTACCTTTACTGTCCCCAGCATTTGCTTCCGGTTCTTTCTCGTTCATGTTGACGGTGATGGTTGAAAGCTCCACGAGGTTATCCCACTTTTTCAACGTGCCTGTGAGGCTTTCAATCTCATGACGTATTTCGGTAAGCTGGCGTTCTACCCGAAAGATCGCATCCAGGTCGGTAAGCTTCTTAAGGTATTCCTCAATGCGGCTTTCCTCAAATCTTAAAAGCCTCAGCCTTGCTTCCTTGTCGAAATATTTGTCCGTTACGTCCTCACCATAAATGCTTTGATCGATAAGAGTTCCCAATCCGCTTATCCCGTCCACCACCTGCTCGAACTTGTCCTTGTCCACCCTCAGTATGATTACTGCCCTTGTCAATAACACCTCTTGGGAATCAATATATCTTTTGTCCTTCCTGATGCTTGACTCCTGGATAAAGCCAATGGCGTTGATAAGCGTCTTAAGCTGCCCGTATGCCTTTTCAAAATCATCCACTTCCACTGTGACATTAGCGCTCCTGATGAGTTTTCTTTCGGATAAGATGGCATTGGAAAGAGAAGCAGTAGAAATACCCGCGCCACTGATGGAATCAGCATTTGCAGCCTGATCAGCCTCCGCTGTTTCATTTTCCGCTTTACCTGCATCACCATCGGAACCTGCAGAATTGTAGTCAGCTTTCGAATTCGACATTAAGCTCTTATCGTATGCAACGGAAGAAGCAGTCTTTTTGCTGCTCTTACTGCCACATCCCGCCATGGATGAAAAGACAAGAACCGCTGCAATTAATAAGCAAAGCACTCTTTTAAGCATTTCATGTCCCCCTTTTAATATTTATATAATCTCTATGTTTCCAACTCCTTTGGCATTAAAGGCCAGGCTATTAGTGCATTTATTTTGCATCAGTAAAACTGTAAGGGAAGCTGTGATTTGATTCAATGCTGCAAAGAGATCAGAGTATAAATATATCGGCAGTGTCAGCGTAAAACCCTTGCTTTGGCCGCTGTTTAAAAGCAAAATTATCATTCTGTAACTTTAGACTTAAGCACTTTAAAATTTGTTCCAGCAAAAACCATGGTATTTACCGTGGTATACTTTGGATCTGGTGAGCAAAATGAAAAAGTGCTGCCTTAAACTTAAGGCAGCACCTCTTATTTTAATTTTATTCATCCATATTATCTTCAGCCATGTTCCTCTTAGCTTCCTCAATAACCTTCTGGCTTATCATGGCGGGAGCTTCCTCATACCTTTCAAACCACAGTTTGAAATATCCCCTGCCTTGAGTCATGGATCTCAGTTCGGTGGCATATTTGAACATCTCAGCCTGAGGTACTTCCGCTACCACCTGCTGTATGCCCCCTTCCTGAGGATTCATTCCCAAAATCCTGCCACGGCGCTTATTGAGATCTCCAATCACATCTCCCATATAGCTGTCGGGCACATAAACCTCCACATGGGCTATAGGCTCGAGAAGCACAGGAGAAGCTTCTGCCAGGCCTTTCTTATATGCAAGCTTTGCTGCAATCTTAAAGGCCATTTCCGATGAGTCGACATCATGGTATGATCCATCTACCAGCGTAGCCTTGAGATTAACAACAGGATATCCGGCTAGTACACCATGCTGGATGGCTTCTCTTAAACCTTTTTCAACAGCCGGATGATACTGCTTGGGTACCGCACCACCGAATATTTTTTCTTCAAAGGTCAGATCTTCCGTCTCGCCGGGCTCAAATTCAATCCATACATGACCATACTGGCCGTGACCACCGGATTGCTTCTTATGCTTGCCTTCAACTTTAACTTTTTTCTTAATGGTTTCTCTGTAAGGAACTTTCGGATCTGTCAGGTTAACAGAAACACCAAATTTGGATTTGAGCTTGCTGGTAATCACGTCAAGATGCTGTTCTCCAATGCCTGAGATGAGGGTTTGCTTTGTCTCCGTATTTGTGGTTACCTTGAAAGTCAAATCTTCATCCTGCAGCTTTTGAAGCCCTGCACTGATTTTCTCCTCGTCTCCTTTTGCCTTGGGCTCAACTGCAAGGGATATCGAAGGTTCGGGGTATTCTATTTTGTCAAGAACGATGGGTTTTGCCTGCTCGCAAAGGGTATCATTGGTGTTTGTGTTCTGAAGCTTTGAAATACCTCCGATGTCGCCTGCTACAAGCTTATCTGTAGGAATCTGTTTCTTGCCTCTCATTATAAAAAGAGAACCGATCTTTTCAGTTTTCTGGGTTGTTGAATTGAATACTACCGAATCCGATTTTAAAGTACCTGAGTACACTCTGAAAAGCGAAATTTTACCTACGAATGGGTCTGCGATCGTTTTAAAGACTAGAGCTGAAAGAGGAGCATCGGGAGCTGTTTTAAATTCTACCACTTTATCGCTTTCGGGCAATTTTCCTTTAACCGTCTGAGCAGCAGCCGCCGACGGCAGGCATCCAATTATCATATCCATGAGGGGCTGCACTCCCAGGTTGTTTGCTGCAGAACCGCATAATACAGGAACGATTGAGCCATCTGCCACTCCGCTGCAAATGCCTCGGTTAATATCTTCCGGGGTAAATTCCTCATCGGCGAAGAACTTCTCCATCAGTTCCTCATCCGTTTCCGCGATAGCTTCAGCCAAAACTCCCCTGATCTCGGCGACTTTATTATCTAAATCGGCAGGAATAGCTGTATCTACCAGCTTATCCTTGTCGAACTTTTTCGCACTCATGGTTATAATATCAACAAAACCGGTAAACTTTTCACCCTCGATTATGGGTACCTGAAATGGAATTACTTTTTTACCGAAAGTATTGATAAGCTGATCAACAACTTTGAAAAAATCGGCATTTTCCTCATCCATTTTATTGATGAAGAAGACAACGGGCAACTTGTGTTCTCCGGCATAAGCCCAGGACTTTTCTGTTCCCACAGCCACTCCGCTCTTGGCAGAGACCAGTATTATGGCGCTGTCCGCCACACGTATGCCTTGCTTTACTTCACCCACGAAATCAAAATATCCGGGAGTATCAATTACATTGATTTTATGATCCTTCCACTCACAGGGCGCTATTGCCGTACTTATGGAGATCTTCCTCTTGATTTCCTCTGGATCAAAGTCGGTGGTTGTGTTTCCGTCAACTACTTTTCCCAGCCTGTCAAGAACTCCGGTGTTATACAGCATCGCCTCTGCCAGAGTGGTCTTACCCGCCCCTCCATGGGACATCAGGCAGACATTCCGGATTCTTTCACCGGTATAATCTTTCATAGAAATTCCCCCTTAGTTTATTTTAATTTTCCTTAGCTGCCAATTAATTTATATCGTTATTATATTACCTAAATTCTAGGAAAATAATTCTAATAATCAAATCAAATTCAGCATTAAGTTAAAATGTCGGGGTACTGTGAAATTTTTTGTGAGCGAAGTAAAAATGTCTGTTGCCGTAAATTTGCAGAACTTCCTATATATTCATCTTTTCACTTGTTTAGAACTCATACCAATATTATTTTATATTCTATTAATTTTGAATTTTTCCTCTTTTTTATTATAATAATTAGTGTCGTGCAGTAAATTGTAAATGTTTATGCGGCTATCCCTAATTTGGTAATAACAGCATCGACAGTTACCCCTTTTACTGCACAAGTATATGCAAACTTGGCAATTGAAACCAAGTATTGTTTGCGGAAATACCCTATGGTATCTCCCAAAGTATCAAGCTTTAAGGATTTCTTGTTTGAAACCCTGAAAAGCTCCAGGAAAGTGTAGGCCATAAAGACCATGCTCCAGAAGCGCTTTATTGAAGTTAAGGATTCTACCTGGTATTTATCAAAACCAAGTGAGTTTTTTTGATACCGGTAACTTACCTCAATATCCCAGCGGTTCTGGTAATATATAAGGATTTCGGAGGTGGTAAGGCTAACATCCGTACTTAGTATAAATGCTGGTTTATCGGATAAATCGGGCTTGCTCCAACAAAACAGAATAACGGCATTTTCAAGGTCATTGATTTTACCCTCATACCTATAAACATAGTAAGTATCGTCACCTGCTGTAACTGGGCTGGTTTCGTCCTTACTGATAAAGGTTGAAAATTCTCTAACACTTGTTTTAATGCCTCCTGGGTAAATCACTCTATTGGATTTTATTCTTCCAATGGTGTGATATCCTCTCTTTAAGGCATGGAGCATCACTTTACCCGATGTATACCAAGCATCCAACAACAAGTACGTTGTTTCTGTAACCGGTATAAATTCATCAATAAGCTGCATTGCAAGCTCTTGTTTATTCTTAAAATGCTTCTTTGCTTTATTGCCAAAGAACTGCTTTCTAAGATAGAGCCTGAAATTTTGTGGCAGTGAGTATTCGGAAATTTTATAATGAGAAGTAACTACGCAATGAGACCACATGGGTTTTCCGTCACTGTGTGAATGGTGGAAATCAAGGCCTTCAATCTTTTTGGTAGACTTATCTTTTTTACTCAAAGAGTCGTCTATGATGAGAAAGCCTGAAGTATCTTCATTCACGCTATTACGGACAACATTTAGAGAATGGTTAATTCTCTTGTGGTCCACATAATCGTTACTCCATTTATACTGTCCGAGGAATCTTGAACCACAGCTTCTATCCCGGTTACAGGTATGCTTTGAATAGATCCTGGAAACATTTTTGCTTCCCTCGGTGGTAATAATGCCTGAGACCATAAGGACCATGTGATTTTGTATGGCTTCAGAATAAGGTAAATCTAGCATATTTATATAATTGATAACTTCTTGACTTTGTTCTATTATTATCTCAGGCATAAGTTTGACCTCCGTGGAAATAGTTTTGTTTTTGGTCAATTCAAAGCTACCACATTACGTCAACTTATGCTTTTGTTTTACCATTAATTTGGTAATACAATTATTTACTTTTAAATGCACAACACTAATTATAATAATTTAACTTATATTTTTTTCCGTGGGGCAATTAACTCTTTTTGCCATCATTTTCTAAGGATAAATTTCAAGTAAAAAAGTGGATTACAAAGATAATCAAACGAAATCCGACAAACTCGAGCTTTCATTTTTTGTGGGTCATATCATATATTACAATAGATAGGCAGAAATTAGTTTCCCTTGACTTTTAGGCAGGGGAGATGTAAATTTAGAATAAACCCGGGGAATTGCCGTAGGTCCTGGACCGATGCAGGAGCAAAAGGGTTTAGCCCTGTCGGATCCCGGGTAATTAGTGTAATACGGTAGTATGGAAAACAATACCGGTAATGTGCTTTAAAATTAATCTATCAACGCAAAAATATTAATGTCCTCTCCATCATTGTTTGCTCTTTGCAAGCATGAAGGATTGTGACGGTTAATATAAGACGGTGCTGTGGAAAGTTCAAAGGCTAATAAGCTCAGGACTTGTGCTTGGAATAACCAACACAGCAAGGATAGATTGAACAAGGCAGTTGCCGGTGAAGGGTGCGCAGTTTCATGCAGGATTTATTATGGCAGCCGCGCCTGTTGTAAATAATCGTGTAGAAAGGAAGTATAGCCAATGATCATTGTTATGAAACCTGACTCTCAGGAAAAGGATGTAGCTGAAATTTCCAAGACCCTGTCGTCCCTTGGGCTTGGAGTACACATTTCAAAAGGGACTGAAAGAACTATTATCGGTGTTATCGGGGATAAGAGAGTATTGAGCGATGTCCCCCTGGAGCTCATGCCGGGAGTAGAAAAGCTGGTTCCGATAATGGAATCCTACAAACTGGCGAGCAGAACTTTCAAACCGGAGCCCAGCATAGTAGATGTGAATGGTGTGAAAATAGGCGGTAAGGAGCTGGTGATAATGGCCGGTCCCTGTGCGGTCGAAAACTATCAGCAGATAATGGATGCCGCCTTTGCTGTTAAAAAAGCCGGAGCACAATTTTTAAGAGGTGGTGCCTTTAAACCCAGAACTTCTCCCTATTCCTTCCAGGGTCTGGAGGAAGAAGGCCTCAAGCTCCTGAAGGAAGCGAAGGATGCCACCGGTCTTCAGGTGATAACCGAAGTAACCAGCGAAAAAGCTGTAGAGATAGCTTATAAATATGTGGATATGTTTCAGATAGGAGCACGGAATGCTCAGAATTTCCATCTTTTGAGGGAGATCGGGCGTTCCGGCAAGCCTGTGCTTTACAAGCGCGGTTCAGCCACCACCATCGAAGAATGGCTGAATGCCGCCGAATATATCATGAGTGAGGGCAACTACAATGTAGTTCTTTGCGAAAGAGGAATAAGAACCTTTGAAACCGCTACCAGAAATACGCTGGACATCAGCGCGGTGCCTGTGGTAAAAAGCACAAGCCACCTGCCGATAATCGTAGACCCCAGCCATGCTGCAGGGAAAACCCAGTTTGTGCTCCCCCTGTCAAAAGCTGCAATAGCCGCCGGAGCCGACGGGCTCATAATCGAAGTGCACCCAAATCCAAGGTGTGCCTTGTCCGATGCTTCGCAGCAGCTCACCCCGGAGAGCTTTGATGAACTGTGCGCAGACATCAGTAAAATTGCTGACATAGTCGGGAGAGAATTCAAACATGAATAATATGAATATGGATAATATGAAAGTCACAATAATTGGCCTGGGACTTATCGGAGGTTCCCTGGCAAGAGCCCTGAAAGAACGTCTGGGCATACGGGATATTACCGCAGTTACTCCCAACCGGCAGGATATTGACGCGGCCATTAAAGACCAGGTCATATGCCGGGGATTTACGCAGCTGAATGACCATGTATATAATTCAGACATCATATTCATATGCACCCCGGTTAAATACACTTTTGAGTATATAAGCTGCATTGCAGGAAAAGTAAAAGCGGATTGCATCATAACAGATGTGGGAAGTACCAAATCAGATATAATAGACCAGGTAAACAGCATGGCCTCTCCCCCATGCTTTATCGGTGGTCATCCCATGGCGGGAAAAGAGAAAAACGGCTATTCCTCCGGTGCTGCACACCTTTTTGAAAATGCTTATTACATTCTGTCACCATCCAGAAGCACCACACCGCAGGCAATGTCCGTTTTGAAAGGGATCATTGAGGGAATAGGTGCCATACCCGTAGTACTGGATGCAAAAGAACATGACAGAATAACAGGAGGCATAAGCCACGTACCTCATATAATAGCGTCAGCCCTCGTCAATCTGGTAAAGGATATGGAAACGCCAGATGGTAAAATGCAGATGCTCGCTGCCGGTGGTTTCAGGGACATTACAAGGATAGCCTCCTCCAGCCCGGAAGTTTGGGAAAGCATCGTCTTAAGCAACCGGATGGAAATAAAAAGGATACTGGAGCACTATATAGAGATTTTGAACAGGTTCAGCGGGCTCATGGAGCAAAAAAATTCTGCAGGACTATACCACTTTTTCGAAGATGCGAAGCATTTCCGGGATTCCATCCCTGCCGGCAAGCCCGGTCTTATAGCTCCAATTTATGAGCTGATAGTGGATGTGGTGGACAAACCCGGCATAATCGGAGAAATTGCCACCATCTTGGGAGATAGCGGCATCAATATTAAAAATATCAATGTGTCCAACAGCAGGGAGTTTGAGCAGGGATGCCTCAAAATTACCCTGCCGGACCCGGCCAGCGTCGATGCCGCCGGCAAACTGCTGGCCGACAAAGGTTATAGAGTATACAAATAAAAGTTGGCTTAGCCAACTTTTATTTATGTGAATTATTCATACTTTATATATACCTTGTATTTGAATATGCCTTATTTTATGTTTTTCGCAAAAATTATTTGTCGATATTTAGTACTCTGTATTTTCCTAATTTTTAGACTTGTTTCTGTTTCTCATCTCATTCAGCTTGTAACCCAATACCATAAGGCTGTCACTTAAATGCACGTTTTCAATAACTACATCATGCTCCAGTTCAAGATCCATAGGAGAGAAATTCCACAACCCCTTTACTCCGAGCCTTGCCAGCCTGTCAGCTACTGCAGGAGTCTGGTCGTACGGTACGGTGAGAATTCCTATATCTACCTTGTTTTGCTTAATAAACTCATCCAATTTATCTATATGCAATACCTCGATTCCATTTATAGCGGTTCCCACGACAGCAGGATTCACATCGAAAATACCCACAACCTTGAATCCTCTTTTTTCAAAATTCCCATAATTAGCCAAAGCCTGCCCCATATGCCCTGCACCAACTATTATGGTATGAAAGGTTTCATTAACTCCCAGAATATTGCTGATTTCATTGAACAGGGATTCCACATTGTAACCATAACCCTGCTGACCGAATCCACCAAAGCAATTTAAATCCTGGCGTATTTGTGAGGCAGTGATATTCATCCTTTCACTCAGTTCCTTCGAGGAAATCCTGGTAATGCCCAGTTTGAGCAAATCATAGAGATACCTGTAATACCTTGGCAAACGTTTGATTACGGCAATGGATATCTTCTTCTTATTCAAATCCAAAACTCTTCCTCCTTAAAGGCACCAAAAAGCTGTAAACCATAATTTACAGCAAAATGTCCCTGTTAGAATTGGCAAATTCATGCAATAAACCTATAGCAGTTCATTTGCATGTAAATACCTGGTATAATTAAACAAAATTTGGAATCATAATACACATAAGCATTTACTATAAATGGATTATATCATTATTGTTATTTTATTGTCAATAATCGATATTGATTAAAAAAAGAGCTGTTGCCGCTAATCAAGTTTTTTGATAAAATTGCACTGATAGTCATAAAGAGGAGATGTCTTATGATTGTACTAAGCTGCAGCAATATATCGCTGTCTTTCGGCACAAACAAAATACTGGAAAATATTTCTTTCAACCTTCAGGAATCAGAAAAAGTTGGCATAGTAGGTGTAAATGGCGCCGGTAAGTCCACCCTCTTTAAAATCATCGCCGGGACACTGCAGCCTGACGACGGCGAGGTATTTGTTGCCAAATCCAGAAAAATAGGGTTTCTGGAGCAGAATTCAGGGCTCGATTCATCCAATACGATTTGGGATGAGGTAATGTCTGCTTATTCGCACCTCATAGAGATGGAAAGCCGTATGAAAGCGCTGGAAGAATCCATCAGCAGGGAAAAGGATGAATTAAGGCTTGAGTCCCTGGTGAAAGAGTACTCCGACCTTGCCGATAATTTCTCCCGCTCCGGCGGATTTGAGTATAACAGCAGGGTTAAGGGCATATTGAAGGGTCTTGGCTTCACCGAGGACCAGTTTGATTTGAAAATAAGCTCTTTAAGCGGCGGACAGAAAACCAGGATGGCTCTGGCAAAATTGCTTCTGGAGCAGCCGGACATTCTGCTTCTGGATGAGCCTACAAACCACCTGGACATTGATGCCTTGGAGTGGCTTGAGAATTTTTTGAAAAATTACGGAAACAGCGTACTGGTCATTTCCCATGACAGATATTTCCTTGATTCTGTCACCAGCAAGACCATTGAGATAGAAAACCATGGATGCAAAGTATATAACGGCAATTATACGGAATATGTCCGACAAAAAGCTTTGGACAGGGAAATTCAGCAAAAGCATTATGAACTTCAGCAGAAAGAAATAGCCCGCTTGGAAGCATTTATTGAACAGCAGAGGCGATGGAACAGAGAGAGAAATATAATTGCGGCAGAAAGCCGGCAAAAAGCTATTGACAGGATGCAAAAGGTGGAAAAACCCAAAGATTTGCCGGGAAAGATCAAAATGAAGCTGAGGGCAGGAATTGAAAGCGGAAACGATGTGCTTTCGGTGGAAAATCTCAGCAAGGAATACCCCGGCAAGCCACTTTTCAAGGACATAAGCTTCAAGCTTCGCAAGAAGGAGAATGTTTTCCTTTTAGGACCGAACGGATGCGGAAAGTCAACTCTGCTCAAAATATTGGTTGGAAAGGTGGAGCAGAGCTCAGGCGCATATGAGTTCGGCCATAATGTACTGCTGGCTTATTATGACCAGGAACTGAATGACCTGGATGAAAACAACACCGTATTGGAAGAAGTATGGGATGAGAATGATGATCTTACCCACACGGAGATAAGGAATGCCCTCGCTTCCTTCCTTTTTACCGGTGAGGATGTTTTTAAGCCTATTTCGGTTTTAAGCGGCGGTGAGAAAAGCAGGGTTGCCTTGACGAAAATCATGCTGTCTCAGGCAAATTTCCTGATATTGGACGAACCCACCAACCACCTTGATATAAACTCCAGGGAAGTGCTGGAGGATGCCCTGCAGAAATTTGAAGGGACAATACTGGCGGTATCCCATGACCGGTATTTCATAAACAAGTTGTCCACCCGCATTCTTGAGTTCAGGGGTACTTCCCTGTTCGATTATCCGGGCAACTATACAAGCTTCCTGGAATACAAGGCAAATAACAGGGTTTCCAATACGGATAATGCCAGAGAGGTCAAAATGTCCGCCTCCAAACAGGAGCATATCGCCAGCAAGGAGGAAAGAGCCTATCAAAGAAAGCTGGAAAAGCGCCTGAGAGAAACCGAGCAGGCCATAAGCGATGCGGAGAAAAGGCTCGAAGAGATAAAGGCGGAAATGCTGCTGGAAGAAGTGTGCACCGACCATGTGAAGCTTATGCAGCTCAATGACGAAAAGAACCTCCTGGAGAAAAAGCTGGAAGAGCTCTACCCTCTTTGGGAAAAGCTCGCCTCTGAGAAAGAAGCTGTAACTTCCGGCTCATAACCGTTATATGATGATAATGTGATTTAGCGTGTATCATACTGCCCTTCGGTGCCGGAGCGAGCTTTTGCGCATCCTGCCAAAAAAGGCTCAGTATATTGTATTTATATTGCAATATGATGTAAAATAGTATCGATAATCCATTTAAACATGATAGATATAAAAGCGGTTATCGATTATACCCACAAAGCTTGATGGGAGCAATTTCTACCTGCAGCTTTGTTTTCTATAAACAGAATTACTTTAAAGGAGTGTTTAATTTGAGGATACTATCCGGAATCCAGCCGTCAGGCTCTCTTCATATAGGCAATTATTTTGCCATGATAAAGAGAATGATTGAATTCCAAAACGATAATGAACTGCTGTGCTTCATTGCCAATTATCATGCATTGACAACAGTGTATGATGCTTCCACTTTAAGAAGCAGAACCCTTGACGCTGCCATGGATTTTCTTGCCCTGGGACTTGACCCGGACAAAGCAATTTTCTGGGTACAGTCGGATATACCTGAGGTTCAGGAGCTTGCCTGGTTATTATCCAATGTAACAGGCATGGGATTGCTGGAACGCGCCCACTCTTACAAGGACAAAATTGCAAAAGGTATATCTCCCAACCATGGATTATTCGCATATCCTGTTCTTATGGCTGCCGACATACTTTTATACGGCTGCGACAAGGTTCCGGTAGGCAAGGATCAGAAGCAGCATGTGGAGATAGCCAGGGATTTGGCTTTGCGCTTCAACAGCACTTATGGTGAAACCTTCGTAATACCTGAGGCTGATATTGAAAGCACCATTGCCACAATTCCGGGTACCGACGGTCAGAAAATGTCCAAATCCTATGGGAATACCATTGACATATTTGCCGATGAAAAGAAGCTTCGCCAATCGGTAATGTCCATAAAAACCGATTCAACCCCGGTGGATGAACCAAAGCCTACCGACGGCAACCCGCTGTTTGAAATATATTCTCTGTTCCTTGACAGCGAGGGCAAGGAAGAACTGAGACAAAGGTTTGAGACTCCCGGACTCAGGTACGGGGACGTCAAGAAGGAGCTTTTTGAGGTTATCTGGAATTATTTCTCACAAGCCAGGAACAACAGAAAAAAATATGAAAATGATATGCAGTATGTATATGATGTCTTGAAAAAGGGCGCGGAAAAGGCCAGAGAGATTGCATCCTATTACCTTGATAAGGCAAGACATAATGTAGGGTTGGACTACAAATTCACCTCGAAATGAGGTTACATGGCTCCTCAGTAAACTTACAGGTTCTCCTTAGCCGGAGTTCAAAGCCGGGAGCACCGGTACGAAAACGATGCAATATTTTTCCATTAAAAATCACTTCCCGTTCCAAGGAGCGAGAAGTGATTTTTTAATGGGAGTTGAGAGCGTAACTACAACTGTCTCGAATCAAGTTCCGGAAAAATAGCTGTCTACTGCCGCCTTAATCGCCATGGCCAGCTTGGTCTGATGCTCATCAGTGGCCAGAAGTTTTTCATCCTCAGGGTTTGACAAAAAACCGCATTCCAGAATGGCAGTAGGCGTTTTCAAGTCCCGAAGGATTATTATAGGTGTTTCATTGGGTTTGCCTCTTACCAGTGCATTTCGTTTATTGTTGGGGTCCACTATTTCCTTGACGGCTTTTTGCAGGCACAATGCCAATTTTTGGCTTTCCGGCGAATTATGCGGGTAGAAGGCCTGGGCTCCCCTCTGGCTCGTATCGTTTACAAAGCTGTTAAGGTGTATGCTGACTACGATATCGGCACCCGAAGTGTCCATTATATTTTTTCTTCTCAACAGGTCTGCCTTTCTCTTGGCAGTATAACCTTTAGTGCCTTCAGGATACTCCAGCTTATCCTCCGTTCTGGTCATTATGACCTTGTAGTTGTCATTCTCCAGCAGCTCCTTCGCCTTGAAAGCAATAATGAGATTTATGTCCTTTTCCTTCAATCCACCTGGACTCACCATCCCAGGATCTTCACCGCCATGGCCGGGATCTAGTATTACCACTCTCTGCACGCTGCTGTCATTGGCTGTAACGGCAGCATCCGTGCTCCAGATGTTAAGGCTATATATAACTATCGACAGCAGGAAAATCAACAATATCAGAGCTATGTTATTTTTTCTCACTATCACTATCATATTATCCCATCCCCGATTTTCAATCTATAATAAAGATATTCAGCAACAGGTTGGTCATATTCGCGAAAGTTTTAATGCCTGATCATATAATGGCAGGAAATCCCATAAGTTTTAATTTTATTTTTATCATCAAGTGGTGTTCATCCTATCGTAAGTTCCTGAAATTGCCGTGATTCTTTAGTTTAACCAATTGTATTGCATCATGTTTTAGGGTATAATTTTTGAATATAACTGCGATCATTATAAATAGGCAGTTAAATTTATTGATGTAGCAGGGATTGGTATGTACACGCATGACGATTTTATAAAAATAATTAAATATGCCAAAGAAGCCAATGCCACTGACATACATGTTGCCGCAGGCGCTGTTCCGGCTATGCGCATTGAAGGGCGTCTTTCGTATATGCCCTTCGACATGGTGCTCCCCAAGGATACAGAAGCCTTGATAAGCGACATTTTGGACCAAGAGCGTAAAAATGTATTAAAAAGCACCCATTATATCAGCCTTCCTATTGCGCTGCATGATATCGGAAGACTGAGGGTAAATATTTTCATGCAAAGGGGTTCCTATTCCATCAACATCAAACTGTTGGACAGGCTGTTAAAAACTCCCGAGGAGCTTGGCATACCCGATGCAGTTATCAATCTTCACCGCCAGGAAAGCGGGCTTATACTCGTATGTGGCAATAAGAACAGCGGCAAATCCACAACTGTGGCATCATTGGTAAAGAAGATAAGCACATCCAGGGAATGCCATATAATAACAATTGAAGACCCCATTGAGTATTTATATAAGCATGACAAGGCTATTGTAAACCAAAAAGAAGTAGGCATGGATGTAAACAGTTTCAAGGAAGGCGTTTACTCCGCCCTGACACAGGACCCGGACGTAATTATGATAAGCTCTGCCACAGACCCGGCTACATTTTCTGCCGCTCTGGCAGCTGCAGAAAACGGTCATCTGGTTATTACCACATTGCAGACGGACGATTCCATATCCACGATAGAATATATAGTCGGAATGTATCCTGCAGATAAGAGCAATTATATAAAGATACAGCTCAGCAATGCACTTCTGGCGATCGTATCCCAGTGCCTCATACCCGCTGCCGACGGCAATGGCAGCAAGCTCGCTGTGGAAGTAATGCTGGCCAACCAGGCAATTAAAAACCTGATAGTGGAAAACAAGATCCACCAGATACCGGCAATGATAAAAGCCAGCAAATCCCTAGGAATGATAACAATGGAGGATTCCATCAACGATCTTTATACAGCCGGTAAGATAACAAAGCAAAGCGCATTGAACTATATGGCAAACAGAAAGAGCTTCTTCGGTGGAGCGCGATGAACAACATTAAGAAACAGAAGGCTGGAATGATGAAATTTAGGTTGCCCAAAGCAATAAAAAGCAATATCGAAGGCTTGCTTGAATTATACAGGTTTATATCGATTTTTCTAACTTTGTCAATATACATTTTTCACGGTATATTCGAGCGTTATGCCGTGCCCATGATGCTTATTCTGATATCCTGTGTTGTCATATACGCATTCTTGTTTGATTATCTTTACAAAATAAGCTTCGATAGCGGAAAGAGGATGAGCCTTCTGCTCATAATGGATATCACCGGCATATCCTTGCTGATACTGCTGACAGGTGGGCTGGAAAGTCCTTTCATATGGTGCTTCCTAAATCCCCTGCTGGTTATTTCCTATTACTTGCCTCCCAGGAAGAAGTATCCCTCCCTTGCCGCCGGCATCGTCCTCCTGTGCATAATAGGATATTTTGTTGAAGGGATACCGGAGGTCAGGCAGTATTTATTGTCCAAATCCAATATTATATTGAGCTTCACTCTTTTGTTGATTCTGATAAACATACTTTTATACTATAACAACCGACTGATAATAAAGCAGCGGGAACTGAGCCTTGCAAACCAAGACCTTGAGAATTACAATGCGAGAATCAAGGGAATGACCCACGATATCCTTCATATGTATGAAGCGGTCCAAAGCATCACAGGCTTGTCGGTACAGCGGGACATCGCCCTTATTTTGCTGGACTTTGCAGGCAGGATTTCTCCGGAATCCAATGCCTTTTATTACCTTGATGGAAGTGAGAAAGCCGAAAGCATGATTACCTTGAAGCCTTTAAGTGAGGCTGCAAGAAGCTCTCTGATTTCTGTTATAAGAAGCTTTGAAAAGGACAAGCACGGCACTGCCGGCAGCTCCTATGTAATATCAAATCTTCTTGAGCCCGGTCTTAGGGTGATCCAAACGAAAGTATCCGATATAAAAAATTATGGTGTAATAGGCCTTATAATACCTGAAGATCAATATGCCAAGGGCAAGGAAGAATACGAAGCAACTCTGCACTTAATGTCACAGCTTGGATCGACTTTTTTTGAAAAAGCAGAGTCGGAAGAGATTGAATGCGAACTGGCTGTTGCAGATGAGCAAAACCGTATAGCCGATGACATACATGACAGCATAATGCAAAGACTTTTCGCTGCGTCCTGCTTTGCTTATGATACCTTGAAAAAATGGGATAATTTGTCCGATGACAGCAGGAAGGAGCAGCTAAGCCTTATAATGGAAACCGTCCAGGACTCCCTGAGGGACTTGCGCTCTACCATATACAACCTCAGCAGCAAGAAGCAGAACATAGTCTTATTTAAAGAAAACATAGCTTCCTACCTGTCACAAATGGAACGGCTCAGCGGCATAAATATAAGCCTGGACGCAGAAGGAGAGCTGGATAGCCTTTCCCTCAATGCCCGGAAGGCTATTTACAGAATAATAACCGAATGCACCGGGAATGCTGTAAGGCACTCCAAATGCAGGAACATATGGGTCACATTGCATATGGGGGATGAAATGACAAAGCTTGTCATAAAGGATGACGGTATAGGGCTTGGGCAACAGAAAGACGGCCAGAGCAGCAATAACGGCCTCGGGCTGTACAACATCAGAAGCCTTGTCAGGATTTATAACGGCAAGTTAGAAATTCTTTCGGAAAAAGATTCCGGTACGACCTTTAACATTGTATTCAGAAATATAGATATTATAAAAAAACCGGAAGATGCATAAGCAGGGACAACATATATCAAAAAGGCAAAGGATGCAATGTAGGATATGGGCAAAAGAGAATACGAAGCGCTGATAATAATTGCAATCATACTGTTGTCATTAATTCTTGGCAATACGGTTTTACCGGTACTCCTCGGGTCTTCCATATACATTAACGTTTTTAAGCCGGTTTTCTGGCTTGCTATGTCCATCTATATATGGAAGCAGCCTAGAATCAGGTTCAAAGGCAAGCTAAAGCTTTATAGTTTCATACTCATATGGTCTGCGATATGCGGGATCACATACATGTCGGTCTATTTTGCCGGAGGCTTTATGGACGGCATCGGAGCAAGTCCGTATTCCAGAAAATTGACCGGAATCCTGATCAATGTACTGAGCTTCGGAAGCGTACTGCTCATGATGGAATTGGTGAGAAACTACATTATTAACCGCGTTAAGAAAAAGTATGTGCCCCTGTTTTTCATCTTAGTGGTGTTGGTCTTCAGCCTGTACCGGCTGAATCTTAAAATCATGATGAGCATTGAGACATGGCAGCAGGCGGTGCAGTATGTTGCTGAATTTGCAGGTCCGGAGATAATGACAAACATACTGCTCACATATATGGTATACATAGGCGGTGCATACCCTGCTATAATATATATAGCCTTGACAACCCTGCCAATATGGATATCCCCCGTGCTTCCAAACCTGAGGTGGATTACTAAAGCCTTTATAGGCATTATGATGCCTACGGTTTTTATCATTACAATACATCAGGTTTACAGGAAACAGGCCAGGGAGCTGAAACTCAGGGATCAAAAGCGGGAAAAACCAGCTGCCTGGATAGCTGTAAGCATATTCAGCATTGCCTTGATATGGTTTGCCGCCGGAGTATTTCCCATCTTCCCCACCATAATTCTTACAGGAAGTATGGAGCCTACTATTTATCCGGGGGATGTCGCCCTTATGGTAAAGACCAATGGAAAGGATCTCAACATCGGAGATGTCATACAGTACTGGACTGGTGATATCTTTATAGTGCACCGTATCATTTCAATAGACGAAAAAACCGGAAGATACCAGACAAAGGGTGATAATAACAGCGCACCTGACTTGAGGCTGGTGGACGCAGGACAAATAAGGGGCAAAATGGTGGGGGTGGTGCCTAAGATCGGCATGATAAGTGTATTATTCCGTTCAGGCAGGCAGATACCTAGAGAAGAAGTGGAGTTTTAAAATATTTTTATAGTGTTGATATTATAATGCAGAACTTTGCGGCAAACTTTTATTGATAATGTTTATTGAAAAACCAAGCAGTGTTCGACTTATGCCTAAGCTGCCAATTTACATTTAAATATCGGAGGGTGAAATCATTGAAGATAAGTGCAGCCAAAAAAAGAATACTCATAATAACAGGAATTATACTGATTCTTGCTCTCTGCGCTTATGCCCTTTCAGAACTGCTGATCCCCAGATATAAGGAAGAAGAAAAAGTGCATTATGCCTATACCAGCAATGGATACATAGATTATAAAGTGCACCTGAGGCCTAATATAATGTATGACGGGGAATTTCTCGGAAAGGATAGGTATTATGTATTTAAATATATAGATTATGTGGATCTGAAATTGAAATATGACTTTGCATCTACGGAGGTTGCAGACCTCAATACCAAATACAGAGTAACCGCGTATCTTCAAGGGCTTCATGGAGATGAAAATGAGGTCCTCTGGAGCAAGGAATATAGTTTGATTCCGGAGAGCACCATAAAAAGGCAGGACTCAAAGGTATCTATTGAATTGAGCAAGCAGGTTTACCTGGACAGCTATTTCCAACTGAAGGAATCAATTTATCTGGACTCGGAAGTAAATGCTCCGGTGGTATTGAATGTTGTCTTCTCAGTAAATACATCGGCAGCTTCAAAGAATGGCACCCTGGAAGACAGCATGAGCCCAAATCTCGTCATTCCCATAGGAAGCAGCGTATTTAAAATGGAAGGAGAGCCGGAAGCTAAAGGTGAAAACCGAATTGCTGAAAACATAAAAACCCCCATACCCATAAATTACGTAAAGATTTTCATATTGTTCGGAGCAGCCTTCATACTGCTTGTTATTGTCATTTATATTGCCTTTGCCAAAAAGGTACCTCCTCCGGATCCCTTCGAGAAGACCATCGCCAGCATATTCAAGGAGTATTCGGAAAGGCTGGCAGGTATGAGCCACACCATATCATACCAGTTTTCCGATGTCATATCCATCAATTCCATCGAGGATATGATAAAGATAGCCGATGAAGTGGGGCAGCCTGTCTTCTATTACAAGGTGGATACCGCGATGGAGCGGAAAATCGAATTTTTTGTGTTTGACAGCGGAAGGGTCTACTACATGGCCATATTTGGTGAAATCAATCCGGAGGCAACAGAACTGTCCCAGCAGCAACGCTAAAGCAGCATAATAACACTAAAGTGGTATGGCATACTACCCTGGAGGTATCAAGAAGTAATCCCCGCAGTGTAGCAAAATTATCATCATGGGTGTTTCGCAAAGCAGGGACAAGCTGTTACAATTGTACATGTAAAATTAACATTAAATATCAACTTGCTTTTAAATAGGGGGTCATTGATATGAATAAAACGAGATTTATCTTGCTGGTAACTGTAGCAGCGATGGTTCTCATGGGTGCTGCATATGCGGCCTGGACACAGACATTTACCATCAGCAGCACTGTTGATACCGGTGAATTGTTTGTAAAAATATCTGAAGTAAACAAGGTAGAAGTAGATGACGGCAAAGGCAGTTATACAACTGCAGGAAACAGCTATCTGGATCTAAGCAATTTGGTCAATTACACAACTGCCAGAAACGCAGACGGAACTCAGGAAACTCTTTCTACGCTCTCTTACGATATAGACAAGGTTTACCCAGGCACAAGGCTTACCACCACTCTTACCTTCACCAATATGGGAACAATGAGGACAAAAATAGCTTTTAACGAAGCTGCCAGCCAAATAACCAATGCGGGTAATGAATTGTGGAAAGACCTGGTATTCACAGTAAACGGTACACCTGTTATAGTCAGCGATGCTGCAACAGCAAAAACAAGCATAGCCAATGCAATTATGAACGAAATAGGTGCAATGGAGCCGGGCGCAACTAAAACAGTGACAATCGTCCAGGAATTGCCTCTTTCCAGCACCAATGAAACCGAAAAACTCAATCTGCAGTGGACAATGAGTTTCATTTTCCAACAGTATAACAATTAAGAAAAATAATTTATGAGTAAAAGGCAAAAGTTATTGAATGGCACAGGTCTGTCAAAAGGCTTGTGCCATTCTTTGAAATAAACATATCATGCTGCAGAATTTAGGTGGTAGAAATGGACAAAACCAGGCATCTTCTAATCATCTCAGTAATAACGTTGATACTTATTGGTATAAGCTATTCCATAGCAATGCAGCAAGGCTTTGCAAACAATTCCCTCACCAATGCCACATTTATGGAATTATTGCCGGAAGAGTGCAGGGTGATGAGCATAAGTGAGGGTGTCACAGCCGGAGTTTCGTTCAGACGGGACAAGTTCGGCAATATTACGGATAAAACTTATGTCAATCTTTATACCAAGAATATCTATGCAGGCGCAAACGCGGGTTTTTGCATCACAGCCCAGAACATAGCCGACATTCCCATATCGGTGGATGAATTTGTGCTGCATGTTGACGGCAATAAAAGCGCTATATCTGAACTTATATACTTTTCCGGGAGCGTAAAAATTTACAGGGACAACGGAACCTATTATGATGTCCTGGGAACCTTCAGAAATATAACGCTCTCAGAGCTGGCAGGCAATTTGACATCTCTGACGAAGTATAGGAAAATTGATTCAGGCGAAAAACTAGTACTGGAATTAAACCAGCAGCTGGATGATGGTCCGGTCAAGCTCACTGGAAAAGCCGGTCTGTCCTATAAGCTGGTGCCGGTGTTTATACAATATTTTCCAAGAAAAGACGATATTTAGGTTGAAGGGCAATGATTGATTATATGAGAGCATTTAAGCATTATAAATACAGAAAAAAAAGAAGATTCGGAAACCTTCTTCATACAGGGACCATTTGCGCTGCCCTTATTGTATCGCTGGGCCTTCTCGGTGCAACCTACGCTTCCTGGAACCAGTCTTTTAACCTATTCGGCTCCATATCCACGGGAGAAGTAAGCATAATTATAACGAATGTGGCACTGGAAAGCTCCGACAGCTATGAATCCCTATCTTTCGACACCAATAGAGCCGGCAATGTTGTGGATGAAGTCAATATGAGGGTAGTGTCAAGAGCAAACCCTTTTAACTCCATACTGGTATTCACTGTGGAAAATAACGGAACTGTTCCCGTGATATGTGAAGGGATAGATTCCAGCGTACCTGACAGCCTTGGGGTGGAGTTGGTTGCAGCCCCCGACAGGATAGAACCGGGCCAAAGCGCTCCCGTCAAAGTAAAAATAACAAAAGGTTATGTTGAAAATTTTGAGTTCAGTACTTTTCTAAGATTTGTACAGGCTGTTTGATTTCAGCTCAGGTAACAGGCTTGGAGGTACAGTGGATGATCTTTATCTTGCGTAAAGATTGGAGTGGTATATATAAAAAGATTTATTGCGGTTTTAACTGCGTTTATTTTAATATTGACTGCCGCCGTTATCAATAAAAGCTATGCCTTATGGAGGCAAAATGCCGAAGTGAAATTCACGCTTACAATTTCGCAGCCTCCCCAGGAAAACGGCTGCTGCATTTGCGGCAAATACACAACCATACAGGAAGGTATTGACCTTCTTAAGCATGTACAGTTTCCAAAGATATACGGCAATATGGACTTGTTTAAAGGCCAGTTGAATGCGCGGGCAAAAGAGTTGGAAAATCTCCCCTTCGGAGGCATCACCTATGATGAGCTGAAAGCGGAAGTTGACCAGTACAGAGATGTGGACATACAAGCCTTTGTTAATTGCATTAACACTTACGCCGATTGCATAAGGAATCTGAATGCCTTTTACCAGAATTCCACAGAAGAGGAAAAGCAGCAGGTCCCTGACTTCTGGAGCCAGCACAGCAATTTATGGAGCCTGCACACTCAGCTCTGGTCCAAGCACAATGAGCTTTATACGGCAGTAAATGCCGTCTGGGCCGCCGGAGAAAAGAAAATAGATTACAATAAAGATAAATGACAGATAAAAGCAAAGGGCAAGATACGAAGTTAAAGCCATGCAAAAGTAGAACCATACGAAAAATAAAAACATACAAAAGCAAAAATCACACGAAAGCTAAAACATACGAAAACTGAAATCATATGTAATCTAAAATTATGCAAAAACTGGCATCATGCGAATTAAAACCGTACCAAAGTAAACCCAAAATGATAGGGAGGTTATTCCCCTTTGTCATTTTGGGTTTTGTTTGCATAAAGTGCTGCCTGTATCCTGTCGCTTAATTTTAGTTTTGCCAGAATGCTGCTCACATGTTTCTTGACGGTATTTTCACTTATGCATAATTTATCTGCGATGCTTTTATTTGACATGCCCTTTCCCAGGCAGTCCAAAATTTCAGCCTCCCTGGGAGACAACTGTTCCTCGTCATTTTTGCCGGATTGCGGTATTGGCTGGGAAGGTTTCATTCTCTCCAAAAAAACAGGATCAAAGTACTTCCTTCCCCTGAGAACAGACTTTACTGCATATACAATATCCTCAGTAAAAGCATCTTTTAGTATATAACCATCGACATTGAGCTGCATCGCCTTGTCAAAATCGTCGAAGGCCGATGAGGACGACAGAATTACATATTTGCACCCAGGAAACTTATTCTTGGCGGTGCGTATAAAATCAATGCCGCTCTCACCCTTCAGCCTGACATCTACCAGCGCCAGGTCATAGCTGTTTTCAGCCATCAGCCTCAATGCAGATTTTACATCATTGGCGGAACTCACATTATCGATATCCTTTTCGGAAATAAGTATGTTCCGGATGCCGATGCATACCAAAGGGTGATCGTCAACAATCAGTATGTTCATGCAAAATCCCCATCCATATCCTCCACTATGCCGCCCAGGCGCTTTACAGCGGCCTTTATTTCCAGGAATGTCTGCTTATCCAGCTTACTAGCGTTCTTCTTGACATAGCCTTTTAATGCCGGTATGGCTCGTCCGTCGCCATAATCGCCAACGCACATGGCCCCCAGGATCTTGTCATCCATTTTTAAGAAGGTATTTTTGATGCAGCGATAGATTTCATCCGTCTTTCTTTCCTTTCCGATTTTAACCAGGGCAGTCAGCAGATACTCATGGATATAGCCTATTTCGTCGGTATTATCGAGCTCAGAGATCAGTACTCCCACACAGGGTTCTCCAATATTTATCAGAGCGTCGGTAATCTCCTCCACCATCAGTTCCTTGTCCTCATTTAGCGTCTTTATCAACTCGACGAGAAAATTATTAGCGGTGCTTACCCTTCTCTCCCCGAGAATCCTCACGGCTATCAGGGGTATGTATATATCATCCTCATTTTCCAGCATATTCCTGTCAGAAGCCATTTGAAGCAAAGTATCCACCGCCCGGCTCCCGTAAGACATAAGCTTGTCCACAAGAAGCTCAGGCAATCCCCTGTCGCACATCTTTGCCCCAATTTTCACATGATCCACCACATCATCGAAATCCGCCAACCTGCCAAAATATTCTTTCGGGGTTAGTCCTTCCATTTCTGCCAGGGGAGTGGTTTCCCAGGTGCCTATCTCCTCATCTAAAAACCTTGAAACATTGGATTCCCTAACCTTCAAAGGGTCATCCTTGCCGCTTTCCTCAAATGCCCTGTCATAGCTTCTCTCCACCACTCGGTTGTAGCTCTCAAAAATAATTTCTGAACTTGTCAATTGCCTTCCCTCCGTCAAATTCTCTACTGCCGCCCGATATCTTTATTTTCCGGCAGGTGTTTTATTGCCTGTTTTTTTGTTTTTGTCAAACTTCTTTAATTTTGGGAAATTAAAGCCATAATACCCTGCCATATACGACAGCATCGATATTATCGGCACTACCAGTGATGCTACAATATAAGCCGCGTATGAGCCTTTGCCCATCTTTGCAATAAAATAGACCGGCCCCAGTATCGCGTTAAATATCAGCCTTTTTACATTATCATATATTTCATTATTAAAATTGATAAGAGGATAAACCAGTGTCAATATTATAAAGGGAGAAAAGCCTATCAATCCCAGCACCAATCCTTTCAGGGGATAAGGCTTGAGATTGTACTGAGGTCTTTTTTCTTTCATCGCCAGCTGTTTTAGGTCTGCATAAATAATAGAAGCCATTATTACAAATATTACAAAGGAGTAAACTACCCTGTAATCATAAAAATTCAGTATAAAAAGTGAAAAAATAAGCAGTGAAATTGCATAATCCGCGAGAACCCTTAAAGATTTTTTTAAATAATCCATATGCCATTACTCCCTTTAGATTTCATAAACTACTTTTCTGATATGGTTTGCTTAGTTAATATTATTAACTATCAGAAAGAATTATATATCAAAAACTGGGTTTTGAAAAGCCGAAAGTAAGCGGCGGGCAATATCTTCTTAAAAGAATTTAAATTACCGGTAATTATTCCGCCTTGATTGTGATATAATTAATAAATGTGAAGAAAGGATGATTCATATTGGCGGAATTTTGTATTTGCGGATCGTTGATCATCGGCGGAAGCTGCACCAATAAAAATTGCAAAAATAAAGCAGCTAATTCCACCACAAGCAAACCCGCAAGAAAAACCAACAAAGCAGAGAAGGTGACGAAAACTGCGAGAAGCAGTTCCTCACGAAGGGCGTCCAAATGTATAACTTATAATTTGTACGACCTGGATAAAAAGGGAGAAAATGTCGAATGACATTTCCTCCCTTTTATACTGCACACTCTACTTTTTCATATGCCTCACAAATTCGATGATGCTCTTTCCTGCAACTGCTCCCTGCCCTACAGCCACTGATATCTGCTTAAAACCTCCGGTGCAATCCCCGGCAGCAAAAACCCCCTCTATGTTTGTACTTTGCCCATTATCCACCACAATAGCATTGTTTTCTGTTATAATACCGAGTTTTTGCGCAAAATCCACACTGGAAGCAGTGCCGTATGCAACAAACAGCCCGTCAATCTTCTGACTTGTCCCATCCTTAAAGTGAATTTCCTGTAAGAATTCATCCCCGGATAACTTCAGTATCGGACGGGTGTTTATCTTAAATCTGCCTGCCTTATCCGCCAGTTCTCCTGTGATATCCAGGTCCGCACCGTGGGTAAACAGAGTGATATCCTTGGTAAATGCCTCCAGCTCCATTGCCTCATGAACTGCATAAGCACCGTTTCCTATCACTCCCACAGACATATCTCTGTAGAAGAAGCCATCGCAGGTGGTACAATAGCTTACTCCTTTTCCCTCAAAATCCTCCAAACCGTCAATGGCGATTCTTTTCTGCGGTTGCCCTGTAGCAATCAGGACTGTCCGAGAGTAGTGTTCGCTCTTTTCTGTGGAGACTTTAAAGCATTTTTCATCATACAGATACGTAATGCCTATAACTTCTTCCTTCAGAATTTCTACTCCCAACCTCCGCGCCTGCTTTTCTCCTATTTCCAGAAGTTCTTTGCCACTGATGGGCTCCTCCAGGCCATAATAATTTTCGATTTTAGCCGCTTTATCCAGAGAGCTTCCATCCCTGCTTATAATCAATGTTGCAAGGTTGGCTCTCTGGGTATATAAAGCAGCCGAAATCCCGGCCGGTCCTTTTCCTATAATAATGACATCAATAATCCTCAATGTATTCACCTCTTAAGTATCATAACAAGAGTATTATATGAAACATCAGGACAATATTCAAATTTATTTTCAAAATATCTATGCTGAAATACATCTGCAGACTTACTTGTATAAACTTGCTTATTAATTAGTGTCGTGCAGTAAATTGTAAATGTTTATGCGGCTATCCCTAATTTGGTAATAACAGCATCGACAGTTACCCCTTTTACTGCACAAGTATATGCAAACTTGGCAATTGAAACCAAGTATTGTTTGCGGAAATACCCTATGGTATCTCCCAAAGTATCAAGCTTTAAGGATTTCTTGTTTGAAACCCTGAAAAGCTCCAGGAAAGTGTAGGCCATAAAGACCATGCTCCAGAAGCGCTTTATTGAAGTTAAGGATTCTACCTGGTATTTATCAAAACCAAGTGAGTTTTTTTGATACCGGTAACTTACCTCAATATCCCAGCGGTTCTGGTAATATATAAGGATTTCGGAGGTGGTAAGGCTAACATCCGTACTTAGTATAAATGCTGGTTTATCGGATAAATCGGGCTTGCTCCAACAAAACAGAATAACGGCATTTTCAAGATCATTGATTTTACCCTCATACCTATAAACATAGTAAGTATCGTCACCTGCTGTAACTGGGCTGGTTTCGTCCTTACTGATAAAGGTTGAAAATTCTCTAACACTTGTTTTAATGCCTCCTGGGTAAATCACTCTATTGGATTTTATTCTTCCAATGGTGTGATATCCTCTCTTTAAGGCATGGAGCATCACTTTACCCGATGTATACCAAGCATCCAACAACAAGTACGTTGTTTCTGTAACCGGTATAAATTCATCAATAAGCTGCATTGCAAGCTCTTGTTTATTCTTAAAATGCTTCTTTGCTTTATTGCCAAAGAACTGCTTTCTAAGATAGAGCCTGAAATTTTGTGGCAGTGAGTATTCGGAAATTTTATAATGAGAAGTAACTACGCAATGAGACCACATGGGTTTTCCGTCACTGTGTGAATGGTGGAAATCAAGGCCTTCAATCTTTTTGGTAGACTTATCTTTTTTACTCAAAGAGTCGTCTATGATGAGAAAGCCTGAAGTATCTTCATTCACGCTATTACGGACAACATTTAGAGAATGGTTAATTCTCTTGTGGTCCACATAATCGTTACTCCATTTATACTGTCCGAGGAATCTTGAACCACAGCTTCTATCCCGGTTACAGGTATGCTTTGAATAGATCCTGGAAACATTTTTGCTTCCCTCGGTGGTAATAATGCCTGAGACCATAAGGACCATGTGATTTTGTATGGCTTCAGAATAAGGTAAATCTAGCATATTTATATAATTGATAACTTCTTGACTTTGTTCTATTATTATCTCAGGCATAAGTTTGACCTCCGTGGAAATAGTTTTGTTTTTGGTCAATTCAAAGCTACCACATTACGTCAACTTATGCTTTTGTTTTACCATTAATTTGGTAATACAATTATTTACTTTTAAATGCACAACACTAATTATTAAAATAAAATGAACGAAAGATGGTATCAATCCTTCTCGCTTATTCTATGGTTATGCTCGAAAATGGACAATAAAAAAGAAGCTCTGCTTAGAGCCACAGCATCAAACAGCAGCAATCCTTTCTCCGAAACCGGGCATGTGCCCGGGGGCAGCTTGTTTTCTTGAAATATAGCGCTGCACCAGTGCATACATTTCTGTTGCTGCCCCTGTTATAAATAATCCATTGCTCAGATGTTAAATCAATTTCCTCTATATATTCAAGAACTTGTCAATAGCTGCCTGATTGAAACCGACAATTATATTCCCGTCTATGTCAATTACGGGGACACCCCTTTGACCGGATTTCTGTATCATTTCTACTGCTGCTTCTCTGTCTCGTGATACGTCAATATCGTCAAACTCGATATTCTTTGACTTGAGATAATTCTTAGCCACGGTACACCATGGGCATGTAGGTGTGGAATAAACCTTAACTGACATGTTATATGCACTCCTTACTTTTTTTATTTGTTGTTCAATATAATATATACCCCCCATGGGTATATATTAACAAGATTTTTTATTTTTATGATATAATTTTATTTGAAATAAATCCAGAAATTTTTCCGGTGCCAGTAATTGGAGATGGCGCTTGCGGAAAGTTATCGGGGATAGTCGATCAAATATTTTCAAATCGGTACCTGCTCCTGGAAAATACCAGTATAACGGGTTAAATTAATGCATTGACTTTTCTATAATTTTTGTTATTATATACCCACATAGGGTATATAAATAGATAGCAGATATGAGTTGATATACGGCTATTTTATAAGAAAGAAGGGGTTTTCTTGAACTCAGTTTACTATTTGCTTACTTTTACCGAAGGAGTTCTTACATTCATTTCTCCATGCATTTTGCCCATGCTTCCGATATATTTTTCATATCTGGCTGGAACCTCAGGGAATGATAAGACGCAAAATGCTGCTGGTAAAAGCAATCTTCTTGCAAATTCCTTCGCTTTTGTGCTGGGCTTCACTCTGGTTTTTGTTGCTCTTGGAGCAACTGTTACTACACTGGGACATTTTCTTATAAATAACCGCAGTCTCCTGCAGAAAATCAGCGGGCTGATCATGATGGTATTCGGATTGAGCTTTATGGGAATATTAAATTTAAAGTTTTTAAATATGGAAAAAAGACTGGATTTCAAATTCGAAAAGCTGCGCTTTTTCAGCTCGATTTTATTTGGCATGGTTTTTGGTTTCGGCTGGACTCCCTGCCTGGGTACTTTTTTGGGTTCCGCCCTTGCTCTGGCCAGCAGTTCGAAGACAATAACCCAGGGAGTGCTTTTACTTTTGGTTTACTCCATAGGTCTCGGCATACCGTTTATTCTCACATCAGTTTTATTTGAAAAAGTAAAAGGAGCTTTCAAACTGATCCAAAAACACAGCCGGACAATAAGCATTGTATCCGGGATATTGCTGGTTATCGCAGGTATTTTGGTTTTCACCGACAGTTTGAAATATATGAGTTTTCAATAGCTTTGACAAACAGGTAAAGGAAGCAAAGAAAGAACAAAATACTTAAACAATGCGTGCAAGAGCGCTTTGAATGCATATCTGTGTGCCAGGTAAGACAGGATTCTTCAGTGAAGCATTTATAGGAAGTATCATAGTTAGTATTATAAGAAGTATTATCCAAGTACAGCACTATTAATAACTAGTATTACAAATAGAAGCAAAGCTGCACTGTTTTGAAAGAGCGAAAATTTATCGGATGAAGCCTATAAGACAATATGATTTAAAATAAGAATATAGTGTTTGTAAGAATATGCTGAATTTGCTGATAGTATCTGTCAGGCTATCACCCTTTAGGTTTTGATATCAGCTGGTGTCCATCCTGAGCTATACAGCAAAAGAAGAGGAGGTTTTTCAATGAGTAAAAAAGCTGGCGTAGTCCTTTTGGCAATACTGATATGTGCCCTCTTGGCAGGAGCATATGTCTTTTACTCAAAGAACAAGGATATAGCTTTTGCCAGACAGTCTCAGCAAACAGAAGCTGACGATTCCTATACTCCGGACGCAGGCAGTTCCGATTCCCAGGCATCTGATTCCCGGAAAACCGATAAGCCTGATTCCGGAGAGGATGGTTCCGGGTCAGGAAATACGGATACCGCATCGGATGAAAATAAAATAATGGCTCCGGATTTCAGTCTGAAAAATCTGGACGGTGAAACAGTAAAGCTTTCCGATTACAGGAGCAAAATAGTCATTCTCAATTTCTGGGCTGTCTGGTGCAAATGGTGCAAAGTTGAAATGCCTGACTTTAATGAACTGAATAAGGAACTGGAGAAAGACGACGAAGTAGTCATACTGACTGTAAACGTTGAGGAATCCAGAGAAACCGTTACCAAATACCTGAAATCGGAAAATATCAGTCTTAACGTCCTCATGGATGAAGACGGCACTGTAGCCCAAACCTATGGCATATCAGGGCTGCCCAATACCTTTATAATAAACAAGGATGGCACTGTGTACGGTTACATTCCGGGAGCTACAAATAAAGAGATATTGGAAAAAATCATAGATAAAGTAAAAAAAGGGGAACCCGCCCGATAATTCATCCTCCAGGGGGAAAGCTTCCGTAAGAACATAGGAACGAAATTACGGGAGCCGGCCTGATAACGTATCCTCCAGAGAAAGCTTCCATGATAACATGGAAACGTAATAACAGGAACTAGCTCCATAATTCATCCGCCGGAGGAGTTTTCGAATATGAGTATATTTCTGCAGGCTGGGTATTTTGATTTTTACAGACTGGAAAATTTGAAAAGATGCCCAGCCTGTCAGATGCGCTTTTTGTGGCAAACTGCCAAAAGCAATCACTCCGAATACTTCATAAAGCTTTTTATCGTTTTTGTAAGCTCATTGAGGGCTTTTTCCTTGTCCTCCGAAGAGACTATGTTCTCAATGCAATCCATTGAGTGTTTTTCCAGAATGAGAGTCCCTACCTTGTTTATGGCGGCACGCACCGCTGCCACCTGCGTCAATATATCAACACAATATTTTTCTTCCTCAATCATTCTTTGTATGCCTTTTACCTGTCCCTCAATACGCCTTAAGCGCTTTAGGAGGTCTTCTTTTGATTCCTTTTTGGCTGCCTCATTCTTTTCCATTCCATTCTCTCCTCGCTACATAATAAGGTTGCATTAATATTATATAACACTTGAACCTGTGTTGAAACAGGCATGGTCAATCAACTCCCTGCAGGCTCAGGCCTGCAGCGCATGATATTAATGGAGTCAGCATTATATGGTTTTGGAATGAATTCGCCCAATAATAGGTGTTACTGGTTGTTATATGCCTTGAATCCTTTTAGCGGCAATCATACATTTTAAAAACTGCATTCAACCCATTTTTCATATTGGTGACAAGGTGGATTAAAAAAAGGTTTTCAACTCGCAACCTTAAAAATACCGGATGTCACGAATATAATCACGCATAATTTTTTGAACTCCTCCAGCATTTTCATATAAAACTTCGAGGCTACACGCCATCATCCCTCTTTGCCGTCTTTCTTCTTATCCTGTTCTTTTGCGGGCGCAGGGTGATATCATTTATCACAAGATTGTCCCCGCCTCTTAGCACATATTCCACTGCATCGGCTACCTGCTCTGCCATCAAAACCGCATCGGCTTCTTCTTCATAAGTAAAATCCAGATTATCATAAAAGCCGGTTTTAGTCATATCCGGATGGATGGTTGTAACCTTTACGCCATATTTTCTTACCTCTTCGAACAAGCTGTTTAAGAAATGGGACAGTCCGGCTTTTGTTGCCGCATAGGCACAGCCATGGGTGCTGATCTTTTTTGCCGTCACTGAGGAAATGGAGATAATCGTTCCCCGGCTCTTTTTCAGCGATCGCAGCAGCAGCCGGCACAGTATCAGAGGAGCCTCCAGGTTGGTGCGCACCATCGCCTGGATACCCTTAACCGGTATTTGCTCATGGGGCCCAAAATAACCCAACCCTGCATTATTAACCAGCAGGTGAATTTCCGGCTCCTTTTCTTCAATATCCCCAACAGCTTTTATCAGTTTCTCCGTATCCTGCACATCACATTGGACCGGCACAAAATTCTCATGGGAAAAATCTGTAGACTCAAAAGACCGGGCCAAGCCATAAACCCTATAGTCCATGGCAATAAGCCTTTTAACTATTTCTAGCCCTATTCCTCTGGATGCTCCGGTTAAAATAGCAGTCTTCATAAAGTAAATATCTTCTCCTTGCCGATATAATCATATAAAATGCTCATATGTTCCTTTTGTATCTTTTCCATGACATGCGAAGGATAGGATATGACTCCGTTGTCCTTACAGTAATCCTCCGCATAAAGCAGGGAACTGCTCCGGATCTTTTCTATCCTTTTGAAAAAATCCTCCGACATCCGGAAAAAGCCATATCCGACATCCAAAATGCTTCCGGGGTCAATCCGGGTAAAGATATAACGATAAAAAGGCTCATAAGCATGATCAATTTCAGGGTCGATAAATATGGGATCAAAGCATATCCTGACCTTAAACCCCTGCGATATGGCTGTGTTCACCGCCTTTATTCTCGCTTCCAGTGATGGAGTATGCCTTTCATACTTCTCTATTACCTCAGCAGGAGTGAGGGTGAAAGCTATGATGATATTCTCCAGCGGTTCATGATTTCTATAGAAAGATTGATTGGTGCTTTTCGTGCGGATTTCCACCAATAGATCCGGATTCTCTCTAAAGAAATCATAAAAATAGTCCACATATGGCACAATATTGTGAAACGCTATAAGATCAGTATCATAGGAAGCAGCCAAAAAGGCCTGCTTTTCAACCAATACTTCCTCCATAGACTTTTTAAAATCCTCGACATTTACAAAAGCCACCATGTTTGCTGATGGATACATGCCCTGAAGATAGCAATATTCACAATCGAAAACACAATTCAGCACAAAAGATGTGTAATAAAAGTTAGGATGCCCAAAGTTCTGGCAAACCTCCGGGCCTTTATATAAAAACTGTCCTTCTTTTACAGCCAGTATCAGGGATTGATTCTGCTTTTGGAGGGCAAAATGCTGCTTGGGACGGTTGAATACATCCTTGTAATGCCTTATGGTAACCACCGGGCAATCAGCATATTTTTGCAAAAGCTGCCGGGTGATCGGGTATTCCAGCGCTTTCTCTTCAACATATATTGTAGTGAACATGCTGTTATTTGATCTTTTGTCTGATTTGCTCAAGTACCTTCTTCCCTTCAACCCTGGACTCAACCTTTATGTCCATGAAAGATTCAAGAACCTTCAAGGGTTCTTTTCCTCTTAGTTTTGCATATTTCATTTCCTTTAAAAGCATCTGCTTCATGGCTTTTGAAAACTTCATCCTGTCTGAAAAGGCTTCCACTCCCTCCCTCTCCTCAGAAGAAAGGGATAAATCACCGGAGCTTTCATTAAGCTGCTTCAGTTGGCCGATTATCCTCTCCACCTGAGGCATCTGATCTCTAACCAAGCTTTTCAGTTGCTCTTTATCCAGATTTTGCGGATTGAGATAATCGGATACTATCTTAAGTATTGCCACATTATGCGAATAGACAAACTTATTGGCAGCCTCCATTATGCCCGATGATTCCATGTCGCAGAAGATATCAATATTTTCCCCTACATCTTCCCTCATCACCGGTTTGGAATAACACCGTACGCTTTCCTTTGGCATATCCTGTCCGAAAAAAACATCAGGATAATAATCCCTTCCGGTGTCCATATCAGTAACCTTGTTTATCAACAGCATGGTTCCGGGAGAGTAACGGCTGCTTCCGGCGCCGCAAAAACCTATGTTCACCAGGATATCCTCTTCCTTTTTTCCATAAATCGAATACAGGTACACGGATGCCATGGCGCTTTTTACTTTTCCTATACCGCTGACAATCAGGGCAATGTCAGAATTTCTATACACAGGAAACTCATGAATTGCCATGTCCTTTTTTAACCTGAAATGCTCTATAATGGGAGCGGCCTCTATCATAAGGGCCGTCACAATCAAAACCATTTAAAGCCAATCCACCAACCTTCATTTTATGATAAACCACAGGGAATCCTCCGGATGAGGCCTGCCGCGTGTTTTTCCAGGCTATATAAAACCGGTTTGAATTCAGCTGTTGAAATGGATGATTGCTGCTTCGAAAGGATTCAAAGCACATATCAATCAATACATCCATTATTGGCTGAATTCATTCCTTAGCTATATATGCTATAACAGAAAGAATCCATCTGTTTTATGTATAGAATTGTATCAGATTATAATATGAGAATCAATGAGACCAAGTGCTGCATGCTGTAATGAAGGGTGTTTTTCCTTAAACTAAATGTGCTAGTGGTGGCACCACTAGCACTTTATATTAAAAGCTATGGGATTGATTCGGCTTTATTTCCTTTCTACTATTCTGAAAGTATGAATTTCAAAAGGAGCGGTTTTTACCTCCAGTACGCCTGGAATATCGCTATAGATTTCCTCATCCTCTTCCGGAAGGATACATGTGGAGTAAATGCCCATGCCATCGGTGAGCTTTATGGTTATTACCCCGGCTTTGCCCCTGTTTTCCTGAAGCCTCAAAATATACCCATTTCCATCATCAGCATTTTTAAAGATGAGAATATTGGCATTTTCTATGTCCTGCTCCAGCAGACGGCACTCAACCGCTTCCTTTAATGGATGCAATGACGTTGCATATTCCTCTGCCCTTTTTGGCATGTCACCATCGTTCCACGCACCTGCGTAGGGATATATTCTGAACCTGAAGCCAAAATCGCCCCCTATCCACTGAGGGAAGTTGGTCGCCCACTGGTTGTTGAAAGCATTCCAGTAAAGCACAGGCTTTTTGGGCTTATAATCCTTGGAATATATATATACCCGGTTTTCACCTATGGAAAGCAGTGGTGTATCCTTAGGAAAGAATGCTATACTATGATCGCCATCCGAAACATTTACCCATCGGTCACAGCAATACAGGGATGTGTTGGCGCCGTATTGGATATCCTTTTCCGGGTCTATCACCGCGCCCATCTTTTGTATAGCATATCGAGGCGCTTCCGCATTCAATGGGAAAATGAAATGCCCTGACTCTACGAAAGGAGTCTCCTCCTTTCCCCGGATGCTGTATTGGATATCAACATATTCGGAATCTTCTCCCATTTCTATTTTCATCCTTACTTCCGGCGCATTTCCATACTTCTCTACACTTTCCGAAGGCATTTTCCATATAACCTCAACCGATCCTAAGCCATGGGAGTTGCTGATCTCTATGCGGGTATCCTCAGCCTGGTAGGTCTTGTCTTTCACCCATGGATAGCCTGGTCGTCCATTGTCAAAAAGGAACCAATCTTCCAAGTCATAGGCAAAATCCTTCAGATATTGGATGATGCGCTCTTTTCCATGTATATCATAAGCATATCCACCAAAGCCACCACCGGATGCCACCCATTCTTTTTTGTTAATTTTATCATAAAAGCTTCTTATGCAGCCGGTCTTCCCATCAATGGAAACCGATATTCTGGAGTTTTCAAGTACGGCTCCACCGTGGCCATCGCCGGATGCAACAGGGCATTTATCGCTTTCGATGGCTTTCGTTTCAATCCGATAATTTTTACAACCAACAGGCGGCAGGTTTTCCAACTGGGCTATGCACCGGCCATCCCTTTCATATATCGGGAAAGCTTTTCCTTCCCGGTCCACAAATACTTCTCCCTCTGCAGCCAGACCGGTGACATCCACCTCTCCATCCCGCTGCCATGGCAATATATTATAAACAGAAACGTGATTATCCTCTTTAACTGGGAACTCATTTATTATGCCTGATACCGCTTCTTCTGCGTTTTTCACATATTGAGACTTCTCCCGCCAGGATTGCTCAATCCTTTTATATTCAGGAGTTTTTTTGTCCTCCAGGAACAGCTTCTTTTCGTATACCCTCGATTTTTTATCAGGCATATTACATATGGTTATCTTGGTGTCAAGACCCCAGGTATGCTCGTCAAACAGTATCATATTTTCATAAGCCTTGTCTATAAGCTCCTTGACACTATCACTTATACGATAACCCTCCGACATTTTTTTAAGCGCAAGAATCCCCTCTACGTTCATCGCAGTCTTCCTAAGAGACCGTATCCGGGAAACTTCATCGGGATAGGTTGCAACCCCATGGATCCAGGAATCTGCCAAATCCGTTTCAATCACCGGCAATTGAGGTTTGCATGCCAGAAAAGCATCGGCAAAATCATCCATTGTACCGATGATAACCTTAGCTCCGGGCAGTTTTTCCTCGACGGTGGATAATATATCACGGATGACATCCGCAGAATGGGGTCCTGAATTATCACTGGTATTCATAAGGGCAAGCCACACAGGATAATCCCAGTCGTCCGGAGGTACAAGGTCGGTACCATATCCGCCTTTCGTATAAAAGGTTACCACACCGTTTCCGTCAGGGCCTTTCCAGAAAAAGCACCTTGGGACTTCCGGAGGGTTGGCGCATGAATTGCAGCCCAGATGCAGAAACCTGACTCCTGCTTTAGCCAACAGCGATGGCAGCATACGGGTGTGTCCGGGTACATCGGTCATTTTTGCCGTGCTATATTTTTTATTAAACTCTCTATTCAATTTTTTACCGATTTCCAGGCTGCGGATAAATTCTTCGGTACCGGCAAATTCGGTGTGAGTGGTAAAGGGCAGCGCATGCCATGCAAGTCTGCCGTCCCGTGCTAAATCCATTGCCTGCTTCCGAATTTCCATGTCCGGTGTTTCCAACGATTTCTTTAATGGCCATGATGACATTGTCCATACATACCGATGATTTTGATCATTGGATGAGGTCGCTTCGCAGGTTTCCAACACACTTTTTAACATGCTTTTCTGATAGGAATCGATTACCTCGCTGGCAAGCCCTGTAAATCCAATATCAAAATGTGTTTTAAAAACTACATAAATTGTTTCAGTTTTTCTCATGTACTTGCTTCCTTTCAGTTGTTGGAATATAAACGTATTGTGTAGCAGCCATAAGGATAAGCATATATAATTCAGTTGAAACTCCTTGCTTCTATAGCACTTGTGTCAAGCCTGCATCGGTTTGTTTCAATTATATAAACTTATTAAGTCTATCTGTTAACATGAAGATACAAGTATCATTTTCATTGCTGATCCTTCTGCCTTCACCTGTATAGTTTGCAGCATGCTGCTTATATAAAATTGATCATCCCTTTGCTTCTTTTATATATACAGGATTGGAAATCATGACAGGTATGCCAGGAAAGTTTTCTTCGTAGCTTCTATGAACTTCCGTTCTGTAAAACATGGCATTTCCGACCGGTCTCTCTATTACAACCTGCTGCTTGTCAGAATCGCACTTTATCACTTCCTCCTGCAAATCTGAGATAATCTTGATAGCATCGCCTCTCTTAAGCCGTGAAAAGGTAAAGCTTATTTTTAAGTCCGGTTTGCTTTCCACAGTCTGTCCCATTATTTTTCCGTCACATTCTATTAAAACCCCTGGGCCGTCCGGTTGATAGGTGACGTATCCATTTCCCTCCAATATGGCAGCATATATATCTGATGGAGCTTTTGACAAGGCATAAAGGCAAGTGGTAGGCATGCCTATTGCTCTCCCCATTTCAAACTTATGAAAATCGCTGCCGCCCACAACAGGTATTTTTTTGCCGGCGCAAAGCTGTTCATGCCACCACTTGATGCAATCCATTTCTGCTTTTTTCATAGGGCCATTCCAGATTTCTATACAATCATATTCCACATTTTCAAGACCCCAGGCAAAACCGCAGTTGGGACAGAATGGGTGATTTATTGAAATTATCGCCCCTTTCCGGCGGGCAGTCTGTATCAATTCACGGGTTTCCTCTATGGTATTTGCAAAGCAAGCTCCCTCATAAGGCTCTTTAATTCCCAGCATGTTTACATGCCCTTTGTAATGCGTCCATTCCACACCGGGCATCACAGTTATATCCGCATCGCTCTTTAGCAGATTGTTGTGAAAATAATTGTTGTGGTCGGTTATAAATATGAACTGTAATCCGGTTTTCTTTGCAACATCTACGATTTCATCCACAGAAAGTATGCCGTCGGAGCCCAGAGAATGCATGTGAAGGTCACCTTTTAGCAAAACCCTCTCTTTATGGGTGAAAGTAAATTCATATTCAACCGTGACACCCTCATCCATAATCTTGTAGGCTCCTACAATAACAGCCCACCGGCCTTTTTTCACCTCTGTTTCGGCATATCCCAGGCTGGAGTTGTACTCGCTTATCCAGATATGGTCCCTGTTTGAACCGGAAGCCCCGATAAATTGCCCGTCAGCATTTTTCAGCGCCAGATCGATTATATTTTTTTCTATGCGCTGTGTTTCTCCATCCTTCGTGACCTCCACATGCCTTGGATAGGAGTACCTTACATCTATTCTGGATATGTTTTCCGGCACATCAAAGGGGAGTTCAAAATACTGCCCCTCTTTTTCCTTATCAATGAAAAGTTGAATTTTCTGCTTTGTTTGCATACTTCCCCTCCACAAATGGTTATATAAAAGCAACTACTCCTTGCTTGCACCCAGCGTCATTCCAGAAAGCAAAAATCTCTGGGCAAATACATATATCAATATCAGCGGTACGGTAGCAATAACAATGGCAGCCATCACCGCATTTTCCGGAGCCGGTGGAGCTCCCGATACGGAGGCATTATTGATGATCATGCTCTTCAACATCAGGGGAAGAGTAAATAAACTCTGATCGGTTATCAATGTTGCCGGTATCATCATGGAATTCCATTTGCCTACAAATTCAAGGAAGAAAATGGTGGCCAGTCCGGGAATGGACAGTGGAAGATAAATGACGCTAAAGATTCTCAGCTCACTGGCACCGTCAAGCCTTGCTGATTCTGCCAGGGATTCGGGCACCGACAGGAAATAATTCCTCATGAGCAGTATGCAAAAGCCTGAAACAAGGCCATTTATAATCAGTCCTGTATATGAATTAAGCAGATGAAGCTGCTTGTTTACCTGATATATGGAAATAAGCGTAAGATCCCCCGGAATCATCATTGTAAGCAGAATGAAGGAAGTTATGGCTTTCCGGAAAGGAAGCTCTCTTTGAACAAGGATATATCCCGCCAGGGAAGAAATGATAACCTGTATTATTGTAGAAGTAAAGGAAACGAACAGGGAATTCAAAAAAGGTCTTCCCAGTTTTGTAACCCTAAACACATATTCATATCCCTCGATGCTGAATTTGGTCCACCAAAGCTTGAGGCCTGCCTGACTTGCATCCAGTGCGGTAGATGTGGATATGACCAAGACATTGAGCATCGGAATTACCATTATTATAAAAATGAAAGCCAGGAATATCCAATTTATAATCTTCTGAGGGAATGATAACTCATTTTTAAGACTGCGATTTCTAAACATTTTAACCTCCTGAACCGCCTTATCAGCTATATGTTTCATCATATCTGGTCAGCTTGCGCACAAAAGTTGAAAGCAAGAAGGTGGCGATGAGCACTATTGTTGCCGCTGCTGTAGCCAATCCAACTTTAAAATTGACTATACCATCGGTGTATATGAGATACAGAAGATTTCTGACTTTATCATAAATCATTGAATTACCCATTACAAAAATCTGGTCAAAATTTCTCAGGATACTCATGGAACCCAGTACAACTATAACCTTCATGGTAGAAACCAGACTGGGAATGGTTATATATACGATCTGCTTGAATCTGGAAGCGCCGTCTATTCTTGCCGATTCATAAATAGATTGGTTGATGCTCACTATTGCAGCTATAAACAGGACAGCAAAGTATCCCGCTCCTTTCCATGCACCGGTAAGCACCATTATTGTCCTCGCAAACTTGGGCTCAGACATATAGATAATCGGATTTATTCCGTCCCCATACATTATCTGTCGAATGGCATTCACCATCCCTGACGGTGATAGAATTGTAATCCACATACCTCCTACTATTGCCCATGAAAGCAGATTGGGCAGGTAAGTGACCGATTGGATGGCGGATTTGACAAACTTAATCCTTACTTCATTTAACGACAAGGCTATTAAAAGCCCAAAAGCAAACTGAACAATAAATGTAAAAAGTCCTACTACGACTGTGTTTTCCAAAGCATTCAAATATAAGGGATTGGCCAAAACCTCCTTGTAGTTGTCAAGGCCTACAAATTCGGGAGGACCTATGAGCTTTGACTTCCTGAAGCTGTTGAGGATTCCAAGAGCCAAGGGGTAATAGGAAAACACTATGAAATAAAGTGCTATTGGAAAAAGCATGGCATAAATCAATTTGTATTTTTTAACCTGCTTCCATAACTTTCTTGTGGTCATCCTTTAACCTCACTTTCAGTAAAGATAAGTTGAACTGTTGCATCGGCAGATTTGAGAAGCACTAAGGCTGGAAGCTATCAGTCATAGGCTTCCAGCCTCTGAGCAAAATATATGTTCCTTTAAATTTGCTTATGCGCTAAGAGCATTATTTATCAGTTACTTTCCTGCTTATAAGCTCTTCCCTCATGGAAGCCAGACCTTCGGCGGCAGAAACTTCACCCTTCATAATCTGCACACCCCATTTGCCTACAATTTCCTTGTAGTCTCCCTCATTAGATATGGGCAGCTCTATGGAAGCATACTTTCCGTAGGACATAGCTTCTTCAAATCCAGGGTTGAATCCTATCGGATGCTGGAATTTTTCAAATATCGGAACAGGAGCTCCATGGTCATTACCGTGAGCTTTACCTATTTCTGTCAGCACATATTTTCCATTTTCGACAGTATAGTCGTGTCCTTCAATACCTACTGAGAGAAGCTCTCCGCCTTCCTGGGAAGCAAAGAATTCAAGCATCTTTTTAGCCCCTTCAGGATTTGGAGCATTAGCCGGGATTACCCACAAGCTGGCGCTTCCTTTTGTCAGCATGTAGTTGCCGTCCGGTGTTTTGGTTCCGGGAAGGGAAACAATCTCATATTTATCCGGACCTATGTTTTCAGCCAAAGCATTGGCATTGTGCAGTCCAATCCATGCGGCCCAGTCAACGGTCACACTGGTAAGCTGAGATGATGCTCCCATCTTCGCTCTCAGATCCTTCGTTTTATCTACCGCGGAAGCAGGATCTATGAGACCTTCCTTATAGAGTTTTGCAAACCACTCCCAAACCGGAGCTGCTGCATCTGTTGAAAACGGTACATATTTCTTTCCATCGCTGTCAATTACGACGCCACTCTTGAGTCCTAATGATGCAAACCATGGCTGGAGGTCATAAACTTCGCTGACCACAGCATTAAAGGGGTAATAATTGGGTGTATTTATAGCTGCTTTCAGTTTCTTAAATACATCATAATAACCGTCCAAGGTAGGATCAATCTGCTTATAATCAATTTGTGCAGATTGGAGATGAATCTTGTTCATACCTACTACCCTGTGAATTTCCTTTTTGTTGAAGCCGGCATAAATCTTTCCATCCACTTCGATGTCCTTTAATTCCTGAGGATTTATAGATGCCGGATCAGAAAAGATCTTTGAGGACTTGATAAAATCGGTGAGATCCAGGAGAGCTCCCTGTTCTACCAGATTCAGATACTGCTGCATGTTGACATAAATAAGGTCATATTTTTCTCCGCCCTGAAGCTTCTGCATAACTACATTGGTATAGTCCGATGCGGGCTTTTCCATGGTAACTTTCATACCGGTAGCTTTACCTAAAGCTTCTGCGAACAACTTCATCTCTTCATCATCTTTACCGCCGGTGACACTAGTCAACATTCTTATTTCTCCACCTACTTCCGATGTTTCATCGGCCTTTGGTGTTTCTTCAGTCTTTTGAGTTTGGTCAGCAGTTTGATTGGATTGAGTTGTGCTTGATCCGGTGTCTGAAGAGTTGGATTCTTTCTTTGCACAACCGGCAAAAAGACTCAAACCTAACGCCAGAACAAGAAGGATGGATAGTACCTTTTTCATTTAATAGACCTCCTTAAAATTACATTTTGACTTGTCTTTTCTTGAATGACACACCAATGCTGTGAAAATTCTGATAGATCTTGCGTAAGAATAAGTATAACCCGGGTTAGAACTTAAGATGTTGCACAACTATTACATATAATACGCAACAGTTGTTAAATTATATTAATATATTACCATGTATTGCACATATGTTCAACTATAATTTTTTATTATTAAAAAAATTTTTGAATTTAATAAACAAACCTCGAAAGTACCTGACAGCATTAGCCAGCAAAATGTGTCCCATGTATCACTTCCAGAGCTGTCAAACCAGCTTCTTGTCTGGCTTACAGTACACTCATATTTTAAGCTTGCATCAATTTCTGATATAAAATTTGAATTTTCTCCTATGTTTGACAGCAAAGACCCCTTCTTAAAAACTCATGATTTTTCATCGGATTTCCGATATTTTTTTAACAAAGAATTATTTCAAACTCGTTAAAAAAATATAATCATTATATTTATTATATACATTATATTTACTATAATTATTATACTCTCTATGTTTTCCGCATATAATGTGTATATTAAATATAAATATAAAAAACAGGTGGCATATACCACCTGTTTTTTATCGCATTAAACCCCGATACCCGGCCGCAATACCTTTACTCTCTCAATCAGTACTCTCTTGCCTAGCCTTTATTACCACTGCTAAATTTTTATCACTTACCCGGTCTTTTCCGGCTCCAATAAGCTTGCGCAGAAGCCTCATTCCGATTTTTAAGCCTGTGCATGGGTTAGTCTTTCACCGGATCATGTTCTTTGGTATTTTTCGTACCGGTAGACCTGCCGGTTTTAAATATTCCCGGGATCTTATAATTCGTAATTTCTATATTATTTTCCCCGTTTAACATGGCAACAATCAGTTCCATAGCCTTTTCAGCAATAGCCAGTTCATCCTGCTTGACATGGGTGAAAAAGAATCCTGTAGAAGCATTGCTGTCCTCATCAATGCTGCACACAGCGATATCTTCAGGGATCCTCTTCCCTAAATTTTCACATGCTTTATATATATCAAGAAGAAATCCACCTTCCAGACATATCAAGGAATCAATATCAGGATGTCTTTTTAAATAATTGGAAATATGCTTTATATTCTGTTCTTCTATAGACTTTCCGGTTACCTGTATTGAGTCCACCTTTAATTGAATAACGCATTCGTCGTTCACCGGCAGTGAATTAGCTGCCAGACTGTCATAAAACCCCTTTTTTCGTTCCTTTATGGAACTTATTCCATCATTCTGTGACGTTACAATCCCTATATTCCTGTATCCCCTGCCAACCAAAAAATCCACAAGGGCCCTTGAGCACTGATCATTGTCTGTGCATACCGACGGTACAGGTATACCTTCCAGGCTTTTATCTATCAGCACCACCGGAAATTTATCCACTACCAGCTTGAGTATTTTTGTATTATAATGGCTGCCGTGGGAAGGCATTATGATTAGTCCGCAAACCCCAAGGGACAGCAAAAAATCTATTTCTTCCGTCTCCTTTTCCTGATCTGTATAAGAAAAACGGATGCACAAGCGATATCCTTTTTCCATGGCTATCCTGTCCATATGATACATCATATCGAGGCCGAAAGTTGATGAGACATGCTCCAGCACCACTCCGATGATGGGCCTGTGCTCCGCATCTCCGGCATGATGTTTATCCTTTGGAGCAGCATTGCTTTCGTGTCCAGCCACGAAAGTTCCCTTGCCCGGAACCCTCTTTACCAGGCCTTCCTCAGTAAGCAGTCCCAAAGCAGTCTTTACAGTAATGGTGCTGATACCATATTTAGATGCCAGCTGCTTTTCGGAACTGATTTTTGTGCCCGGAGCCAGTGTTCCATTTTCAATTTCTTCTTTTATATCTTCATAAACTTTTTGGTATAAAAAACCTGAACCTTTCATAACTATAACGCACCATTCCCATAACAAAATTGTGATTTCTTCCTATGAAACAGACCAGTACCGCTGTTTCTGTGTTTCAAAAAGCAAAAGCATACCGGAATATGATATACATATAAAATTATATCATATCATGTCCAGAACACTATATTTTTTTGACAGTTTATAAAAGATCAAAAATATAAAATGTCGACTCATTTAAATCGGAAGATATGTGATAATATAACCTCCTGCCACCAGGCTGAACAGATTTGCCACTATTACATATGAAGCCGTAATTGCGGCTTTACTCTCCTTTACTGTTAGCAGGAAAGCAAATATCTCAAAAATGAAAACAAATATCTCTCCAAATATCAGGAGCAGGATCAAATAAGAACCCAAGGGGCTGGCAGTGTTAAGCCAAATATTCAAAACTCCCTGGCTGATCAAATTGATAATAAGGAAAGCAATCCAAGATCTCTTTTCCTTATATTTAAACAACGTGAAGACACCAGCTTCTATGAAAAGGGTAAGGATTAATCTGAAAGACACCAGGAGAATAGATCTTAACGTTGATTTTCCACGTGTCAGAGTTTTATTTTTCAAATTCAGAGTATATATATTGTTGTAATTTTTCAATGGCTTGTCATTCATCTCAATCTCGTAGGTAGTGCCTTCGGTAGTGATTTTTAATGTGTAGTCGCCATCCGCCTTTAAGTCTCTGTTATAAAAAACATAATAGCTTTCAAAAGCTTTAACCGTCTTACTGGCTTTAGAAAAGATATCGCCTGATCCTATGCTTATTTCAAGATCTTTTTTTACGCCTGGTACAATAATCACAATTGACGGCGGTTCTGCCGAATTGGCATAGCATACGGGAGCAATGGCTGCTACCAACAGCAACAGCAAAAGCAAAATCACAAAAAGAGATTTCTTAAAAAGCAAAATTTTTACACCTCCTGATACTATTATCAGTAAATTATATGCCATTAGGAGACAATTATCAACTATTAACAACTACGATAAATTTAGACATTATTTTACTTGTATCATCAGTTTCCTTGTACTATAATTTTTTATGTATACATAATTCTTTCTAAATGATGTAAAGAAAACCAGCAGGAAAGGTATGTAGAAAAGCCGTACTTAATGATTTTGCAAAAAAGTTACAACGTTCAAAGCATCTTCTTTCCGGATTATGTAAATATGATTTCTTTAATTTTCAAGATAAGATTTCAGTTTATATGATCCGAATCTCAGCATTAGAAAAGTGAGGGATTTCTATGAAAAGTCTGAAAACAAAAATTGTTCTAATCTATCTGCCACTGATAGTAGTAACATGTCTGGGACTAAGCGGAATTATGTACGCAACTTCGGCAGAAGCAGTCAGGCAAGAGGCGGAAAGCTCCCTTATAAAAATCGCCTCCCAAGGAGCAAAAGTTGTAAAAAGTTATATTGACGACACTCTCAACAGTCTTGAAGTAATAGCCTCAATGCGCGAAATATCTGATATGACCATTCCTATAGAGGAAAAATTGGAATTTCTAAGCAGAGAGGTAGAACTGGAAGGATATCTGAGAATGGGTATAGCTGATACTAACGGCATGATGAAAGCGACCAACGACACAACCACAGATATCAGCGACAGAATCCATTTCACCAAACCGATTAATGGGGAAAGGGCCGTTTCCGATCCGATAATAAGCAAGCAAAACGGTTCTATAATATTGTCTTTTGGTGTTCCGATAAAGAATGACAAGGACGAGATCGTAGGTGTGTTGGTTGCTGTCAGGGACGGTACCTCTTTATGCAATATAACCAATGACATCACTTTCGGTCAATCCGGAAAGGCAAGTCTTATAAACAAGTCAGGCGTCACCATAGCTCACCAAAATAAAGAGCTGGTGCTGAATATGTTTAATGCAATCGAGAGCTCTAAAGATGATCTGTCGCTTACATCTCTCGCCCGGCTTCATCAGCGGGTAATCGAAGAAAAAGAGGGGTCCGGAAAATATGAAACCCAAGGCACTTCGATAATTATGGGATTTTCTCCTGTTAAGGATATGGACTGGTATCTTACCGTAGAGGCTTATGAAGATGAAGTCCTGGAAGGCTTAAAAAAGCTTCAGATTTATGTTCTCATCACATCAGCCTCATTTCTGCTATTAGGAGCAGTCATAGCATATTTAGTTGCATCCGGCATCACAAAACCGATTATACGGGCTTCCAAGCTGCTTAGCCAAACGGCGGCCGGAGATTTTACCCAGGCAATACCTTATAATGATATGAAGAGAAAAGATGAGATAGGTCTGTTGACAAAATCCATTGAAAAAATGCAGAGCTCCATAAAGGAAGTTGTATCTGGCGTCATCAAGGAAGCAGGCAATGTTTCCGGTGCTGTTGCAGCTACAACCAGGAGCATGGAGGATCTCAATTCACAAATAGAGGAGGTATCCGCCACAACGGAAGAGCTGTCCGCCGGCATGGAAGAAACCGCCGCCTCTACGCAGGAAATGAACGCCACAGCTTCAGAAATCGAAAATGCCATCGATTCCATAGCATCAAAGGCTCAGGACAGCGCAATAGCTGCCGATGAAATAAGCAAAAGGGCTAATGATCTCAAGGCAAAGGCTGTAGCATCGCAGAGAAGCGCAACCGAAATCTATACAAATACCCATGGGAAGCTGATAAATGCCATTGAACAGTCAAAGGCTGTGGAACAGATCAAAGTCCTGTCGGATGCGATTCTGGATATAGCTTCCCGTACCAATCTTTTAGCCCTGAATGCAGCCATAGAAGCAGCAAGAGCCGGTGAAGCAGGCAAAGGTTTCGCCGTGGTAGCGGACGAGATCAGGGCATTGGCTGAAAATTCAAAAAATGCTGTTAATGAAATACAAAAAGTCACCGAAAATGTAGTGTTATCGGTGGAAAACCTCTCCCAAAGCTCGCAGGAAATCCTTAGCTTCATTGACAAGACGGTGATCGGAGATTATGCCTCGATGGTGGATATAAGCGACCAGTATAACAGGGATGCCGAGCTTATAAACGGTATTGCAACAGATTTCAGCGCCACCTCGGAACAGCTGTCGGCTTCCGTCCAGAACATGATTAAGGCAATCAACGAGATAACCGTGGCAACCAATGACGGTGCAAACGGAACATCGAACATAGCTCAAAAGACATCGGTGGTGGTTAAAAAAGCAAGCGAGGTCATAAAGCACTGCATGATCTCCAAAAACAGTTCGCAAAAACTGACCGAACTGGTATCCAAATTCAAGGTATAAACATTGGGATAAACAGCTAAAGGTATTAGCCACTGCTAATACCTTTAGCTGTTTCTTTTCTTTTATGGATTTACTCTTATGGAAGACTGTATTTCAGTCTTCTTTTCATGTTCGGATTTTAATTCGTAATTCAAGAATCTATCTTCGGATTTTCATCAAATCTTTTCCGAATTTTTCCGGAGTAAAATTTCTGTCATTTCACCTCAAATGGTCTTAACCTATGCCTGCACCGGGTTATTCCGATACCAGCCTCTTTTCTCCTGTAATCTCCTGAATAGGCTTTATATCCTGAGTAACTTCCAAAACGCCCAGGTATTCACCCTTTTCGTCTCTTACTGCAAAGTACCTGATGAACACATACTTATCGCCCATTTTGATCCAGAAGTCTTCATGATCCTTTCTCCCGGCCTTAAGATCCTCCACTATCTTCTCAACAATATGCACGCTGGCCGGCGGGTGGCAATTTTGCACCTGCCTTCCGATAACAGCCTTGGTTCTGGCAAATATCCTCTCTTTTCCCTGAGAAAAGTACTTAACTATTCCATCCTTGTCTACAAAAGTAATATCCAGAGGCAAGGTATTGAGCATGGCGTTTATTTCTTTGGGCGAAAGGACACCTGTGTCGAACCGTATGTAGCCATCCCCAGAATTTTTTACTCCCTCCTCTTTCACTTGTTCTTTTGTCTTATCCTCCACATTCACCCTTGATGGCTTCCATGCTGCTTTTGGAGCTTCGATCAAGCAATAGCCGATTTCTCCGCTTTCTTCGGCGATCTTTAACCATTCATCCTCGGCCAGAGTCTCCAGAACCATGGGGAAAAGGATATTTTCCTCCTTAAATATCATCTCTGTAACCTTGTTTATCGCTCCGTTTGCTTTTTCCAGCAGCTTATCCCTGTCTCCCTGATAATCGGAAAGCAGCCCCAGGACTTCCTTGATTTCATCCCTCACTTCATCATCCACACCCCACATGACTTTAGGCGGAGCTACGATGCCGTACTTCTCCATGAAAGGGAACAGGAGGTTTTCTTTTCTGGAATAGTGTTTATCCACCTCCCACAAAGCGTTGAAATCCTCCAGCAGCTGATTGACATTTTCCCGACTGCCGGATGCCTTAAAATTATCAATATGCGGTTTTATCCTCTCATTTATCAGCTTTTCCAGCTTCCGGTTTTCAAGCTTAAAAATGTACACAGGATGCCCCGGTGTATCCTCCGGCTTCTGAGGCCGGTGGATTTCCTCTATGGACCCTTTGAACACAGATGCATGCACATCGCAAAGCCTTTGAATTTCTTCCACCGGCATTCCTTCCATGATTAAGGACTGCTCCATTTCAGATATTTCCTTGGTTGAAATTCCCTGTATAAGCTTTTCAAACCTGGGTTTCACCTCATCGACGGTCTTTCCATGGTGCAGCTCCATTATAAGTTCTTTCAGCACCTTCTGCCTGTATTCACGGTTGTTTATCATTTCACTCATATAACCACTCCTATCCGATCACTTCGTATCCTTTGCTTATTAGTACTTCTTTGATTTTATCAAGACTTATGTTTTTCATTTCCGCTCCTTTGGGGATAGTCATGAAGCGTCCTGCAGTATTTAGCATTGCCGGATTTCCAATGCTTTCAAAGCCTAACTCCTTCATTATTTCTATAATTTCAGGGTTATCCTTGCAAAGTTCATATACTGTCTTTGACAGGTCTATTGTTTTTTCCATATCCCTCCCCCTTTCATGGCTTTTATAGCACGTCCTTCCTATAACCTCTGCCGGCCTTTGATATTATTATCCTTTTCAAAACGCCAGTAATTATGACTATTTCAATATATAATCATCTGTCACATATGGATTTCGCAACAATAAATGTCTCTAATAATTTACCCTTTTTGCCTCCGGTATAAACCTCCGCCATGAACTTCTCGATATCATAAGCTTTTCAAGAAGCATACCGACTGGGGATTGCTATTCCAAAACGTTGGCCATTTAACTCCCCATGCTCTCCGACGGAGGTTTCACACATTTTCCACAAACTGCATATTTTATTATGTAAAGTGTATTACTACGCTGATCATTTTATACAACTGAAGGTTTCAGTCCGGGCAGTCGGCATGTCTTCCAACGATATGTACCAACGACTTTTTTAGTAGGAGCTGAGCATAAATGATTAACCCGATAAATCTGAACGGAAAAAATATAATGGTCACCGGAGCCTCCTCCGGCATCGGAAAAGAAATCGCCCTATACTTAAGCAAGCTTGGGGCTAATATTATATTGATAGCACAAAATGAAGAACGCCTGAAGAAAACCTGCGATGAGCTTAAACCCGGCAATCACTCCTATTATCCGATGGACCTTAATAACCTGGACGAAATCGAGCATTTAATGGAGAAAGTCTGCCGGAACGGGTTAAAACTTAATGGATTGGTTCATTCAGCCGGGACATCAATCTCAATACCCTTGAAATACCTGAAAATGAGCGATATAAAAAACGTAATGTCGGTCAACTTTTTTTCTTTTGTGGAGATGGTTAAGCAGTTCTCAAAAAAGGAGTATAATGATAACGGCGGAAGTATCGTCGCTATTTCCTCCATATCTAAAAAAGTGGTTGCCCGAGGCCTTACGGCATACTGCGCCAGCAAAGGGGCTCTTGAAAGCGCAATACGGGTTATGGCCTTGGAGCTTGCACCAAAGAAGATAAGGATAAATTCTGTTGCTCCGGGTACTATGGAAACCCGGATTTTTGAAGATTTAAAAGAGCCGGTCAATAATAAGAATTTTGAAGCAGAACTTAAAAAAAGCCACATTATGGATATCGGAAATGCTGAATATATCGCTTGTGCGGTCGCTTTCCTTCTAAGCGATGCCTCCAGGCTTATTACCGGCACATCTTTGGTGGTGGATGGAGGATAGTCTGCCCATTAAGAGCAGTGCTTCAAAATATATGGATATAAAGGAGGGTCATCTGCTTCTCCAGAAATACGTTGAACCCTCCTCTTTTGAGAAGATTCATCGCAGCAGGAATGGTTTGCTTTAACCCATAGATTACTCCCTCAAGTGCTTGTCGATTACGCTCATCAACCACTTTTCCTCGCCGGGTACCTTGTCCCTCAGCCTGGCGGCAGCCACAGGGAGAATCCATGCATATATATCCTTGTATCCTGCCTTTGAAAGTCTCATGTACTCATTCAGGTAAGTCCAGCAGATCAGCCATTTTGTATATTGGATTATAGGCATCATGATATCGGGAAATTCCGGGTACTTTAAAGGTGATCGCATTATAAGGCAGGTCCTGGCCACATCACCCAGTGGATTTCCACAGTAGGCGTTTGTCCAGTCTATAGGCACTAACCTGTTCCCGGAAACCATTATATTGTTAAAGTGAAAATCTCCATGGCACACACTGTTGCCGTCGGGAAGGCTTTCCATATAGTCTAGGATTTTTCCCAACCGGTCACCCAATATTTGCGATGAGCTCTTTATCCTGTCTGTAAACTTGTCTTTTTGGGCAGGAAGATTTTTTAATTTGCATTTGTGCACTTCATATTGCAGCCTTGCCAAATGCTGAGCGTAGTGGTATACCATCCAGGGTTCCTTCTGAATATGCAAAAACATAGTTTTGCCTTCAATACGTTCATATATGATACCTCTACGGTCCTCGGCGTCGATTACTCCGAATACTGCCGGAGAAGGCACCCCCGCTTCATGTACGGTTTTCCCAATGCTTGCTTCATAATCTACCCGCTCCATGGTGACGTTATCAAAAAACAGTTTTAATACTTTATCCTGTCCCCACTCATATACCTCTGCGGTCATACCTTTTCCTATCATTTTACCCTTTATCATAAGCAGCTCTCCATTTTGCAATTATTTCTTTACATTATACGCATCGAGTGCATATCCCTTGCATGCTTTTTTCCGACATTTTAATTCCCGGGATAAAAAGCTCCTCTCGGTCATGATGGCAAAGCGATGCTATAGAGGAGTATGCCAAGCACGGTCAGAGTCTTCACTTACATATTAAAATATGGACATTGGGGTGTCAATGAACAGTTCAAAACAGCAAAGGCAGCTTTCAATGCCTCTCTTTTTAAAGCTAAACTGTTTTGAACAATCTAGGATTCAATAAAGAATTTAACTAAAAATAAAAAACCGTAGAATCATCGATTCTACGGTTACTGGAGGCGCCATCCAGATTTGAACTGGAGAATAAAGGTTTTGCAGACCTCTGCCTTACCACTTGGCTATGGCGCCATTCCGGAAGCCGAAGGTGAGATGTGAAAAGTTGGATTTAAGCATTATCTTAACTCCAACCTCTCATTTTCACCTCTAGCTTCTAAAATTGGAGCGGGTTACGAGATTTGAACTCGCGACTTTCACCTTGGCAAGGTGACACTCTACCGCTGAGTTAAACCCGCATATGGTGCCCAGAGCCGGAATCGAACCAGCGACACAGGGATTTTCAGTCCCTTGCTCTACCGACTGAGCTATCTGGGCATTTTCAAAAGTTAGAATTCCTTTACCGGAACCGGATTTTATACCGCCCCGGATATTTCCATCCTAGCTTTTGATTTTAGTGGCGACCCGGAAGGGGCTCGAACCCTCGACCTCTAGCGTGACAGGCTAGCGTTCTAACCAACTGAACTACCGGGCCATTTCATCAACTGATAAATCACAAGCTGCTTTACTATTATAAGTGTTTAACGTTGAATTGTCAACTATAAACATCAATTTTTCTTAATGAATTTATCAGTTTTGGTGGGCACTATAGGGCTCGAACCTATGACCCCCTGCTTGTAAGGCAGGTGCTCTCCCAGCTGAGCTAAGCGCCCGAATTAGCTGTCTTTCCGAAAGACAATAAATAGTATACAGAAACAAAGGAGCAAAGTCAATACATAAAATGCGCTATTTTCAAAAATATTTTTAGCAACCTCGCTATTGCTCCCCAATGCTTGTCATGACAAGGTTATGCTAATTTTCCTGATGTATCAGACTTTTCAATTCCTCCTCGGAAAAATAATATTTTTTATTGCAGAAATGGCATTGAAGCTCAGCGCCATGCTGTTCCTCTATCATATCCGCCAGCTCATCTCTTCCAAGGCTGATAAGGTTTCTTTCCATGCGTTCCCTCGAACAGTTGCATACAAATCTGCATGGGGATTTTTCCGCGATTTTCAGGGATTTTTCTCCAAACAGCATTTCCAGAATATCTTCAGGAGTTTTACCTTCAGAAAGCAGTTTAGTGACCGGTGCCAGCGTTCTGATTTTCTCTTCCAGGTAGTCTATGATATCATCCCCTGCTCCCGGCATCAGCTGGACTATATAACCTCCGGCATTCAATATGGAGCCATCCACATCGACAAGCACACCTAATGCCACTATTGATGGGGTCTGTTCCGATTTTGCGAAATAGTACGCCACATCGTCCCCTATCTCTCCGGTCACCAGGTCAACATACCCTATATAAGGCTCTTTCAATCCCAAATCCATAATAACGTTCATATACCCTACCTTGCCTACGGCACCGCCAACATCCAGCTTACCCATAGAATTCAGAGGAATATCCACATCGGGATTGTACACATATCCCCGTACATTTGATTCATAATCGGAAGCTACAACAATCCCCCCCAAAGGACCATTTCCCTTTATCTGAATGGTAAGGGCATCCTCCTCACTGGTAAGCCGCATTCTTGACATAATCGCTGCCGCCGTCATGGTTCTACCCAAAGCAGCCGAGGCTACCGGGGAAAGGTTATGTATGGAAGCCGCTTCTCCCACCATTCGTGTTGTTACTGCCGCAAAAGCCCTTATCGCTCCATCTGCAGCTGTAGCTCTTACAATGTAATCCGACATAGCAATCTACTCCTTATAAAGCTCAATTTACTTTTATCGTCTATTTTATATCATCCATCGTTTATTTTGAATACTTTCTCGTATATTTTGCAAAGTCTGCATATTTCATTCTTGCTTGAAAATTATCCGATTTTGAAGCATAAGCTCCATTTTACGGCGAATTTTTTTCACCGGAAACTTGATCTTATATAATTGAAAAACCCCGATATATAAATATATACCGGGGATAATTTACTTGGCCACTTTATATTTAAAGCTCATTCAAACTTTAATTACTGTATTTTCTGAACGTTTGCAGCCTGAGGTCCCTTAGCTCCTTCAACAACATCAAATTCTACTTCGGCACCTTCTTCTAAAGTTTTAAAACCTTCCATTGCTATTGCTGAAAAATGAACGAATACGTCGTTTCCATCTTCCCTTTCAATAAACCCGTATCCCTTTTCAGCATTGAACCATTTTACTCTTCCTCTTTCCATCACGGCACTCCTCCTGAAATAATTGCATTAGTTCTCCTCAAAGCACTTTGCCCGAATCAAACATAAAAAGTGTAACACAATATTTGACCCATTGTCAATTAATAATTTTACATAAAGCCTTTTCTAAGCTTTATCTGGTTTCCATAAGTACTTTTCTAAATTTATTATACCATCTTCATTAAATATTATTCCTTCCTTCTCAAGCAGCATTTTTTGGACCTCAGGCCCTCCAAAAGCAAAGCCTCCGCTCAATTCACCCTTCCTGTTTACCACTCTATGACAGGGCACTATTCCTTGATATGGATTGGCATGCAGCGCCCATCCTACCATTCTCGCCCTGCGTGGATACCCCGTCATGGCCGCTATTTGGCCATAAGTAGCCACTTTCCCTTTCGGAATTCTCTTTACAACCTCATATACCTCTTCAAAAAATTTCATACGATTGCATCCCCCTACTCTTTGCGGCAAACAAAAAATATCCTTTCACTCTCATCCTTAGGAGGTGAAAAGCTCAGTTGGTCATACATATCCAAAAGCTTCAAACCCGAAGCGTCAATTAATTCCATTATCTCCTCTGATAAATAAGCCCTTTCTCTGTGAATCTCGTCGTATCTTTCATAATGTTCTCCTTCCTTTACAAAAAAGGTCAGGTCAAACTCACATATCCTGTTCCTTCGGTCATAGTTGTTCTGCCATATATAGGCAATATCCTCCCCCACATCGTAAAAAACGTTGTCAGCCAGCACCTTCTCAAGCTTATAAGCCGAATTAATATCAAATATGAACAAGCCGTGGGGATTTAGGTAATTTTGCACAAGCTTGAACATTCTTTTTAAATCTCTCTTGTTTGTGATGTAATTTACGCTGTCCATAAGACATACGACGGCATCCACCGTACCGTAAAGCTCAAAACGGGTCATATCCTGGTTAAGAAGAAGGATATCCTTTCCCTGGTCTTCAAACTTTTTTCTGGCGCAGCACAGCATGTCGGAAGATATATCAATACCTATCATATCATAGCCTCTTTTGGCCATTTCAAGGCAAAAGCTTCCGGTCCCGCACCCCAAATCCAGAAGCAGCGAAACTTCAGCTTTATTTCTTTTAAAAATCTCTTCAATATAATTTGCCCATTTTGAATAATCAATATCATACATAAGTCTGTCATAGATATATGCAAAGTTTGTATATGCCATATGTCCGGCTCCTTTTTAGCAAAAAGAAAATACCTTAGTTTCCCACAAGCAGCAATTTACAGGAACGCATTGATTTTCCACTCCAGGAAATTTTAAACGGCGTGCCCTGCATTAATAAAGCAGTAGTTACCGGCATCCTGCCGGCATTACCAAATTCTTTATATTATTTTAATTTCCACTGCCGCACCGGCATCGGGAAAACATACAGATATTATACCATTGAAATGAGCCCATTAAAATAGGACATATCATAGCTGTCAGCTTTAATATGTCCTACTTTATTACATCTGCTGATTGCCTTTCGCCTGCATCAGCCTTTTCTTTTTTGTTATTATGCCGCCTATTTTGCCTGTCTCCTTGGCAGTTAACCCCTTCCATCCATATTTCTTCACTTTTTCAATCAGACCGAGCTCTTCAGCAATTTCGTATTTCAGCTTTTCTTCATCAATTTTCACAATTTGCACCTCCCGATAGGTATTTATGCCGGTAAAGGGTGCTTTAAGCTCCGATCACCGGCCGGCATTCCTAGCTGTTCCTCAGAAGGTAGTTTATGGAGATGGGGAATTTTTATTCACTAATTTATTATTTTATCTTTCCTTTCAGATTCTCCACAGCTGCCTTTAGCTGTATGTCCTTCTCCGGAGGTATGTCAGATATCGGGCTGTCCTTGTATTCCTCCGGAACATCGATTTCTATATCCGGCATAATTCCCGCACCATGGATGCATACGCCCGACGGTGTAAAATACCTGGCTATGGTAACCTTTAATCCCGAACCGTCATCCAGGGTGGAGGATGCCTGCACCAAACCCTTGCCGAAGGTCTTTGTACCCACCAGCGTGCCCTTCTTGTGGTCCTTTATGGCCCCGGCCAAAATTTCCGAAGCGCTGGCGCTGTTGCTGTTTATCAATACAGCTATTGGCATGCCCAGTTCTTTTGCATCCGATTTTTTAACATCCTGCCTCTTATATTTGTCCTCCGTATAGACAATGGTACCCTCCGGAAGCAGCCGATCGCAGATGGCTACCACCTGGTCGTAATAACCTCCCGGATTATCCCTCACATCAATCACCAGGGCTTTCATTCCATTGCTTATGAGCTTGTTCAGATGCTCGTTGAAATACCTGTTAATTTCACTATCGAATTTCACAATCCTTATATATCCGATATTGTCCTCCAGCATTCTGCTCTTTATGTTGGCAATCTTTATTTTTTTGCGGGCCAGGTCGAATTCCAGCATTTCGCCATTGGAAGGCCTGTATACGGTAATTTTGACCTTTGTATTCTCCGGTCCTCTTATCATGTTGACTACCGCGTCTCCGTCCTTTACGCCTCTTACATCCTTGCCGTCAACCCTGATAATCTTGTCTCCTTTCTTCATTCCTACCTCTTCGGCCGGAGAACCTTCAAAAGGCTCCACAATGGTGACAAGGTTATCTTCACCTAAGGATATGCTCACTCCGATACCCACATAGCTTCCGGTTATGCTTTCGGAATACATTTTCCATTCTTCCTTTGTATAATATGCGGTATACGGATCTCCCAGAGAATCGGCCATACCGGCGATGGCACCTTCCAGAAGCTTGTTTTCGTCTACATTTTCATAATATTCATTTTTCAAAATGCTGCGAACTTTATTAAATTTGGCAACTATGCTTTGATCAACGGTATCCGGGTTAAAATATATCACACCCTGGTTTATGTTGCCCCAACCCAGAAAGATAAGCGCTGAAACAGCAAAGGTTGCCATGGATGTAACAACCACCAAAATTATGGCAGCCAGCAAAAGTCCTCTGTTTCTCTTCAATGATAAACACTCCCATTGGTTAATAATTATAACCTTTTATTATTTTCCTACAGATAATATATCATATGCTGCCGTGTGTATTATTAAACCCGGATTTTATCCGGGTTTGATTTTTCATACTTGTTCTCGTCTATTTCTTTTTGCCCAAGTAATCTAAAGGATTCTGCGTCTGACCGTTCTTGATGACTTCAAAATGCAGGTGGGGTCCGGTGGACCAGCCTGTGGAACCTACCTTGGCTATTGTATCCCCTGCCTTGACTTTGTCTCCGACTTTTACCAGGATCTTGTCCGCATGCCCATACAAAGTCGCTATCTTGCCTCCATGGTCAATAATTACGGTATTGCCATACCCAGTCTGCCATTCCGCCACGATAACTGTTCCGGCAGCAGCTGCAACTATGGAGGCACCTCTTGCGGCTGCGATATCTATACCCGTATGAAGCTTGTTCTTTTTTAATATGGGATGATAACGGTTGCCATAATATGAAGATATCGTAGTCGAGCTGGGGCAGGGCCATTTCATGATGCCCCCGGAGTACTGAGCTTCGCTCATCAGCTTTTCTATGCGCTTCGTGATTTCCTGGCTCTTTTTGATCAGCTCATCTTCCCTCTTCTCCAGATCTTCCAGGGTCATCTCATACTCTTTTATCTTTCTGTCGGCCTGATTTCTGGATGCTACCAATGACTGAATTTTCTCTTCCTTGTCCTTCACATCCTCTTCCAGCTTTTTCTTTTGGGATTCTTTCATCTGCCTTTTATAATCAAGGTCTTTTTTGGCCGCATCTAATTCCTCCACCAGATTCTTGTCGTTTTCCGATATGAGGGAGATCAGCTGAAGCCTCTCAAAAAAATCGATTATGCTTTTTGACTCGATCAAAGTCTGCAAATATGTAACACTTGAGTTTTCATACATTACCTTAATCCTGGTTTTAAGCATCGCCACCTGGTTTTGATATTTATCCTCGGCAGCTTCCAGCTCCGCATCCAAAGCCAGTATTATGTCGTTAAGGGTTGCAACCTCACTTTGCAGGTTTTTCAATTCGCTGTCTGCCTTTTTCCGTTCTTCCTCCAATGCTTTTTTTTGGTTTTCAGTTTCTTTTATTTTGCTCTCGTATTCTTTTTTATCCTTAGCGACATTCTTCATTTCTTGCTCAATATTTTTCTTTTCCTCTTTCGCCTTCGACAGCTCATCTGCATGAGCAGGAGCCATATTAACAAATATCAAGGCAAAAACCATGAAAAACAAGACAAGCCTCTTCACCCGTACTACCCCCATTTATTCGTTTAGCTTTTGTATAATATTAAACTTTTAAATATTTACGTATCGATATAAAGCTTCCAAAAGCTCCTACAACAGCTCCTGTGACTCCGAATATAATCATGATGACGGAAGCAACTTGGTTGAATTTTAAGAGTTTTACAATGCTTAAGCCTATACCTGCAAAGGCAAGGCTGGATTTTTGCTCAACCGCGTCGTACCCCAGCCACATCAGGGCAAACGCCATAGCTGAACCTATCACTCCAATTATAACACCTTCTACAATAAAAGGCCATCTGATAAACCAGTCGGTGGCGCCTATATATTTCATAATGTTGATTTCACGCCTTCTGGCAAATACGGTGAGCTTTATCGTATTGGATATTATGAACATGGATACCACCAGCAGAGCCAAAAGTAAAACACCGCTTATCAAAGGTACCCAATAGGTAATATTCGCAATTACCTCCACAGCCTGGCTCGCATAGGTTACGTTTTCCACCTCCGTCATATCTTTGAACTTTTGGACTACAGCAGCATTGTCTTCCGGATTTACAAGCTTTATGATGAATGAAACCGGCATTATGCTTTCATCAAGGTCTTCCAGCAAATATTCCTTTCCATCGAAGATTTCATTCTTAACCTTGTTGAAAGCCTCAGCCTTGGTTACCATCACATATTCCTTTATTCTCGCATCTTTCTTTATGGCATCCTCCACGTTGGCTATCTGGGCTTCGTCCATTTCAGGATAGCAGAACACCTGCATTTCAGGCTGTTCCTTCAGTGTTTCCAGGTTGGAGTTCAAATTAGCCGCCAAAAGAAAAAACGTGCCGAAAATCAATAACGAAGCCATCACGATGGCTATGGAAGCCAGGGACATCAGTCTGTTCCTGTAAGCATTCAAAAAACCTTCTTTAAATATGTATCGGGCTGTTCTTATCTTCATCTTTATATAGTCCTTTCTGTTGATCTCGAACGATTATTCCTTTGTTGATCGCTATAACTCTTTTCTTCATCAAATCAACGATAGACTTTTCATGAGTGGCAACTATTACAGTGGTTCCCCTCTGATTTATCTCCCCCAGCAGCCTCATGATTTCCCATGAGGTTTCCGGGTCAAGATTTCCCGTAGGCTCGTCCGCTATAAGCAGGGAAGGGCTGTTTACTATCGCCCTCGCCAGAGCCACTCTCTGCTGTTCTCCTCCGGACAGCTGCCCGGGGTAAGCATTGGCCTTGCGGCTAAGCCCTACAAGAGCCAAAGCCATCGGCACCTGCCGCCTGATCTCCCTTGGAAGGGCTTCTACCACCTGCATCGCAAAAGCCACATTTTCGTACACGGTTTTGTTGGGAAGAAGCCTGAAATCCTGGAAAACTACCCCCAAGCTTCTTCTTAAGTTTGGAACTTCCTTCCTCCTCATGGAAGAGACCCTGTAACCATTTACTACTATTTCGCCTTCCGTCGGGTCCTCTTCCTTCATTATAAGCTTTAGCAAAGTTGATTTACCTGATCCGCTGGAGCCTATTATGAACACAAACTCCCCTTTGTTTATCTTAATGTTTACACCATTTAACGCCACAGTCCCATTGGGATACCTCTTCATCACATTCTTAAATTCAACCACGGTGACCTCCTTAACCCCATATCCGATAATTAAATTGCTGCATCTTCCAATCTGCAAAATTAATTGCTGTATCTCCTAATCTTCTAATTTATTTAGCCCCTTCTCTTTTGCACCTCTGTCCAGATACTTTTTGATGAGCATTGCAAACTTAAGTATGATGGCATCATCAAATCTGGTCAGATCCAGGCCGGTTATCTTCTTTATCTTGTCCAGCCTGTAAACCAGGGTATTTCTGTGAACAAACATTTGTCTTGCCGTTTCACTGACATTTAAATTGTTATCGAAAAATTTCTGTATAGTAGTAAGATATTCCGCATCCAGGGATTCAAAGGACCCTTCCTTGAATACCTCTTTTAAAAACAGCCTGCAAAGATTCTCCGGGAGCTGGTAAATAAGCCTTCCCAGTCCGAGATTGTTATAGTGAAAGATAGAACTGTCGTTGGAAAATATGTCTCCCACTGTTAGTGCCGTTTTTGCTTCCTTAAATGACTGCATTGTGCCTGCAAGGCTATCTGCCACTGTTCCTATTCCCACCATGGCCTTCACCATAGTTTCAGTGTTCAGCGTATCAACAATGCTCCTTGCAACCTTTTCTATTTCCTTCAAATCGCTGTCCGGCTTAAGCTCTTTAATCAGTACGGTGAATTCATCATCCAGCACTATGATGAAATCCTTGGATTTATTTGGAAAAAGGCCCTGTATTGTCTCATGCACATACATTTCCTTGTTTTTTTCAGTTTTTATCAAAAATACGACCCTGTAGGCGTTGTAGGCTATATGGAGCTCTTTTGCCTTTACTGCTATTTCCCCGGGAAGAGCATTTCCCATGAGAACATTCTTTAAAAAGCTGCTTTTATCAAATTTTTCGTCATAATACAGCTTCATGTTTATGACATTTATTGAAATCAGGGACAAAAATTTCAAGCTGGTTTCATCGGTATACTCAATAAACGCGATATATTCCGGCTTCTTTTTTATATAAATCCTCTTGTACGCGTAATTCCCCGATATGCAAACATCATCGGTTTCATTCAGTTTCTGGGGAATTGGAATTTCTTTTCCGACCTTCGAATCATCCGAACAGGCTATTATTTGGCCATACTCATCAAGAATTCCAAATTCCTGACTTATTATGCTTTTTATCTGATAAATCAGATTTTGAAAAAGCTTTGATGTCAAAAGAATTCCCTCCCTACAGGCTGTCTTAAAATAATTATACACTAATGATATGGAACATTAAACTACAAAAATTTTAAAAAACTATGAACAAAAGGAGAGAAAGGCAATCTACCTTTCTCTCCTTTTTATTCATCTATGAGAATATTAGTTCATTATTACTCTTTCTGTTTCCTTATCAAAGAGATGAATCTTATTTGCATCGAATACAACTTTTATAACATCGTTGGTTCTAGCCTTTGTTCTCGGGTTAACCCTTGCAGTAAAGTCAGTGTCGTTGATCGTCAAATAAAGGAGGGTTTCGGCACCCAGCATTTCAACAACGGATACTGTAGCTTCAACAGCGTTATCAGGCATCTGCTCAATGTAAGCTGGTTCATCATGAATATCTTCAGGTCTGATACCCATAACAACTTCTTTACCGATATAGTCGGTACCTTCAAGCTTCTTAGCTTTGCCTTCGGGAAGTTTGATATCTTCCTTGCCGAACAGCAGGTGGATTTCCTGACCGCGCTTTTCAACAGTAGCATTGATGAAGTTCATCGGCGGGCTTCCAATAAATCCTGCAACGAACAGATTAGCAGGTCTCTCATACAGAGCCTGAGGAGTATCAACCTGTTGGATAACTCCATCCTTCATAACAACTATTCTTGTACCCATTGTCATAGCTTCTACCTGGTCGTGGGTAACGTATATGATAGTTGTCTGCAGTTTCTGATGCAGCTTGCTTATCTCAGTTCTCATCTGTACTCTTAATTTAGCATCGAGGTTGGATAACGGTTCGTCCATCAGGAACACTTTTGGTTCACGAACTATAGCACGACCCAATGCAACCCTCTGTCTCTGACCACCGGACAGAGCCTTCGGCTTTCTGTCAAGAAGATGTTCTATGTCGAGAATCTTAGCTGCTTCGTGAACTCTTCTCTTTATTTCGTCCTTAGGAGTCTTTCTCAGTTTAAGTCCAAATGCCATGTTGTCGAATACTGTCATGTGAGGATACAAAGCGTAGTTCTGGAAAACCATCGCTATGTCTCTGTCTTTAGGCTGTACGTCATTTACCAGCCTGTCACCGATGTAAATTTCACCTTCGGTGATTTCCTCCAATCCTGCAATCATTCTGAGTGTAGTTGTTTTACCACATCCAGATGGTCCGACAAGTATGATAAACTCCTTATCTTCGATGTCAAGATTGAAGTCGTTTACTGCGACAACCCCACCATCATATCTCTTGTAAACATTCTTCAGCTTTAAACTTGCCATTTCTTCCCCTCCTATATTTATCCTAAGCATATAGCTTTTTTACTACTATAACTATATCATTTGATGGCATCATCAACTAGTACACTTTTAACCAAAATTATTTTTTTCAATTTAGTAACTTTGCATAATAAAAAGCCTGATAATTTTAAATTTTATTATTGAATTTTTATGCATTGATATGTATAATTATAAATCATGAGATATGTATTTTGGAGGTAAATATGATCAAAGTAGGAGTAATAGGGGCTACAGGCTATGTAGGCATCGAGATTGTGAGGCTGCTTCAAAACCATCCCCAGGCAGAAGTGACAGTGGCAGTTTCGCAGAGCTTTGTCGGTCAGAAAATTTCCGATGTCTATCCCAGCTTAAGAAATATATGTGATATTGAATGCCAGGACTTAAATATGGATGCCATATATGACAAGGCGGACGTGTTCATAACCGCACTTCCCCACGGTATATCCAAGGAAGTGATACCATATTTGCTGGAAAAAGGTAAAAGAGTCATCGATCACAGCGGAGATTTCAGATACAAATCCGTAGAAGTATATGAAAAATGGTATAAGTTAAAGCATGAGATGCCGGAGCTCTTAAACGAGGCAGTATACGGCCTTCCTGAGCTGTACAGGGACCAGATTAAAAACGCCCGGCTGGTAGCAAATCCCGGATGCTATCCTACCTGCTCAATACTGGGCATCGCACCCCTTTTAGCCAATGACATCATTGATACTAAAAACATCATAATTGATGCGGTATCGGGGGTTTCCGGAGCCGGAAGAAAGACAGATCTTCCCTATCAGTTCTGCGAATGTGATGAGAACTTCAAAGCTTACGGCGTTGCCACTCACAGGCATACCTCCGAGATAGAGCAGGAGCTGTCGTTTATTGCCGGGGAAGAAATCCTGATATCCTTCACTCCCCATCTGGCTCCCATTAAGAGAGGCATGCTGTGCACCACCTATGCTAATTTGAAAAAGGATATATCCACTTCCGAACTGCTGGATCTATATAAAAAGCACTATGATGGAGAGTTCTTTGTAAGGGTTCTTGGGGAGGGAAAACTCCCTGAAGTGAAATATGTAGCCGGCTCAAACTTCATAGATATAGGGCTGGTAGTGGATAAAAGGCTGAACAGGGTGATCGTTCTCTCAGCTTTGGATAACCTGATGAAAGGCGCTGCCGGTCAGGCGGTTCAGGATCTCAACATTATGTATGGAATTCCGGAGCAAACCGGACTTTCGGCTCCGGGACTGTATCTATAATTAGGGGGTAAATTATTAATGGAGACGATAATCAAAAAAGCACAAATATTAATAGAAGCGCTTCCATATATTCAAAAGCTCGCCGGGAAAACCGTAGTGATAAAATACGGCGGAAATGCCATGATCAGTGATGAGCTAAAAAACTCAGTGATGGAGGACATCACTCTTCTTAAATATATCGGTCTTAATCCCGTTGTCGTCCATGGAGGAGGGCCGGATATCAACAAAGCTCTTGACAAGCTCAATATAAAAAGCGAATTCGTTAACGGATTGAGGGTCACTGATGCCAAGACTATGGAAGTTGCCCAGATGGTTTTGGTGGGAAAAACCAACAAAGAGATAGTGTCCCTGCTCAATAAAAAGGGCGGAAAAGCCATCGGACTTTGCGGAATCGACGGGAATCTCATAGAGTGTGAGCAGTACAAGCCGGATATCGACGGCAAAGAAACTGATATAGGCTATGTAGGCAAGATAACCCGGATCAATTCCAAGGTCATTGAACTGATTGCAAAAGACGAGTACATACCGGTCATCGCGCCGATAGGCGTAGGCCCGGATGGTCAAAGCTACAACATAAATGCCGACACCGTAGCCGGAGAGATAGCCATCGCTCTGAAGGCAGAAAAGCTCATGCTCTTAACCGACGTAGAAGGTGTTAAAACAGCCAGCGACGGCGAAGTGCTGTCCGCACTGACCGTCAGCGAGGTTCACCAGCTGATTGAAAAGAAAGTCATAAACGGAGGCATGGTGCCTAAAGTCCTGGGCTGTGTGGAAGCCCTGGAAAACGGTGTGGGAAGGACCCATATCATAGACGGAAGGATACCCCATTGCATCCTCCTGGAGATATTCACCAACAAGGGTATCGGTACGATGATAATGAAGGAAAAAGTCCTCTACCACAGCGGCGAAAAGCTCTGATATGCAAATTGGGGAGGGTATTGATATGAAGCTCAATGAGATAATTGAAATGGATAAAAAGTATTATATGAATACTTTTGGCAGCAGAACACCTGCATGCTTTGTTCAGGGAAAAGGAATAAACCTGTGGGATACCGATGGCAAAAAATACTATGATTTTCTAGGGGGTATTGCGGTAAACGCCCTGGGACATTGCCACCCTGCCCTGGTCTCCGCCATAAGCCGGCAAGCATCTGAATTGATGCACTGCTCCAATTTATACTACATTGAACCCCAGGCAAAGCTGGCTAAGCTGCTGGTGGAAAACTCCTGCGCCGACAGGGTGTTCTTTGCCAACAGCGGTGCCGAAGCCAACGAAGGAGCTATTAAGCTGGCAAGAGCATATTTCAAAAAGAAAGGTATGCCGGGAAAATATGAGATCATCACCCTTAAAAATTCCTTTCACGGAAGGACAATGACCACTACAGCCGCCACAGGCCAGGATAAATACCACAAACCATACGAACCTCTGACGCCAGGCTTTATTCATGTACCCTTAAACGACAGGGATGCGCTGCAGAAGGCTATTAAATTTTCCACCTGTGCAATAATGATGGAACCCATCCAGGGAGAAAGCGGAGTCAACCCTGCCACAAAAGATTATATGCAATTTGTGCGTGACCTGTGCGACAAGCATGGCCTCCTTTTAATCCTGGACGAGGTGCAGACAGGTCTGGGGCGCACCGGAAAGCTGTTTGGATACGAGCATTTCGAAGTGGAACCGGATATATTCACCCTGGCAAAAGCTCTGGGCGGAGGATTCCCTATCGGGGCCTTATGTGCAAAGGAGCATGTAGCCAGCGCTTTCGAGCCTGGGGACCACGGCTCCACCTTTGGCGGAAACCCCCTCGCCTGCACTGCCGGTTTGACAACGTTAAGCATCATCCTTGAGGAAAAGTTGGCAGAGAACGCAGAAAACGTCGGCAATTACTTTTTTGAAAAGCTCTCCGGACTTTCCCGGAAATATTCACAAATCGCAGAGATAAGGGGAACCGGGCTTATGATCGGTGTGGAATTCACCGGCGGTATTGCAAAAGAAGTGAAGGATAAACTGTTCGAAAGCGGTTATCTGGTCGGAAGCGTAGGCACCAAAGTCTTGAGACTCCTTCCTCCGCTCATACTCACAAAGCCGGATGTAGACGGCTTCATAGAAGCATTGGACAAAATTTTATGCGGCATGCAATAAAACAAGGAAAGCAATATATGTCTTAAATGTTTGCGCAATAAGGAGAATGAAAATGAAAGCAGTTTTGGTTTTGGAAGATGGAACATACTGGGCCGGTGAAGCCTTCGGACATGAAGGCGAGGCTGTAGGCGAAGTGGTTTTCAACACCAGCATGACAGGCTATCAGGAAATAATCACCGACCCTTCATATAACGGGCAGATAGTTGCTATGACCTATCCCCTCATAGGCAATTATGGCTTTAATACGGAAGATAACGAATCCTACAAGCCCCACCTGCAGGGCTTTATAGTGAAGGAACTGTGCGACTCTCCCAGCAATTGGAGAAGCAGCATCAGCCCCAGTGAATTTTTCCTGAAAAACAACATAGTGGGGATAAAAGGGATAGATACCAGGGCTTTGACCCAGCATATACGCCATCACGGAAGCATGTTCGGTATCATTTCCACCGAATGCGGCAATATAGACATACTTATGGGAAGACTGCAGCAAAAAAAGGGAGAAAAGCGCAATCTGGTCATGGAGGTTACTACCAAAACAACCCTACATAAGAGCGGTCCGGGCAAGAAAGTCGTTGTTCTCGACTTCGGAGTAAAATACAATATCATCCGGTCGCTGGAAAGCAGAGGCTGCAATATATATGTGCTTCCCGCCTACTCATCCTATGATGAAATAATGGGCTACAATCCCGACGGCATATTGCTGTCCAATGGTCCGGGAGACCCTACCGATTTGCCTTCGGCAAAACTTACGATACAAAAGCTCCTTGGAAAAAAACCGATCCTTGGGATATGCCTCGGGCATCAACTTCTGGGGCTGGCGCTGGGAGGCACCACCTATAAGCTCAAATTCGGGCACCACGGAGGCAATCATCCTGTAAAGGATCTTTTAACTAACAAATGCTATATTACTTCCCAGAATCACAATTACGCCCTCAAAGCCGATTTCAATGAGGATGTAACCATCACTCACATAAATGTAAATGACGGCACAGTAGAAGGTTTCAGGCACAAATCCTTGCCGATCATAAGCGTGCAGTACCATCCTGAGGCTGCACCCGGGCCCGCGGATTCAGCCTATGTTTTCGATGATTTCCTATCGATGATGGGTTCTTAAATATATAGCGATAAAGTAAGTTCTAGAATATAGATGGAGGTAAATATGCCGAAAAGAAATGACATAAACAAAGTCCTTGTCATAGGCTCCGGCCCGATAATAATCGGCCAGGCTGCGGAATTTGACTATTCCGGAACTCAGGCCTGCAAGGCTCTGAAGGAAGAAGGCATAGAAGTTGTGCTGATAAACAGCAACCCGGCAACCATTATGACCGATAAGGAGACTGCCGACAAGGTATATATAGAACCTATAACTCTGGACTTCGTTAAAAAGATAATAATGAAGGAAAAGCCCGACGGAATCCTGGCTTCCCTCGGAGGGCAGACAGGCCTTAATATGGCCGTGCAGCTGGCTGAGGACGGAATACTGGATGAGATGGGAATCCAACTCCTGGGCACGTCGCTCAATTCCATAAAAAAAGCGGAAGACCGGGAGCTTTTCAAAAATACCATGCAGGAAATCGGTGAAAAGGTGCCTCATAGCAAAATTGTAACCAATATCGCCGATGCCGAAGCCTTTGCTGAAGAAACAGGCTTCCCCATCATAATCCGTCCCGCCTATACTCTGGGCGGCACCGGCGGAGGCATCGCCCACAACATGGAAGAATTCAGGTATATATGCGGCACGGGTTTAAAGCTCAGCATGATAGGTCAGGTTCTGCTGGAGCAGAGCGTGGCCGGCTGGAAGGAAATTGAATATGAAGTGATAAGGGACGGAGCGGACAACTGCATCATAATTTGTAACATGGAAAACTTCGATCCCGTGGGAGTCCACACTGGCGACAGCATAGTAGTGGCACCCAGCCAGACCTTATCCAACGTCGAGTACCAGATGCTTCGTTCGGCATCTATAAAAATAATCCGTGCCTTGGAGATAAAAGGCGGATGCAACATTCAGTTTGCATTGAATCCTGAAAGCTTCGAATATGTGGTAATCGAAGTCAATCCGAGGGTCAGCCGGTCCAGCGCTCTGGCATCCAAAGCCACCGGCTATCCCATTGCAAGGGTAGCCGCCAAGATAGCTATCGGCCTTAACCTGGATGAGATCAAAAATTCAGTGACAAAGAATACCTATGCCTGCTTCGAGCCATCTCTGGACTATGTGGTGGTTAAGGTTCCCCGGTGGCCTTTTGATAAATTCACCACTGCCGACAGAAGCCTTGGCACCCAGATGAAGGCCACAGGAGAAGTAATGGCCATAGGAAGGACCTTCGAAGAAGCCCTTTTGAAAGCCATTGACTCGCTGGATGTAAAGGGCAACTACCAGTTGGGTTTAAGCCTGTTTGAAAATATGTCAAAGGACGAATTGCTAAAATACATAAAGCAGCCTAACGATCAAAGGATTTTTGCCATATGCAAGGCCCTTCAGAAGGGCATAAGCGCTCATGATATCATAAGCATGACAAAGATAGACGCTTTCTTTATAAAGAAGCTGGAAAAGATAGTTAAACTGGCGGAAGAAGTTAAAAACTCCGGCATAGCATGGCTTGATTATGACCTGTACTCCAGGGCAAAGAAAATAGGCTTCGGGGATTCCTACATAGCCAACCTGGCCAATGTGCCCTTGGATGAAATCCTGGAGCTCAGGAATAAATTCCCGATCAACCCGGTTTACAAGCTTGTTGATACCTGCGCCGGTGAGTTTGAAGCCGTCACCCCCTACTATTATTCCACCTATGAGGGAAAGGATGATGTCATCGTTTCAGACCGGAAGAAGGTGCTGGTCATCGGTTCCGGCCCCATACGCATCGGTCAGGGCATAGAATTTGACTACTGCAGCGTGCATTCAGTGGAAGCGTTAAAAGAGCTGGGCATTGAATCGATAATCATAAACAACAATCCTGAAACTGTGAGCACAGATTTTGACACTTCGGATAAGCTGTTCTTTGAGCCTCTTACCAAGGAATGCGTGCTGGATATTATTGAAAAGGAAAAGCCCATTGGAATAATAGTTCAGTTCGGCGGACAAACAGCTATAAACCTTGCCGGTACGCTGCATAAGGAAGGCGTGAGGATTCTCGGAACCAGCGTTGAAAGCATTGACATATCGGAAGACAGGGATAAATTCCTCAAGCTGCTCACTGATCTTGATATACCCATGCCGGAAGGAAAAACGGCTTTCCTGCCCGGGCAGGCCAGGGCCATTGCCAACGAAATAGGCTATCCGGTGTTGGTCAGACCCTCCTATGTTCTTGGAGGAAGGGCGATGGAGATAGTATATGACGACGAATCCCTGGATGAATACATGAGCCTTGCTGTGGATATATCCGAAAAGCATCCCATACTCATCGACAAGTATATAAACGGCAGGGAAATTGAAGTGGATGGAATATGTGACGGAGAAGATGTACTGATTCCAGGCATCATGGAGCATGTTGAAAGGGCCGGCGTCCACTCCGGCGACAGCATAGCCATATATCCGCCAAGGGACCTGCCACAGCAGGTTAAGGATACAATAGTTGATTATACGGTGCGGTTGGCTAAGGCTCTTAAGATTATAGGGCTGTTTAACATACAGTTTGTCCTCGATAAGGACGGCAAGGTTTATGTAATAGAGGTAAATCCAAGGGCAAGCCGTACTGTGCCCATAATGAGCAAAATAACAGGAATACCCATGGTAAACCTGGCAACAAAGCTGATCATGGGCGGCAAGCTGAAATCCCTTGGCTACAAGCCAGGCCTTGCCGAAGAATCGGAATTTATAGCGGTAAAAGCTCCGGTATTCTCCTTTTCGAAGCTCACTACCGTGGACACATTCTTAGGTCCGGAGATGAAATCCACCGGTGAGGTCATGGGCGTGGCCAAGGATTATAACACTGCGCTGTATAAAGCCTTCCTGGCTACCGGCATGAAAATTCCCGCTGGAGGAAATGTACTGCTTTCGGTGGCCGAAAGGGACAGGGATGAATGCATCGAAATTGCAAAAAAGCTTCTTAAGCTGAACTTTAAAATATCAGCCACCGAAGATTCTTATGAATACCTTCTGGAGGCTGGTATTAACGCGACCCTGGTGCCGGATGACAGGATACTGGATGCCATAAAAAGCGACAAAATAGAGCTGATAATAAATACGCCCACCAAGGGAAAAATGCCTTCAAAGCTTGGCTTTTTGCTTCGGAGGACCGCTATGGAATACAATGTTCCCTGCATAACCTCCCTGGATACGACGGAAGCATTGCTCCAGGTAATCGGGCATATATCAGACGGCAAGGATACGGAAGTCTATTCCCTGGATGAATATTCTACTTTCGAAAGCCACTAGGCCTTATGGAAAGGAAGCCGGAATAAAGGAAATCGCATATAAGGAAACCGTATATAAGAAGGCAGTAGGCAAGCATTAATGTAAAATAACCCATGAATAGAGCAATAGGGTAATTATCGGGAGGTAATTTGAATGAAACATCTGATCAGCTTATATGATCTTACAGTAGAAGAAACCGAAGAAATATTAAAGCTCTCCGGGAAGCTTAAAAAGGAATTAAAGCAAGGGATACAGCACCACATTCTGAAAGGCAAAACCCTCGGCATGATTTTTTCAAAGTCATCCACCAGAACCCGTGTTTCCTTTGAAACCGGCATGTATCAGTTGGGAGGACATGCTCTGTTTCTGAGCTCCAATGATATCCAACTGGGCAGGGGCGAATCAATATATGACACCGCCCAGGTGCTTTCCCGTTATATAGACGGAATAATGATAAGAACCTTTAAGCAAAGCGATGTGGAGGATCTGGCAAAATACGGCTCCATTCCCGTCATTAACGGATTGACGGACCTGATGCATCCCTGCCAGATTTTAGCAGACTTATTCACCATATATGAACACAAGGGTACATTAAAAGGTCTGAAAGTGGCCTATTTAGGTGATGGCAACAATGTGGCCAACTCCCTCCTGCACGGTTGCGCCAAGCTGGGAGTGAACATATCGGTTGCCTCCCCCGAAGGCTATAAATGTGATCCCCAGATAGTCGAGGAAGCCCTCAGCGATGCAAAGAAGTCGGGCTCCGAAATCGTTCTGACGGAAGACCCGGTCGAAGCCATCAAAGACGCTGATGCCGTCTACACCGACACCTGGGTGAGCATGGGCCAGGAAAGTGAAAAGGAGCAAAGGATAAAGACCTTCATGCCCTATCAGGTGAACAAGGAGTTATTCTCCAAAGCAAAGGAAGATGCGATTTTCCTCCACTGCCTGCCGGCATACAGAGGTTATGAAGTGACCGCCGAAGTCATCGACGGACCCCAGTCCGTTATATTTGATGAAGCGGAAAACAGGCTCCATGTGCAAAAAGCAATAATGGCTTTGTTAATGAAATAGCCGCCTTAAGGTTAAGGAACCGTCTTCTCCTCCGATATTATCACTTATTTTTCCGGTTCCTTAGCCCTTTTCCTTTGACTTAAGTATAAATCCGGCCAAAGCAGCAGCTTTAATTAAACACCTTAAGGCTAGGCAATCAAAAGCCACGCATATCTATTGAACTCTCAAATACACATGCGAATTTATATAAACTGCCAAAGCAATTTTCATACAAATTTCATCATAAAAAGAGGTCTTGGAGATGAACTATTCATTTATTATCAGACGAGCTACAATTGAAGATGCCGGTGCCATTAAGAGCATTATAGAAGAATCCTTTAAAAAATATATGGAAGTCACAGGGTTGGAAGGAACAATGGAAGCCCTGGAGGAAAGCATTGATGTTATAAAAAAGGATATTGAAAGCAAGGAAGTTTACATAGCTTTAATCGATGATGTCCCTGTGGGCACGATAAGAATTCAATTTTTGCCGGACAACACCGCATATATAAGCAGATTCGGAGTACGGCTCGATTACCACAATATCGGTATCGGCAAAGCTTTGATGAGCCTTGCCGACAAGGTGATAAAAGCCCGGGGCGTCCGCAGGGTTTATCTGCATACGGCTGCAAAACATAAGGATCTCGTGCGTTTTTATTATGGCCGTGGCTTTTATATAGATTCTACCACCAAGGATAGAGGTTATGTACGGGCGCTTATGGTGAAGGAGTATTAGTTGTGACGATGTAAAAATTTTTGTTTTGTAAACATCAAATAAACTCGTTCCATTGCAAATAAAGTCGTTCCGCTGAAAATAAAGTTGTTCCGTTGGAACAGGGTTAAGGGAATAGGTTTAAGGGATAAGGATGTTATCCAATAAAACAAATCAATCCTTTGTAATCCAGTTATTATACCGGTTACAAAGGATTTTATATTTCTGTCATTATCCCTTTTCCCTTAATCCTTATCCCTTTAAAACCTCTTCTATGGAACGACTTTATTTCCTAATATCCCTTCCATTTTTCCCATTTAATTCAATTTAACCATCCATTTTTCAGAACATCTTTATTTGCATCCATTTTATCCCATCCATCAACCATGCGGGTTTGCGGAGTTGGGGAGGGAATGAGTTTATTTTATATTCACATAGATAGGACTAAGGATTTAGGGGGTAAGGTTTAAGTTTTGCAAAGAAAATAGTTTAAGTTGTTCCAAAATGAAAATAATGTTGTTCTAAAAAGTAAATAAAGTCATTCTCTAACACCATAATGCTGTAAGCCTTGGAATACCAGTATTTAAGGGTATATATGATATCAGGAATTCAGGATTGCAGGCTATAAAAATGCAGGCAAATACTCTTAACTATGCTTTATGTTAACAATACGGAACGACTTTATCGTACGTGTTTAATTATTTACGCTGTTTTGTTATCATTTTGCTTTAAATAAACAAGTCATAAGTTGTTCTAAAATGAAAATAAAGTCTTTCCCTGACCTCAATGTGCTGTAAACCTTGAAATATAAGGGTTATAGGGTACAGATGTTATCAGGGTTTCAGAGTTATAGACTATAAAAATATGAATAAGTACGCTTTGATATGATTTATGTTAACAACATGGAACGACTTTATCATATGTATTTTATTTTCTGCGCTATTTTTTGTTGTTTTATTTTGTGAATCAAATAACTCTTAAGTCGTTCCTAAATGAAAATAAAGTCGTTCCAAAGTAAATAAACTTATTCCAAAAAGAAAATAATGTCCTTCCAAAAATATAAGCAAAGTCTAATGGGAAGAGTTCTGCTTGGTTTATATGTATTGAAATGTGATTTAAGTTCTTTATGCTGCATTATAAGAATATTACGAACCAACCCAACTATAAATTGGAATTTATCAATGAAATTACTTACTCAAAATATAGGAAACCATAATACAACACACTCTTAACGTGGATGTTTTTTTATTCTTTTTTCTTCTTCTATCCATTCTTTTTCATATGATTCTTTATATCCATATGTCCCACCACTCGCATATTTTCTCATTAACCCCACTTCAAACAGTCCATCCCAGCGTACATGTATATGTTCAAATTTATGATAATTTAACTCATCTGTACATAGCGGTATAACTGCTTTTTTATCATTAGCATTCATTAAGTAATATGGATATTGGCACTTTAAAACAACCTTATTCTGTTCGATTTTCTCCGAATTTTTATTCCAGCACAACAACAAAAACTGTACACTATTAAACCTAAACAAATATGAAAATTTCAAATCAGGAAATTCCTCCTTTTCTACAGTTTCATTAAGAAAAACCTGACCCGTTTCATAATCAATATTTCTTATTGTACTATTTGAATAAAAGAAGGGGTCTTTGCACCATCGCAATTTCAGATTTCCAAACATTGCATCAGGCATAGGAGACACATTAATCGCCAATCCACATAGTACTGTCACATTTTCCTTCGGGACATTATCGCATGCGTTCATAAGGTAATAAAGCATTTCTTTGTCATAAAATGAGCAATCTTCTTTATGAGACCGCATATCATTAAATGCATATTTTAACAGCATTTTTTGAATCATCACATAATCATATTCGATTTCAACTATATCATTTTCGTTGTATTTTCTCGTAAAATATCGGCTAATAAATTCTTTTGCATAGTTATCAATATAAGAGATTCTATTTTTATTGCAATCTTCACAAACATCTTTGACCACCGGGTCTGCCTCGTGAATCACATGTCTTGCACCATCAAATGTTAAATAGCATTCTGGAAATAAATTAAGAATTGCACGTGAAATAATATGTTCTTTAGTTCCTTTTGCTTCTTTTCCGCAATATGCACATTTCAATTTCAAAACTCCTTTCAATTTCACAAAGAAATTCCTGCTTATCTGCCAATCATATAAATTTCTTATTTCTAAATTTCTTACTTCACAATATTCTACTAATCTGTACTATTTACCTTTATTTTACACTATATAACCAGCAAAAGCACCTACTTTCTTACACCTTACTACCTTTCACCCAACTCCCCTAACACCCTCTTAATCTCTTCCACAACCTGCTTCCTATATCTATTACCTACACCTGTCATGGCAGTAATATTAGTAACAGTCAATGCCTTGCCTTCTTCATTAAGTTTATCAATTGCCCATTGTATACGCCTCTTGTGCAATTCCATAGGAGCCTCTATAACAGAATTGATGAATGACTTGGTTAGTGGTAATTTATCTAGTTGCAAATCGAAACTCTTAAGTCCTGACTTAGTTTTAATCAACCGCAGGCTGATTCTCTGAGGTTTTTCATCACTTTCTAATATTTCCTGAACAGTTTGCTTAACATGCTGTAAGATTTCCTTGTCCCTAATTTCCCAATCAACATTACTGTAAGCCTGAACGTATTTCTTTGCAGGAGTATTTTTCTCCCACCACTCCCTATCATTCCTGCATAACCAGGTACAGGTATATTTACCCAGCCTCCGTAATTCAAGTCTGCCTTTGTCTGGATTTTCCCTGACTATCTGAAGCCACTTTTCCCTGTGATACTGTCTTTTTACTTCAAACTCCGCAGAAGCAACACTATTACGTTCTACTAACTTTTTGCTTTTTTCCTGTCTTTTTTCAGAAATATACTTTCTTACAGTACTAATATCTGCATTAAGTCTTACTGCAATTTCCTGAATACTTACTCCACTTTCATGCAATTCATGAGCCTTAGCCTTCCATACATGTCCATACTCTACAACCCTGACAAATCTGCGCCGCCCCTTACCCCTTTCTCCTTGTTCTCTTGTAACTGTTTCCATATATTCATATCCGCAGGGACATCTGAAAAAACCATTAGTGTTCTTATTTCTACGCCTATACTTTATTTCTACGTCTTTTATTACAGGTTCAAGAAAGTGGTCAGCAGCAGGATTAAGACATACCCAAGGTCCTTCTCCGAAAGGTCTGTAATTTAACTCTTTTATAAAAAGTTCTTCTACTCCTATTCCTAAAAATCTTGCCAGCATCAGGTGCCGAATTGGATACACTGCCTTCGCATCGCTGTGCGTAACTTCCTTCAGCCACCTTCCCTGTTCCTTATCCCATACATTTGAATAGACAGCATTCAGAAACTCAAGTCCGTAGAAATTTATAAAATCCCTTTTTACTTGTTCCCAATACACTTTACCATTTACATTAGCATATCCTAATTCCTTAAACCGTTCTAAATACTGTTTGGCAAACCATTTAAACGGCTTATATGGATACCGGTTCTCAAGCAATAATCTTGCATCTTGAGCAATGAGTACAAACTTCTCTATCGTTTCAGGTTTGAAATAAAGTAATTCATTATTAATGCAGTTATCAGCGTCAGCAGGTACATAGGCTTGTGGATTATGACCCCGCACTAAAACAGTACTATTATGAAGAATCGCTTTATGTATAGGACACACCATTACAAAGGGTATCTGATGCAACCTGTGCCAATATCCTTCACCATACAATTTCTGCTCTTCTTCGAAGCATTTGGGACAAAATCTTAAATATTGGTTTAGTGGAATCCTACTGCCGATAATACCTGCTTTACCATAAATTTTGCTTCCACCTTCAGACAGCATTAATTGTTTTACTTCTTCTGCCCGTTCTTTTGGAAGAAATGCAGTAAAGAATGGGTACAGAGTATGATTATAAATCAAATCATCAGCAGTATAAGGACAATTCACAGGTAGGTTAGATACCAGCGAATTCAAATTAAAAGGCATTTCCATTACAGCCCTGGAACTACACTTTCCAAATATGCTCTCCATGATAGTTTGATAACTTGTAATCCCACAGCGAACACTATAGCGTGCCAATACACTATAAAGGATTTCATCAGGATATGGGGTTGGAAAAAAATGCATCATTTAAATTACACCGCCTTGAACAAAGTGTCATTCCTCTCTCCTTTGATATATCCCTTGTCCTTTAGCGCATCATATGCCGATTTCCCCTGATTTCTACCTTCCTCCACAATATAGCGTAAGTCATTTTCTGATTTCGGAGTAGTCTTCACTTTTTTAGGCTTCTTTTCCGTTGTGTTTCCTGAAAGAACCTGAATTGCTTTTATAACGAGTTGTCCTTCATCTATATTATGACCTTCTGTTTCAAGCACTGCTTCAACGGCTTTCCTGGCTTTTGAGACTTCAATACCAAGTTCCACTAACTTGCCAAGAGCCTGCTCCATTTTTGAAGCCTTATTTTCCTTTTCCCTTTTTTCCTTTTGCTCTTTCATTGCCTTTATCCTCATCCGCATTTCTACTGGCAGTTTCTCCTGATTCACCAACTTACCATAATCGACTTCAGCCGTGCAGATATCGGAATATTTAGCAATCTCCCTCATGTTTTCAGACTTCAATGCCAAAAGCATCGGCCTTACCAATTGGAAATGTTCTCTCGCCACCTGCCGTATTAGTTTTTCATTGACCTGCTCTTTTCCTGTGGAAATGGCAACAGTTTGCGCCATAACAATGATTTTACAGATAATATCGATTATTCCCTGGGATTCTTCATACAGCAATTCCTGCATGCTCTTTGTAAGGACACTTTCCTTCCGTGTCCACTGGTACTGCCAGAGGGAATTAAGCAGTATTTCGAAGTTTTCATCATTCTGCAAACGTTCCCATATCATATCCCCCTGGCCCGAACCTCTCCTGGCTTGTCGGAATTCACTTTGTAAAATTGACATAGCCTTGGGATTCCCGATTAAAATTATGGGCACTCCAGCAGTGTTGACAAGAGTTACAAAAAAGTTAAGCATCCTTTCGTCACCAAGGCCTCTTGCACCGCACAAATGCTGGACTTCATCAATAATAAGTAGGCCCAACCCTGTATTCCTTACCACCTGACACATAAGCGTCAGCATATAATCAACAGACTTTCTTGAATTAGCAACCTTCTTATAAAAGTCTGTCCCCATTAGTTGGTCTACTTTGTTAAAAAAATCAATACAGAGTCCTTTTACGCTTCCATCAAAGGGGGTGTCCAACTTTAACCATACTAATTGATAAAAACTGAATCCCTGTTCCTTATACCTGCTATGTACAATTACTTGCGGATACATGGATAAAACCCTATTAATTGATACAGATTTCCCCATACCTGATACGCCAATGATAGTAAAACCACAAGCAGTTGTCCTAAACTGCTGATTGGCATTAATGTCGCAATTCTGTACAGCCCTATATCCATCCTTTAAACTTATTACATATTCTTTACTTATAGGGTTCCTCGGTAAGTATCCCTGCCGTATGACTCTTGAAATCCTGCTTTCTAAATCTAAATGCTGGGGTAGAGGCTGGAAGCACTGAAAAAGTTTTTGGGTAAGATGTATCCTGTAGTGTGCATCGAGATTCCGCTCCTCTTCACTGTACGGCGGATAAACGGCCAACTTTTCGACCACTTCTTCAGGAGCATAAATAGGCGGGAGTGCCTCTATAAAAGGATTCCCTCCATATTCCCTTATTACCTGCTCCCTGTAGACTGCCTCTTCCCCCTCCGCACCATTGGGTATTATCACTTTTCCCATAGTTTTAAAATCCCCCCTTTGTACTATCAACCTCTAAAATAAACTTACCTTAACCCTTTAGCCTTTTGACTTTATACCTTAACCTTTTACCTTCACCCTTTAATCTTTATTCCCTAACCTTCCCAAACGCCTCCCTCTGTTTTCTTCTCAATAAATCCAGAGGATTGGATGGTAACTCTTCTTCCAGTTCATTAAGAGAGATTATCTCTGCATTCTTATTATTAATTTGCTTATCCAATTCAAAAGCCTCTATCTCCCGATTTATCTCCTTTTCAACCTGCCTGTTTTGCCGTATGTTTTTCTTCCTTTGCGCATCACTTTCTGCTGATACTAAAAGTTCTTTATTTGTTTTGCTTTTTGCCCCTTCTACTATTGTTTCTATTTCTGTTATTAAATCAGCCTTAGCCTGCAGCCCTTCATCAAGACCTTTAGCCTTTTGCATCTTTTCCCACTCCATCAGGTATTCAATTTCTTCGATGTACTTACCCTTAAAGGCTATCTGATATTCCAGCAGGTAGCATTTCTCAAACTCGGTAGCGGATTTCTTTATATATATGTAATTCATGTTCCTTGGGTCATAGGATACAGGCACTTTCCAACTTCCACTGCTGCGGGCTTTTACAAACCACTGCTCTTTCATGCTTGATTTAGAACTATAGAATAACCCCTTAAACCGTATCCCCTTTGCAGTAACCACACCGACATCTGACGGCATCAGGTTAAGTTTCACGACTTCCTCATCTACATGCCGAAGTTTTCCCATTCGGTTAGCAATACCCCAATTCCATATTTCTCTTGGAATAGGCTCCACTTCGTCTGCCACCATCATTTCATCTTTGTTGTAATTGTCAATACGATAATGGTTGTTGTGGAATAACGCACATTTTATAATAATGGCAGTAAATTGCATTAAATCAAGTTTCGCATCAAGCCTGTAATCTCTCCCGCCTCGCTGCATAAAATCTGTATTTACCGCTCCAGGAAGTAATGATTTTGTACGCTCATTGGTCAATTTAAAATATCTTTCTACTAACGGCTTCCAGTCAGCCCTGAAAGGCGGGGTATTCTTTACCGTAATCCCAAGATTCATAATCAAACTCTCTGCATTGTCTGAAAGCATTTCCCCTCGGTCTGCCAAAATTGCCTGAGGGAGATGATGTACAGGCCACTCTTCTTCCTGAATATCTATACCATACTGACTACAAAAAGAGACTTTGTTTCCAACAGTGTTTGCAAGAGCCATTGCTGCTCCAATCCATGAAGGCCCTTCAAGACCTACATAAAATCCTACAATTAGTTTAGAAAAGCAGTCCTGGACGATATATAAAACAGGCCTGCCAATAATATGTGTCCTGTTGAAACGGGAAACCAAATATACATCAGCCACAGTTGCATCAATTTGGAATACCGAACCAGGTCCTATGGCATCCGTGCTTGAACTTCCCAGCACAGGACGGTACTCCTGTTCATATTTCTTCGGGCTGTAACGGGTTGAAACCTCCCGTTTGATATTACGTTCTTTCTCAAAAAAGTAACGGAACTGTCCAAAAGTAGGAATCTCAGAAGATGATTTCAGAAGGGGTATTTTCTTCCCATCCACCATTCTATGGCCATCGTTAAAATACTCCTTTAGCATCAGTTCATAAGTCATAGTCAAAGAATGCTTGGCAGAACTATAGTAGAACCTGTTTATTGCAATTCTGAATATGCGCTTTATTTCTTCGTCAACATTAATACCATCGCCGACAATATCTGCATGCTTTCTTGGACGTCCGCGCTTTATGCCTTTGGAATTCCTTTCTTTCCCCCTGCCACCACACCGGTCATAGTCAGGCAGCAGTGCATTTACTATCTTGCCTCTTATCCAATACCGTTTCAAATATTTATAAATTACTTTCTCTGAAAGTCCGTATTTTTGTGCAACTGTTTTTACATGTTTAGCCCTTTCCCTTGGATAATAAATTTCAGGTTCTAAAATAACTATACTTGATATAGCCTCCCACGCTCTGTCCCTTATGGCTTTAGCCTTCTCTGACAGTAATACCTCATCAACAACTCTTGAAAACGGGTCTTTATCAAGCATTATTGCTTCCTCTGTATCCAAGGCTACTTTGTACTCGCTTATTGTCCTTGCATAAGGAAGTTTATTGGCATTTACATCAATGACATAAGTTAAATCACTTATCTCATCTAACCATAGAATCCGTTCTATTACGCTTACTCCCTGTTCCTTGGTTCCTATCCACTCAATTAGAACATTAACCGCCAGCACTCCGCATTCCCTCCTCCATATCCCTAACAATTTGAATACTGTTTGCTGGAGCATTTAAGTCTATTGGTGTTTCCATATCAATCTTAATCGCTTTCATGGCAATCAGGTAACGGAACAGGAACAGTCCTGTCCCTGTATCAAGAGCATAATCATAGTCAAAATCAGCAATTATATTCCTAATAGGTTTTGCACTATTAACAAGCCTGAACTGAAGCGCTGAACCAAGTTCAATGATATCTTCCTCGGCAAGTCCTGTATCAGGCAACATATGTATAGATGAAAGTGCCCATTCTATGTTTTTGGCTTTATCACGGTTTATGTCTTTCTCAGTCACAATAGCCCAGTCTACGCCTTTTATTTGCCAGTATTTGCGTTCCATTTCCAACTTTTCAAGCGTTGTTTTCCTCTCAAGCATTTTTGAAGATTTAACACTTCTGGCAGCATATGAGGTTTTTCCATTTTTCACCTTAACGGTAATTAGGAATGTTGTGGTCAAAACATATGGACAGCCAGTTTTCTTGTCAACAAACAAATTCTTGCTGAAATCCTGTTTATCATGAACAACCTCATCCAGGTCCAGCAATGGATAAAACTCCCGAATATCGGTTATTTTGTTTCCTTCGTCAAATTCTAAAAGGTAAAAGTACCATGTCTCAATATCCGCCATAAAATGATGAATCCTCCCGGTTTTGATGCCTTTAAGACGGCTACACCTCCCCCTTGATGAAAAATCAGTTACAGTAAGCCAGGGCTTGTAATCCTTGCCTTCCCCCTGTCCTCTTCCTTCCTGTATCCATTTTTTTAATTTATTTTCATCCCAATCTATTTTCCGTTTAGCCATGCAGATACCTCCTGAGTTAGGAATTAAGTATAAAGGATTACGGAACAAAGGAGAATGATATTGCAATGTAATTCATCCACCACTTCCTTAAGTCCCTTACCCCTTGCCTCTAAAACCTTTTTTATAATAAAACTCTTATCCCTTTTCCCTTATTCGTCTATTCCCTGAAAAACAAAAATGCCATTGACATCAGTTGGACACCTCTATTGGTGACTGTGTCAATGGCACTTAGTCCATTTCCCTTAAACCTATTCCCATTATATCATGGACCGACTTTATTTTAAACGTAAAATCTGACTTGAAATAATATGCAGTAGTCGGATAAAATTCTGTGCAACCAACATAAGGAGGCATTTTATGAGGTATAGTGTTTTTTTGACTATAAAATTGGTAATACTCATGAGCATGTTTTTGTTGCCATTTACCATTATTGCAGAAAATATGTTTATCCGCTTTATTGCAGGCTCCCTACAAGGCATATTCCTTATTATGCTTCTTTCTTTTACCATAAAAGTCCAATCATACTTTAAAAAGGATAAGAAATATTAAAAAATAAGAAAAAGGTTTTGGTAGGCTTAAAATCTACTAAAACCTTTTTTACTATAGTTCAGTATATTCAAAAAATTAAATGTATCGTGCTGTCCTTTAACATTTCTAAAAATGCTGCATTATCTATCAATTTGTCTTGCTCCTCAATTGAATTATCCTGTTTTTTTCTCGTAAATTTTATTCTCCTCGTCTGCCTGTAACTGTCCACAAAAGCATCAATATTTTCTTCGTTTATATACCCAAGCCTTGTCCATTCATAAATCAAAAAGTCATTCGATTTGAAAGTTATGGAAGTATTGCTCCTGTCTTTAAATCGCTCATCTCTATAAAGCATTTCTTTAGCCTTAGAAACAAATTCATAGGTATCCCTGTCACTGCTGAAGATAGTTATAATATCAATGCTTCCACTGTAATAATAGGAAAGGATATAACTTAAAACGGCAATAGATATCTCTCCTGCATTCTTCTTCTGAATTCTTCCGTTTGAAAGTTTTCTTTGGTCTAGTCCCTCTTCATAAAACACGCTAAGCCATTCCTCATAAGGGTCTAAATCCTCTATAGGCCTATTTTTTAAGATGTTTTTCTTGATAAAACTAACAAGCCTGCTCACATTGTAGCAGCAATGCAAAAACAGATAGTATAATTCTGCTTCTTTGTAATCCACCAATGTTAAATAATCAACTTCATCTATAATTTGGACCTTCGAATAATGTTTTAAATCATTTATGTAACTTTTTCTATTATCACTATCACAGACCTCAACCCATACCCATTTGGGGATAAGAATCATATCATACTGGCTAAATATCTTTTCAGGGCTGACGCTCTTGCGTACCCATGTTAAAAATTCAACAGAGTTATTATCCAGGATGCAAACTTTGAGAGACATGCCCGTGGAAAGGTATTTTTTTAATTCTTTTATGCCTTCTCCTTTCATTTGGCAAGTCCCTCCACTCCTTTTTTAATTTTATTCTTTAGCGTGAGCAGAAACTGATAATTATCTTTATGATGGGAGACATCTGGGTTTTCTTTCATAACACTTTGTATTTTCTTCTCCAAACCACCTAAACTTACAACATATGAGGGTTTCACTAACTCTGCATCCAATTCCAAATCTATAAATTTTTGCACTAAGTTCTCAGGTTTATTATCAAAATGCTCAAGAATTTTTTCTTTTAAATCCAAATCATTATATTTTGTAACGGCTTCTTCAAACAGTTCTATCAGTACTGCCTTATATGGTGCCTTATATACATCCATGCATTTTATGACTCTGTCGATAAAATCTTCATCATCTAATGAATAGTAGTAATCGTACACATTGCCAAAAATCATTTTTGCAGCAAAATAATCTGCTTTTCTTTCATTTAAATCCATATCAACGGCAATGTTATGGGTCTCATCCCTTAAACTGAGGTCATAGAACAAATGATATATTTCATGCCATGCCACAAAATATTGATAGACACGGGGCTGGGCTGTATTGATAACTGGTATTTTAATATTTCCCTTTGTAATAATAGCCCCGCCCCAATACTCATCATCAATGGGAATCTGGATTAAATGCTTCTCTTTTAATACTGAAAAAGACAGTTTATCCTGTCCCGTTACCCTCGACTTATTAAATCTGACTGTAAAATCATTTGTTAATCTTAATATATCATCTTTAATCAGGTTATTTTTTTCAATAACCTGCTCAAGATTATTACTCGTTATTAATTCCGACATAATCTGCACCTTCTTAATTGTAATACAGTTCGCACATATGAACTATATCCTCTAAAATACCAAACATCTCTTGAGCATTAGGGTTCAGGGCATGATTCTCTGGAGCATTGTCAGATAGAGCAAAAACAAGTTCCTTTTTTGCATTATACTTTGGAACATAGTTAAGTAGTTGTTCTCCATCCATGCCCTGTGTTTCCAAGATTTTTCGAACATGAGTTTTAAATGTCGCAAGGCTGTCGACTTCTCCTTTGATTAATTTATCTAAAGTAGGTCTTGAAATATTGGTAAGTCTTGAGAAGGAAGACTTCGTATATCCGTTGTCTTTAATGATACTCAATATATTTTTGCCAATTAGTTTTCTATTTTCAAATAATAATTCCATACACATTTTTTACACCTCCTACTTTATTATACACCAAAAGTGTAAAAAAAGATACGGTTTGTAAAAAAAAATTTTACGAATTTTAAAGGTTGACTTTTTAGTAATAAAATTTCCTATAAGAAAAAAGCATCAGCAGAATTTATTTCCTGCTAATGCCTTTTACCTATTACCTAATGAAGAATGCAACCTTTTATTCTGTAATTCTTAATATAATCCCAGTATGCCTTTTCTTCATCCCGTTCTAACATTTTTAAAATGCTCTCAATATAATCATAAAAATCCTTGTATGTCTTGCGGATGGAAGGCCGCAATTCTTCTCTCAGATGCGGTAATAAATAATTGCAAAACACCAAATCCCTTAAGACCAGGAATTCTGCAATACTTGTTTCAATAATAACTTCTTTTTTATTGTAAGGTTCGGCTATAAGAATATACAGTTTAACCATTAACATCTCGGCATTGCCTATATATTCATATATTGCAAAGTTATTGACTATCTCTTCTTCATTACCTAATATTTCACGAAGTCTATCTACCTGCTGCAGCAATGTGAATAGTAATCTCTTAGAAATTATAATTTGAATATTTTCCTCATTGAACTTCGAATAAATTTCTTCCGGTTTTATAAGCATATAATAAGCCCTCCTTAGCATTATAAAATTCCTATTTTTAAATCTCACATAATATAAAGAGGGCTACATACTGGTATCAAGTTTTATAATCAGTAAAATGGAGGATATTTCATATTTCTTATGTCCAGTGCTTGTCTACCCCCCTCAAGTATATTTAGTACTTTTTCGCTTATTCCAACTTTATCAATAGAACCTGAGCAACTAACATAACCATTTTCACCAGTAGATTCAAGGATAATTATATTCTCTGCATCTCCTGATATCGGAATATTTGGGTTATGTGTAGCAAAAATTAACTGTCTGCTATTTTTTATTTTTCTAAACTCTTTTACCAAACTTGAGTAAATATAAATGTTGTCCAAGTCATCTTCTGGTTGGTCTATAATTAAAGGTCTATTATCACCCAAATCATGTGCAGCGGTAACAATCATGAGTAACATAGCCACTGATTTTTGACCCATTGAAAGCAATTTTCTTGGCAGAAATCTCTGCTTTTTACTTATTCCTGTATTTACATTGTATTCATATTCAATTTTATCCTCTGGGAAAATTGTAAAAATCCATTTATCTAATACTGGCCTTATCCATTTGATTAACTGTTCAGCATCACTTTCTTCAAGTCCATAGCATTTAGCCAATTCATTGGACCTATTATACAAAACATATACTGGGAAAAGCCACTCTCCATTTTCTAATTTAACTTTCCTAACTACTTGTGTTAGCCATTTTTTCAAAAGAATTTGTTTTTCGTATACTATATTAAAATTCCTCCTGCATTGATTTACAGTATCATCAATAATTCTCTTTTTATCTTTTTCAGTGAAATCTTTCTCAAGCCTTAATCTTACATGTCCATCTAGAATTTTATTTACTTTATTAATTATATTCTGTCTCAAGTTACAGTACTTACGCAAAACAAAATGATCCTTGAAAAATAAAGATTTCACGCACTTAATTTGTCCCAAATGGTTGTTGCGAGAGGATTTGAGACAGTATTTACCTCTTTACCTGTCCGGTCTTTGGATGTTACATTAATAATGTACACAATACCGTTGACTTTAACCTGGACAATGTCCTGCAGGAAGCTGATGGTTTCACCCATGGTATTCAAATTATTCTGTATCTGCAAAATCTGCACGAATACAGAAGTTATGAACACCAAGGAGAAGTGACCCTCAAGTTTTCTAATAGACCGGACTTGAACTTTTTCAAAGTTCAGAAACTGCTTGATGTCTCTGAAGAATACTTCAATGTCCCAACGGCAAAGGTATTTCTTGAGGATGTCTTGAGCAGCTACACCGGGCAAGTCAGTAATGATAAATCTGGTGTTTTGGATAGATGCGTTATAGCCGTTTTTGACTATTGCCATCATGGTGTTACCCACACCAGGTAAGATTACCGATAAAGCCTTGATGTAGAAGCCTGTACCGGGGTAGTACCTGTACTGTTTCTTGCTAAACAGCAGGCTTATGGTCTTAACGTTAAAGTTAACCCTGTTGTTGTACAGCACTTTGCGGTTATTCTTTATCATGCAGACATAGTGGTAACCGCACTCTGAGAGCTTTTGCAGGAGCTCTTTACAGGAATACCAGGTGTCGAATGTGACGTATTCGGCAGCCAAACCAAATTTGTGGGCGAAGGATATCATACGTATGGCTAGTTCAACCTTGGTATGATATTCTTCACACTTTTCTTCCGGTTTCCATATCCGAAACGCCACGGGGATTTTAATCCAACCATTAGACCATAGAAGGACTACAATGTGCATTCCCCAGACATACCGATTATTTGTGTGATCGTATACATAAGATGTCGGGAAAATGCTCTTGCCGAAAGGCTTCCTGATAATCACATCATCGATGATCAAATATCCAAGACCAGCCGTTTGTGACTGTATTGCCTGGATGAACAGGATCATGATATTTGTGTTATTAATAGAAAGCAACGGCAGCAGCCTTGTTATGGCATCATGGGATACCCAGTACAGCTTCTGCGCAATATATGTTGCTGTAGGATTATTAAACAGGATTATACCCATACATGCTGCAACGAAGACCAGTGTATACTTCTCAGGGAACAAAAACTTATCCAAATTGAACTTTCTCACCAGTTCAGTAATAATATCGTGAATGCCGTGCTTGGCAACGGTTATGTCGGAAATGCAATTTTTGGTAGACCTCATGGAACCCCTGCCAAAAGAATAGCATAATTCGAAAACTGGTGAATAGCTGTAATATATGGAAACCTCAATGCAACAACCTTTTAAGCTATATTCTGTTTTCAAAGTGCTGATATGACTTGTTTATGTTACTTTTGCGTAAGTACTATCAAGTTAAATATTTCTTTACTATTTTCAAGTATTTCAATAAATGGACGTGTTATTTCCTGCATATCTTCCTCAACAATATGTTTTCTTTTAATATAATCATTCCATTCAACTCTGCCTTGATTTCTAAGTACACTTTCTATAGATTCATAATTCTGTTTTATTTTTTTCAGTAAAATACTGTACTTCTCTGTATCACTAATAAGTAAAAGGTTATTTATTACTTCTATGGGACCTCTTTTGTCTTGAGCATAATTTAATATAGCACGTTGTTTATAAGCAACTGATGAAAAATTTTGCAATTCTTTATAGATTTCTTTACTTTTTCTACTACTATAAAATTTACCATTTTTACTCAACTTATAGATACTAGGTTTCTTCCTTACATTTATTGATTCATTAGTATAATCGTCAAACTCAATTTTAGGTTCACAAATAAAAGCATATACATCACCAAAATAGTTTAGGAAAACAACGGTAGTATCGAATTTCAACGTAACCTCATCATCAGTTATTTCTGGGAAGAGTGTATATTGAACTATATCCAATAATGTTGATTTACCAGTTCCTCGTGCTCCAATCACACAGTTTAGTGCTTTGTTAAATCTAAAAAACTGAAATCTATCAGGATTTTTAGGGTCTTCCAAGTATCCACCTTTTATAGCAACTCCCTCTATATATGGGTAATTGCTTCCTGGTATCTCATCATATATTCTTACCTCTGGGTCTAATAATGCAATCTTTAATCCGTGAAATGATAACTCAGATAACTTTATATATGAATATCTCTCACCTATAGGTCTTCCATCGGCTTTGTAATTGCCTTCTGTATCTCGGGTTCCATGACTGTCCGAACAATATATTACAGCAATACTTTTTTCCCTTCTGTATTCTTTGTTGTTAAGAATATCTTTTAAAAGTTTATCTTTCAAATTCTTGTCATTCAAACTAATTCCGTAAAGATGTTCAGATTTTATTATAGATGCCAGGCTTTTCCCTTTATGTATCCAAGAGTCGTTTTCACTCTTGTCATTGTGAAGAAGTTTTTCTAACATGCCATTTGAAGAATCTGCATGTGCTAAAATAGTTATGCCACCTATTTCATTTATCCTTTTCATTAACTCTATAGGGGTTACTTTATATGCATCAGCATCCTCTTCCCCTTGTTCATTTATATCTATACCTATGTTATATAGAAATGTATTCAACTCATTTTGCTTCTTGTCAGGAGGAAAAATGGCTAAAATATGCTTGCCAAAACACGAAATTTCAATACCTGGCAATATAAGCATTCCTGCATACTTACTATATTTTTGTTTATCATTATTTATATAATCCATCATCTCATAATATCCCTTAACAGTATTATGGTCAGTTATTGCAATAATACTAATTCCGCTTTCGTAGGCTTCATCAAGTATTTCGATATATTCTTCTTCATTAGTTGAAAATCTCTTTTTATAGCATTTAGATGCAGGAGTATGTATATGTAAATCCATCTTAAAATACTCACATCCGTATTTTTTCTTGCATACTTTATCATAAAGTTGCTTTAGAGTAACATTATCCATAACCTCTTGTTCTCCTTTAAAATAATCATAACTTTTTCAATTTCTATCTCTGCAAAAACGCTGGAAATATTTTCACTTTGCCTAGACTCATTTTATTACCACCGTTTTTTGTATCATTCACACATAAAAATTATAAGACAATTTGCATAATCTTTCCATAAAATTTGGCAACAAAACTTTCTTTATATATTCTTTTTAATGCTATTGCTGACACAATACTACAAAGAGCGATAGTCAAGAACTCTATATAGTTAAATTTTATACATATATTTTTGTGGTGTAATTTAATCAAAATCATATATAGCGAGGTAATATCTATTAATGAAAAAACCAAAAAAGAAATCGTAAGTCTTGTGGACGCTATAATCAATGAAAATAGTCAGGCGCTTATAGAGTTGGCAAAACAAAATTAATTTTCTTGCTTTTTTTCAAATAGTATTATCTAAGAATTTAGCATTAAGTGTAATAAGCCGAGAAAGTTCTCGGCTTATTAATCGTCTTCTTCAACTTCCTGATTTAAATACTTCTCTTCATATAATTTTCTAAGTGGCTCAAACTTTTTCTTTTCCAATAACTTTGTATGACCTGTTGAAATAATGGCATTCAATGCTTCCTCGTCTGTTACAACCTCTGCATAATCTCTTTCGCCTTGCCAGTCTGTACCATGTATTAATACATATCTGCCATCTTTTAATTTAGTAATGCCAAGATGGCGTCCAGTACTGCCACAACTAAAGTTTCTGCCATCCCAGAAATCAAGGTCGTTATTGTATTTAACCACTGCCACCAAATCACCAAATTCATTAACTACTTTTATCATAAGAACCAACTCCTTTTCTTTTATATGCTAACAGCGGCCGACTGTTTGCTGAATTTTTACTTTCTGTTTTTAGTATAACAGGTGTTTTTTGAAGGCTTCGTATTATAGGCTATTTTTTTGAAATTGTAATAAAAATGTAATATTTTACGTCTACAATCCAATCCTGGATAAAGTTAATAATCTCATTAAGTTTAATGTTCTCCAGAATAATCTCATGTTTTAAAATAATCTTATTGATATTCTACATATGGAATTGAAAAAATCAAATTTCTACATGTTTTTTTATGATTGATAACATCAATTTATCAGAATACTTGCAGTATAAGATATGCCTTAAAACATCAATAATAGCCCAGAAAAAGGCAGCAATATATAAATTTATTAAAAAGATTTTATAAATCTTTTCGTGTTTTTCATTTGATGTGGCTATTAGTATATAGAAAGAAAAATTTGTATATGTCTGAACCATAAACAGAAAATATATCTTTAACTACAAACTTATAAAATTATATATCCCTAGCCATAAAAAAATTAAAGTTTGCATATATTTGACAAATAACGTATTTTGAATAATAACTTTTATATATCTGAAACGGCCAACAAGAACTCTTTGCCTCATGATGGGACAATTACATAAAACTACATTTCTACAAACTTAAAAGCAGATTTTAAAATAATAAAAAAGTTTGGGTCATAAGTAAGCGCTTAATATAAGTGCGCATAGAAGTTTATCCGTCCATATGAGATAATCCATCCAAAAGTCTTTAGACTTTTTCGAGTTTTTCGACTCTGACTAAAAAGTCTAGAATCTCTAAGGAGGCTATCTCAATATGGATAAAATCACAAATGCCAAAACTGAATTCCGACTCAAGCAGTGGAGCAAGATTATCCAAGCCTGCCAAACCAGTGGAATGACAGTTGTCAGTTGGTGCAGCCAGAACAATGTAAAAATTAAATCGTACTACTACTGGCTGCGAAGAATCCGCACCTTGGCGTGTGAGACCGGATCACTTGTACCTCAGAAACCGGAACAAGAAATTGTCCCAGTACCATTTCACCAGACAAAGGTATCTGCAGCAGTCACAATCCACTTGCCTTCTTTTTGTGTTGATATACATGACGGAACTTCCAGAGAAACCATCGAGGCAGTTCTGTCGGCATTGAAAAGCATATGTTAGGCGATATTACAAGGGCAGAAGATATCTACATTGTCTGCGGGTACTCAGACATGAGAAAGTCAATTGATGGATTAGCGGCTATTATCAAAGAGACATTTGGCATGGATCCCTTTTCTCCGAGCCTGTTCCTCTTCTGTGGGAGACGTCGTGATCGTCTCAAAGCTCTCTTCTGGGAAGGAGACGGTTTTGTACTGCTATATAAGCGTCTTGAGAATGGGAACTTTAAATGGCCCCGTACACCGGAGCAAGCAAGACGGCTTACCCAGCAGGAATTCCGGTGGCTGATGGAGGGTCTGACGATAGATCAACCCAAAGCAATACGAAAAGCAAGAACAGGCGAAATCTACTGATAAAAAAGTGCGTAAAAGTATTGATTTTACAGCATTTAAGCTGGATTTTTCAGGTGAAATATGGTACAATTATCTTATGCAAAAGATAAATTTTACAGGGCTTACGCCAGAACAAATTGAATATGTTTCCACTCTGGAAAAAATAGTGGAAAACCAGCAAATCCGTATCAACCAGCTTACAGAGCTTCTTATCAAATCCCAAAAAGCTCTATACGGCCAATCCAGCGAAAAGCGTCGTTATGTTTTAGGAGAAGACAACGATCAAATCTCACTTTTCAACGAAGCAGAGGTCGAAGCGAACAACAAAGCAGAAGAACCTACCGTACAGACAATTGTGGCTGCCCATACCAGAAAACCTAAAAGAACAAAGGAAGAACTGGCACAGACAGTTCCTGTAGTGGAGGTTGTTTGTGACCTTGACGAGGACAAGCGCTCTTGCGGTATTTGCCAGGCTGACCTTAGATATCTGGGCAAGGAGCATGTCAGGGATGAACTTGAGATTATCCCTGCCCAAGTAAGAGTATTGAGATACATTCGTTTTAATTATGTGTGTACCGTCTGCGAGAAGGAAACCGGAGATGCCAACATTGTCAAAGCGCCGGTTCCAGCCCCGGTCATGAAACGCAGCCTTGCTTCTGCCTCAACAGTTGCTTATGTTATGTATCAGAAATATGCCAACGGAATGCCTTTATACCGGCAGGAGAAAGACTGGGCAAATCAGGGGGTGACACTTTCCAGAGCCACCCTGGCAAACTGGATCATACGTCCAAGCCATGAATGGCTTGAACCAATGTACAATGCCATTCATAAGCACTTGATTTCCGAACCCCTGATTCATGCAGACGAAACTGTACTGCAGGTATTAAAAGAACCGGGACGGAAAGCAACGACAGAATCGCGGATGTGGGTCTACACTTCCGGGCGAAGTCCAACCCCGGCTGTTTTATTTGAATACCAACCGACACGATCCGGCCAGCATGCCCGAAGATTTCTTGAGGGTTTTTCGGGTTACCTTCAGACAGATGGCTATAGTGGCTACAATGCAGTGCCTGATGTTATACATTGTGGATGTTGGGCTCATTTACAACGCAAATTCGAAGAAGCAATTCCCCAGGGGGCTGACACTAAGACTTCCAAGGCGGCTATCGGATATGATTATTGTAACCGTCTGTTTGCCATGGACAAGAAATGGGAGGAACTATCCGCTGAAAGGCGGTATGAAGAACGACTTAAAAATATGAAACCCCTTCTTGATGAGTTCTGGGAATGGGTGCAACAACTAAATCCGCTGCCAAACTCCAATCTGGGGAAAGCGATCACATATGCATTGAATCAAAAGGAATCATTGAATCGTTTCCTGTTGGATGGACGAATCGAGCTTTCCAACAATCGAGCCGAAAATGCCATTCGTCCGTATGTCACAGGCAGGAAGAACTGGCTGTTTGCCGACACAACTCGCGGAGCCAAGGCCAGTGCTATTGTCTACAGCATGATAGAAACTGCCAAAGCAAATCAACTTAATCCATATATGTATTTGGTGCATCTACTGACAAATTTACCAAGCTTAAAGGAATTGACGCATGAATCTCTGACACCTTATCTACCGTGGTCACCTGAACTACCCTCCTGGTGCCGTAATGATTCATACAAGGCACCCTAAAATTAAGCGCTTACGGTCATAATTTGCATATTGCCATTATTATAGTTAAAATCCTTTCAAAATTTATTTGAAAGGGTTGAATGCTATGTTTACTTTCAGACTAAACTTAAAAACCAAGGAAGTCTATGAAGATATGCTAAAACTCTATAACGAACATTTTAATACAAAATTTACTATAACCTCTATTCTTCCTTATGCTGTAGACCACTTCATAAAGCATGGAAATACAAATTACTTAAAGCACTATAATCTGGTTAAAAATTATTATGACCAGGAATTTATGTTAGAGAAAGGACTTTATATTCATATAAAAAGACTGATAAATAATGATATTACCCTTCAGGATATATTAAATTTTGCCTTAAACTTATACATTGTACCTTTTAAGGCTGAATTCATAAAAAAGTCGGTAAATCTAAACAGGATGCTGCTTATTTTAAACCACTTCCGTTTCATAACTAACGGGTACAAGATTAAGCCAACAAGTAAAAACAACAGTGAATATGAAACCGAGTTCATTATTACCTACTGCCCACTATGCGGACATGATAGTTTTTATGTAAATCCTGATAACATGATGATTGGCTGCTATAAAAATAAATGCAGGGCTAACCTTTCTAATAATCTTGATGTAATAGGCTTAATTCAGATTACCCATAAGCAAAGATACCCTGATATTATAAACACAATTTTTGATGTTTCAATCAAAAACTATAAAGACAACCTCCCTGAAATTGAAAAACTCCAAGCAGGCATAGTAAGGAGCAGCAGTAGAAAGAAAAGTATTAAAAACAGGATAGAAGAATTAAAAAAACTAATTGAAGCGTCCCAGAGTGAAGAGACCACAGCAGATTTGAACAGAGAAATTTCCGAACTTAAAAAAGAATTAGATGAAATTCTTAAAAGAGAAAATGAAGAGAAAAAAATTATTTGCATTAAAAACCATATTCTTATAAGAAACGGCATTAAAAAGTATGACTATCTTTTAGAAAAAGGATTTAGAGAAGATATTCTTGAAGAACTAGATATCTTCTACCTTGGAGAAAACGTTACAAAAGACTGCCAAACTAATTCAATGCGGTACCGAATATGTTTTCCTATATTTGATGCTGATGGAGAACTTGCAGGTATTCAAGCGAGAAGTATTATTGATGATAACAGCAGCCGTTCAGAATTCTTAAAAGAAGATTACCTGTTTAAAGTTTATTGGGAAGCAGTGCATAAAATATCTCTCTATGAAAGGTATTCCGATGCCAGGCTCTATCCTGAACCTACTCTGGAAGACAGGCACAATGCCCAAATGTGGAAGAAAATAAATAAAAAGATTCTCAACAGTTGTGGTTTTAATAAATCAGAACACCTTTACCTGCTTAATAGATATGTAGAGAAAAATTATAAAGAAGTTACAAGAGTTGTTATTGTAGAAGGATTAAAGGATGCAGTAAAACTTTATTCCTATAATCTCAATTCTACAGCAGTAGTAAGCAGTATGGGCTGCAGTTTATCAGACGAACAAATAGAACTTCTCAAAAAGTACTTCCCTGATGCAGAAATAATTCTCGGTTACGACCAGGATTACTCAGGGGTTGAAGGAAATATCAAGGCCTATTATAAACTTACTGATGCTGGTTTTAATAAAATCTCTTTTATTCAATATCCCAACGGGACAAAAGACTTTGGTGATTTTACTGGAGATAAAGACACCCGCGCTCATATAGTAGATGTTTTGAAAAATAGAAAACCGTATAACATTTATGTTATGAATATGATTAAATCAGAGTTGCTGCTGGATAGGCAACTGTTATTTAATAGTAAAAAATTTATACCGCAGGTGTAGGGGATTAGCCCTGCGCCTGTTTTTATTGCCCGTTGACGATATATATGTAGATTTATTCAAAACTTTGTAAAGTCTTTTCGTATTTTTTGATTGAAGTGGCTATTAGTATTATGTAGAAGGTAAAATGCTAAATATCTGATATTTACAAAAGTATATATCCTAAACAAATACTATTAAGAAACTTACAGCCTGTAAATATTTTATACAACTATTTATCTTATATATCCGAAACGGCAGACAACAACCTTTTGCATAATTGGGTTCTAAACAATAGAGTACTGATTCAAGTAATTCTAATTTTATAATAAAAAAAGTTATGCAATAATTTGAAAACAAAAGAAATTCTTATTAAAATGCATCAACTTCAATGTAAAGGAGATGCATTTTAATGAGTAAAGCAAACTTTAATAGCAACAATATCGATAAATCAAAGTTCTTAGCAGTTAAAATCCAAAATAGCATAAATATCCCTAAAGGTGCACTGATACGTGTGCTACCTCCAAGTAAATATCAAACTCCCGAAAGCAGATATTTTGCAAAAACTCATTTAAAAAACATATACAGATTTTATAAACAAAATGGCTATGAACAATACTCAAGTTTCCATGACTTTTTTTCCGATTTAGAGAAGCAAAACCCAGACTGCATTATTAAAACCTTTTTAACCGTTTACAAGGGATTAAAAGAATGCAGCATCTACCCGTTTTTCAAAAACACTGATAGATATATTTATAAATCAATAGAAGAACAAAATTTTATTGAGGAAATCATTGAAGAAACCTATTACCATGTATTTTACACTCTCAAAGACAAACTTGATGTTAATAAGGTAAAAGACTTTAAGCAATTAAGAACTTACATAAAAATGGCCATTAAACACAAAGCACATTTAGACAGAGCAATAAAATCTTTTAACCGTACAATGCCAGCAGATTTTTCAGATATTAAATATAAACCTGGTCTAGGAGACGATAGCATGGATAATTATTATATCACGAAAGAAACCCGTACGTTGATTCGCAGGATAATAGATAATTATTTAAAGGATAAGGACAAAATTGATACTCTGATTATGGTCAACCACCTCATGAAATACGGTATTTCTTATGGTGATTTTACAGACAGCAGATGGTCCTTAAAAAGAATCGCTTATATTTGTGGTGTAACGGAAAGGACCGTACAATATAGGAAGAAAAAAATTATTAAAGAACTTACCGTAATCTATAATAAAGAAATAATTCCATTATTATTAAATTAATACAATAGATTTGACAAAGCAAGTTTGTTATAAAAATCAGTTTTAAAACTTGCTTTTTTTATATTACTCTGTATAATGCATTCAAAATAATACATCAAATGGAGTGATAATGATGAGAAATGTAACCATCTTCGGCAATTTTACTATCTTAGAAACTTTTACGCTCAACTATGTGAATATTGATAAAGGCTATGATGACCATTTAGAAGTATTCTACAGACTCAATCTTTACATAGAAGATAATGAAGATGTTCCTGTCAATATGTTTCAAGATTATTATTACAGAAACATAGATGATTTAATTAATGACCTGTATGAGTTTCTTCAACAGAATAACTGCCCAAGTCTTGACGAGGATATGTCGCATTTGCAGAAATTAAAAAATTAAATCCTTTGCTAACCGTAATCTTTTGCTAGCCACAATGCTAATATGCTTTCAACAAAACTTGTTAACAAAATATAAGTTCTTTTTCCAATTTCCCTTAAAACTAAATAAAAACTCCCCAATAATCGCCCATTATCTCCTGTAAAATTGGAAACAAAACTTTAACGCTAACTTGAAACCTCTATCCAATATATTTTATAGTGCTAAAAATTATATGGAAGGATGTTGGTTATGAGAGATAATAAGGAATTAACTGAAAGCAAACTGTATCTTGATGAATTTACTGCTTATCTAATGAGCATAGACAAGTCTGATTCTACAATCAAAACTTATATTGAACACATACAGGTATTTGCCAAATGGTTTGAAGAAACCAATGGTATAGACTTTAACCCTTCTATAGTGACTGAAATTGATATCAGGGATATGCGTTCATATCTGCAAGGGACAAGACATTTGAAGGAAACAACTATTAATTTAAGATTGGCCAGCCTGAAGAGTTACTTTGAATTTTTAGAGGGAGAGAAATATATAAAAAATAATCCTGTCAAAGCAATTAAAAAAATAAAGATGCAATCGCCTGCTGCACCTAAGTCTTTGGACGAACAGACTTACCGTGCTCTTCGTCGTCATATATACCGCTGTGGCAATAAATCCCATATTGCCATGTATGAGATTTTTACCAGGTGCGGAGTTAGAAATTTCGAACTTATAAATATCCGCTTAACCGATTTTGATATAAGCGATAGAAAGGGAACATTAAAAGTTGTTGGCAAATTAAATAAAGTACGCTATATACCTCTGCATAAAGACGTTCGGGATGCAATTAACAACTGGATGGAAATACGAAGGAATATTAAAACAGAACATGATAACCTGTTTATTTCTGAGCGCAAGACTCCTTACACCAGGTCAGGAATCTGGAAGATTTTTAAAAAGTACTGTGAGCAAATCGGAATATCTGATGTAACTATCCATTCCTTCAGACACTATTTTTGCAGAACCTTACTAAAAAACGGGGTTGATATTTCTGTAGTTGCTCAACTTGCGGGTCACGCATCTGGATATGTAACTGCCCAGGTTTACACTATCCCCCGACAGGAAGAATTGGAGAAAGCAATAGAAACATTAGTTTAAGATTAAAAAACAGGCAGCACTTTGCCTGTTTTTTGCTATCTATAATACATACTATTTTCTTTTCATAATACCTATTATTGCAGCAATGGCTACAATTGTAATACATACTATAAGGCTTATTATTACATATTTCATAACTCCTAACCTGCTTCCATACTTTCTTTCCTATATGTAAAGGATTTAGGGATAAGGGATAAGATTTAACCTCATCCTTTCCCTTCCCCCTTGTCATCTAACTCTGCTGTTTTATTGTTATCCATTCTTTTTTATTTTCTATGATTATATAACCTGTTACAATTGCAAATGGTATTGCTGCAAGCCACCTATATTCATAAAAATATTGTTGAAATATACTATATAGTAAGAAGAAAACTCCATATGCAAGTAATGTTGGGATAACGATGTTAAAAATTATATTAATGCTCTTTTTCATCCTTAATCAACTCCTTTGCTAATTTATGAGATGATTATAGCGCACATGGAGAAATATGTCAGGTCCATTTTTAAAACTTTATTGAAAAATATTACTAATTCTTCAGTAACCCGTTAAAATGTCTTTCCAATCACACCTGCTAATCTCTATGTTCAATTAGTCAAACTGTTCTGGTCAGTCAATATACTGATTTAGAATATTTACAAAACTACTTAATCCTTCAGCATCCTGTTTATCGAATCTGGCTTTAACAGGGCTGTCAATATCTAAAACACCTATCAATTTATCATCCTTTATAATGGGTAGAACAATTTCCGATTGGGATGCAGCATCACAAGCAATATGACCTGGAAATTCATTCACATCCTCCACCACCTGTATTTTTCTTGTCTTTGCTACAGTACCACAGACTCCCTTTCCTAAAGCAATACGGACACAGGCTGGTTTCCCCTGAAATGGTCCCAAAACTAATTCTCCACCTTTATATAAATAAAATCCTGCCCAATTAATATCAGGCAGTAGTAGATACAGTAAAGCGGATGCATTGGAGATACCTGCAAGCCAGTCTGTTTCTTCACTAATTAAACCAATGAGATATGTGTTTAGTTGCTTATAAAACTCCTGCTTATTTTGAGCATTTATATTTCCTATCTCAAACACCGTTTTGGACCTCCTTAAATTAAATACGTTTATCCCAACCCGAAAATATTTATCATTTTCGCCTGTTTAAATGTGCATTATCTAGACAATTACTAACCGTTATTGGACATAGTAATCATTTCTCTTACCTCTTCAATTGTAAAAGGTTCTCTCTTGCTGTGAATTATAAGATGACAATTAGGACATACTGGCCTTAAATCCTGTATAGGGTCTACTTCATATTCCTTTTGTACTTTGGATAAGGGTACGAGATGGTGTATATGAATTTTATCCTTACCAATTGGTCCATATGTCCTCTCGAAATCAAAACCACAAACGGCACACTTACTACCATAATAGTCGATACATATATTTCTTGCTTTCCTATTTCTTTCATAACGATTAACAAAAACCTGACTTACTGTACCTTCTGGTAGGGACGTGATATCTTCAATGATAATTTCCCCAGAATAAACGGATTCAGTATCACTTTGGCCAAAAACTTCTTCAAAAGCATTTACTAATTCGGGACGCATAATCCAAGGGAATTTCCCTCCCTTTTCATATCCTAAAAAAGGAACATGCCACCATCTGGGTTTTCCGTCTTTTCTCAAAGGAGGTTGTGCTCCTGTTTTATTTATCACACGCTTACTAAATCTACTTATCTGTAAGTTGATTACCACATGATGTGGAATGTTTAACTTTGAGGCTATCTCAGATGCTCCTATCTCATGGTTTTTACTCTCATACACAATTTTCAGAATATTCAAGTCAGATTCCGTAGTAACTTCTCTGTCTGTGAGTATTTGAGACCATACTTCTTTACTTATATCTAATCGGGTATTGTAAAACATTTTTCCCCTCCTAATCATATGTAACTAATGGATACAACCCTTCTCAAAATGTGTACTTGATTTTTCATTAGCATTGGACAAGTAAAAACTTACTCACCCGTCCGTCTTCTCGTCATTTCATAAAAAATCTCTTTTTCATCATCTGTTTCTGAATAATCTTTATCGGTATCTGCATAGAAGTTTTTTCTTTTGACGGGGTTGAATATCATATCAATAGTTGAAACATTCTGTCGTCTAGATATTTGATTTAATTTATAATCCTTAAGACTAACCTTCTTTTCCATTCTACCCCATCTACTTTATTAATTTTCTTACTTTTATGATATCTTTTCCTTATGATTTTTTCAATCATATTCTAATTTCTAACTCATATATATTAGGTACACATTTATTTAATTGACACCTTACAAGACAATTATAATTCTTAATTTTTATAATAAAATTTTTGCACTGATTTTTTGATTTGCAATGTCCTTTTCTTTATAATACCTCAAAATTTTCTGAAGGAGTGGTCATAATGATAAATTTAGAAGTTTTCAGACTGGAACTAAATTACCTGAAGCAGGTTGCAAAGGGCATTTTGGGGGATAAGGTTTCAGGGGAAATAGGCGAAGCGATTGAGGCCTTAACCCTTCATTTTCTTAACCCTGTTACCTATGATTCCTTATCCCTTTCTTACCTTCAAACAATTGAACAGTACATAAATCAGATTCAGCATGAAATAGAACCAGATAAATATCAACTCCTGATGAACAATATCCCAACCATAAGGATTTTCATTGAAAAAGTAAAATTTGAGATACCCAAATGCTAATAAAATAAGGCCTTGCAGGATAGAACCCCCTATCCCCAAAGCCTTATTTCTTAATCCTATTAACCTTGCCTCTTTATAAATTCATACAAGTCTGAATTATCCATTTCCCTAAAATCATCGGCTTTTATAATATTTGTTAGAATTATCGAGTTGTTATTTTTACTCATTTCACCGACTAAAGCAAATCTAAAATCTTTATCATAAGCAATTATGAAATCTTGGTCTTTTTCTATTTTTATCGTTTCTAGTTGTTTTATAATGTCTTCTTTATTTAATTTACGTTTATCAATGAAAGTATCACATTCAATTAAAACCTTATTCATACTGTCATATCTCCTTTGCCATATATTACTATCTTTTATTATATTATATGAATTTACTATCACTAAATCAAATTGGAATAAATCCTTGTGATTTCCTCTAAAACTATACTTAACCCTTATTCCTATTATTACTTAATATCCTTTTTAATCGACTGCAATATCAAACTTCCCGTCCTTATACTGATACACTTTATCCGAAATCACATTCGGGTCTTTATCTATCATAATCAGTGACTCTATAATTTTTATATATTCAGGACGGTATCTGGCCACAATTAATGTAGTTGAAGAAGGAATTGCGAAAAGATAATCCTTCCCTATTTTTTTGTGTATTTGATTCTGTAGTGCGGTACTTAACATGTTTATTGCATAATATAATTGGACAAAGTTGCAAAAAGAATTCCCCAATTTTGCAATAGTAAATTCCACATAATTGCAAAAGGCCATTGAAGGCACCACCCCAGAATAATATCCTTGTAGTTAGTTGGGGAAAACGGCTACAAGGAGGAATGGAGGATGCTATCAATGACCCAAATTAAGGATATCAGAAAAATGTATTTTGAGGAAGGGAAAAATATTAGCCAAATAGCCAGAGAAACTGGTTACGACCGTAAGACAGTAAAGAAATACCTTGATAAAGATGACTGGAATAAAGACCAGTCAAAAGTAAGGGAAGAAACTACATTTCCAAAGCTTGACCCATACAAGCCGGACATTGATGCTTGGCTTTCTGAGGATAAAAGAACCAGGCGTAAACAAAGACACACAGCAAAACGAATATATGAGCGGCTGTTAGAGAAGTACAAGGATGACTTTGGCTGCTCCTACAGAACTGTTGCAGGATATGTGGCAGTAAAGAAAAAAGAGATCTTTGGTAAAAACAAAGGTTTTCTACCGTTAGAACATATACCAGGAGAAGCACAGGTAGATTTTGGTGATGCCGATTTTTATGAAAAAGGTAAGTTATACAGCGGTAAATACTTAAACTTATCGTTTCCATACAGTAATAAAGGATATATCCAAGTTTTCAAGGGAGAAAACCAGGAATGTCTGTTTGAAGGCTTAAAAACGATATTTGAACACATAGGCGGAGTGCCACCAAGGATATGGTTTGATAATGCAAGCACTATGGTTACCAAGGTAATGAAAAACGGAGAGCGGACTCTGACTGATGACTTCTTGCGGTTTATGGAACATTACCGTTTTGAAGCAGCCTTTTGTAATGTGGGAGCCGGACATGAAAAGGGTAATGCAGAAAACAAGGTTGGATATCATAGACGAAATATGCTGGTTCCGGTACCACGGTTTGAAAGTATCAGCAAATTTAATAAAGAGCTTCTGCTTCAATGTGAAGAGGATGCGAAAAGAGAGCATTACCGTAAGGAAAGGACAATTGAAGAGTTATACAAGGATGACGCTGCATCCCTTTTGGAACTACCCAGAGTAGCCTTTGATACAAGCAAATACATAAATGTAAAGACAAATGGATATGGTAAATTTCTGATTAACAATGGCTTACACGAATATTCTGTAGCACCTAAATATGCAAATACATATGTATTGGTTAGGCTAACTGCCTTTGAGGTAATAGTGCTTGATGAAAACTATCGTGAGATAGTGCGCCACGATAGGCTTTACGGTGACCATAAACAACAAAGCATGCAGTGGTTGCCTTACCTTAACCAATTGGCGAGATGCCCAGGCGCATTGAAATACACAGGCATATATCAAATGCTGCCACAGCCTGTAAAAGAGTATTTAGAAGATTTGAGCAAGCAAGATAAGGGAAAGGTGTTAAAGGCCATTGCCAATCTGACACAGAAAAGCAGCTTTGAAAAAGCAGTAGAAACAGTAAGCACTGCACTATCCTACGGCGCCGCTGATATAGACAGTTTAATAAATCTACACAGCCGGCTACATGAAAAAGTATTGCAGCTTGAACCGGTGCGCCTGCCTGATCATATACCGCAGTTAAAAAGGTATGAGCCAAATTTTATGGTCTACGACGAGAGTCTTAAGAAAGCAGGTGTAGATGGATGTTAGTATCTGATATTGCTGTTTGCTGTAAGAGACTTCGCTTAAGCAAAAACATCGTGGAAATGTCGGGCAAAATACAAGCAGAAAGCCATCAGGAGTATTTGCTTAAACTACTTCAAGCAGAGATTACGCATCGTGAAAAAGTAAGGAAAGATAAGCTGATAAAGAAAGCTGGTTTTTATACCATAAAGACATTTGAGAGCTTTAGGTTCGATGAAGTAACACTTCCTGGTGGTATCACGCCAGAATACCTTAAAGAATGCGAGTTCATCACAAACAAGACCAATATTGTTATGTATGGCAATGTGGGTACTGGCAAGACCCATCTTTCCATTGCATTAGGAGTAGAGGCATGTAAGAAAGGTTTAGAAGTTAGGTTTTTTAGGACATCGGCACTTGTAAACAAACTGGCAGAGCAAAAGAAAGCCGGAACATTATCTGCTTTTTTAAAAGCACTTAATAAAGCCGACTTATTGATCTGTGATGAGTGGGGTTATGTCCCTCTTGACCGGATAGGAGCGCAACTCCTGTTTGAAGTAATATCTGAGTGCTATGAACGAAAGTCGGTAATCATTAACACCAACATAGAGTTTTCAAGGTGGGTAAATGTGTTTTATGACGAGCAGATGACAGGAGCTATCATTGACCGGATACTTCATCATTGCCACTTGTTGCTCTTTCCTGGCCAAAGTAATAGGCTGAGGGAATCAACATTAAACACATGAGAATTTAGCAGATAAAACTACTGGGGTTAACATAAAAATTCCACATCGGTGCCTGAGGAAAAAATTTTGCAAAAGTGAGGAATTTTCTCTTGCAAAAAACAACTTAACAACAATGTCGAGTTATAGTCTGTAGAATACTTCGGACAAAATATATCAAGTGTCTTATCCAACTTTACTAATGGATTGGCCATCTTATTCAAGTTTTCCCATGCTGCCATTTTCATTTTGTAAAAGTCCACATCATCAGTTTGCAAAATAAACCTAAAAGTTTCCCCCATGTCTGAAACATAAAGTATGTCTATATCTGTAAAAGCCTGTTCCCTGTAAAATTGAATATCATTTTCCCCTTTCCCAAAATCCCTGCTTTTAAGGAATGGATACACACTCTTGTAATCAATCTTAAACTTATATTGATTTAGAATATCATTAATAATGCCAACATATAATTTTAAAGTTTTCTTATAATCCTTAACTTCCTGATATTCCCTATACATAGAACTAATAGGTATAGACATACTCGCAGGACCAGACTTTACTAGCATATAATTGCCGTCTAAACTAACCTCTGAAAAATACTTATTTAAATCCAAAATTATTTTATTGATAAAGTCATTTGTCACCGTCGGGGTATAATTGACCCATAACGCCGGACAGAAATTGACCCACACCAAACCAAACGGTTACCATAAAAGTGTGTCAAATACTTTTATGGGGGTGACCGTATGATAAGGAGTGGGACAATTAATATGATACACGAAGGTGCACAAAAAGGAAAGAGTGCATATGCCATAGGTAAAGAACTTGGTATATCAAAAAACACGGCAAAAAAGTACATGAACCAGCCTAAAGCTGAGCATGGGCTTAAAGGAAGGACAAAACCATCAAAACTCGATCCTTTTAAACCCGAAATAAATGAAATGATTGAAAATGGGATATTTAACTGCGTTGTGATTTTAGAAAGATTAAAGGATATGGGCTATACCGGCGGTATAACCATTATTAAGGATTATGTAAAGCCGTTCAGACCGGCCAGAAGCGCTCCTGCAGTTCGAAGGTATGAAACACCACCTGGTAAACAGGCTCAGATGGACTGGGGTATTATCCACTACATAGATGAGAGAGGAAATACCCATAAAGCCCCGGTTTTCATAATGATACTGGGCAATTCAAGGTGTAAGTATATTGAGTTTACTAAACGTTGCGACATATACAGCTTATTAAGATGCATAGTAAACGCTTTTGAGTATTACGGTGGTGTACCGGAGGTAGTTCTGACAGATAGAATGAAGACTGTAATAAACGGCAGTGAGGCAGGAAAGCCGATATGGAACAGTAGATTTGAAGATTTTGCCGCAGACATGGGTTTTGTACCGAAGGTATGCCGGGTAAAAAGGCCCCAAACAAAAGGAAAAGTTGAACGCCTAGTGGATTATGTGAAGGATAACTTTCTACCGGGAAGACAGTTTAAGGATCTGCATGATTTAAACTCTCAAGCATTTGAATGGTGTAGGAAGGTAGACAGTAAGATCCACGGGACTACCGGGGAAATACCTCTTGAAGCATTAAACAAAGAACCCCTTCTGCCACTACCAGATAAAGCTGTTCGCGATAAATACAGATGGGAAACAAGAAATGTAACAAGGGACGGATTTGTAAGCTATGACGGTGCCAAATACGGTATACCCTGGCAGTATAGCGGCAGGGAAGTAAGAGTAAGGACATGTGGTGATTTCTTTGAAGCTTACTATGGTGAGGTAAGAATAGCTTGCCACAAAGTAGAGTACGCATCGGGCAAGATAGTGTGGCTTAAGGGCCAATACCAAGGCCTTGCCGAAAGGGGTGGCATAGCGGTTCCCCTTCCCTTCGCCAGGAAGAAAGAAACAGAAACAGTAGAGATACGGTCTTTAAGCGTGTACGATACACTGGTGGGGGTGATATCCAATGGTTGAGCTGGAACATACCCGCAGCCTTCTGTCTGAGCTTGGTTTGAATACGGCCTCCGAGCTTTTGGATGCAAAGCTTGAAGATGCGATGCATAAAAACTCAACCTATCTGTCGTTCTTAAGTGAACTTCTGGAAGCCGAGATTCAAGAGAAAAAACGCCGCAGCGAAGAAACAAGGATTAAGCTGTCCAGGCTTCCGCATAGAAAGACACTGGAAGAGTTTGATTTTGGATTCCAACCCAGCATAGATGTAAGGCAAATCAGAGCGTTATCAACACTTGCTTTTGTGGCAAGGAAGGAGAATGTAATTTTTTTAGGACCACCTGGAGTCGGCAAAACTCACCTTGCAGTGGGAATCGCAATGCAAGCCTTAAAGTCCGGTATGACTGTATATTATGCCAGCCTTGCGCATCTGATATCAGATTTAAAGAAGGCAAATCTGCAAGAAAAACTAGCGCGCAGGTGGCGTGTATATACCCGGCCCGACATACTGATTATAGATGAAGTGGGATATATGCAGCTAGATCGTGCATCAGCGGAATTATTCTTTAGGCTTATATGCGCAAGGTATGAAAACGGCAGTATAATACTAACCAGTAACAAATACTTCGGAGACTGGGGAGAGCTTATGAATGATACAGTAATAGCTACAGCTATGCTCGATAGATTACTGCATCATGCACATATCATAAACATAAGGGGTGAGAGCTATAGACTGAAAAACAGGATAAAAGGCGGTGTCAAAGTAGTACCCCCGGCTGATATCCCGGGATTGGATAATATGGCACGGGGTGTTCAAACAAAAACCGGCGATTGAAGACCGGCGAATGGGTCAATTTTTAACCGGCGATTCGGTCAAAAATATCCCGGCGTTGACACATTAATAGTAAGCATTTTCTTCCTCCTAAATAATAATAAAAAAGCATACCCTCTTTACTTATTCCAGCATCTGCTGGCTGTGTAAGAGAGTATGCTCTCAATCTGTATACTTATATTTTACGTCACATCGTTAGTAAGTACAATATTTATTTAATGTCAATTTTACACACTAAAAACCCAGGTAAATGTAGATGTAATTTTCCTTGAATTTGTTAATTTTATTTTACTCTATTCCTTATATTGCATCTATGAAGCCACATTTTTTAACTTTGCATAAGTCTCAACCAGCATATACTCCATAAGTGCATTCTTAAACTGTTCATCGTCTAGAACACGGGTAAAAAATGCTTGGTTCTGGTCCATTCTGTCTATTACTTTATTAATAAATACTTTCTCAAAAGCAAGTCTAAAGTCATCAATAGTATTTGTCTTAGCCTTTTGTACCAAGTCCTCATCGGAAGCAAAATCTTCTTTTATCTGCTCTACTGATAACTGGTCTGCTTTTGTAAAATCTGTTCCAAACCGTTTATTAAGACGCTCAATAATACTGGACAGATATTCTTCCTGCTCTTCCTTTACCCCGGTTCCCGCAAATTTTACAGGTGTTACTGGTACATTCTCATCATCCGATGATAATGATATGCTACCTTCAAATGTCTTTTTGGTAGTATAATACTCCAAAGCAATTTCATCAGCAAGGTGTACATTAGAACCTTTTTTCTTTGGCAATTTTTTAAGCAGATATGTTAAATATACATATAACTTATGAAGTTCAACATCTTCAAAAGGTGTTATTTGAAGGATGAATGAATAAAGTCTTATATATTTTGTCGCTTGACTACTGAAATCTTGCTTTCTTTGTTCATCTAGTTTCTTAAACCTTTCTACAGCCATATCTATAAGGTGATTTATTATTACCCTGTCTTTAGAAGTTTTTTTATCTTTAGGTTTAAAATAAATATAAGCAAACTTATCCAACTCCTCTTTTAGATATACACCGTAAGAATTGAGCATAGTTTCAATATCATAAAGAAGATTGGGTTCTGTCACTTCTTCGACAATGGTTGCCTGATAATATGGTTTAAACGCTTCTTGAATATCCTCTGCCTTATTTACAAAATCAAGAACAAATGTATCTGCTTTTCCCGCACAGGTCCTATTAAGCCTTGATAATGTCTGTACTGCCTTGACTCCTGACAACTTTTTATCCACATACATAGTATGTAAAAGGGGCTGGTCAAATCCTGTTTGATACTTCTCTGCAACTAAAAGCACCTGATATTCATCAGTAGCAAATCGTTCTGGAAGTTCTGATTCCTTAAATCCGTTCATATCGCTTTCTTTATAATCTACATCGCCATCTTTTACTGTTCCCGAAAAGGCTACCAGGGTTTTCATATCCTTATAACCTTTCTTTTTGATATATTCATCAAACGCATGCTTATAGCGTACAGCATGGAGCCTGGAACTGGTTACGACCATTGCTTTGGCCCTTCCGCCTATTTTATGCCTGGTTACACTCCTGAAGTGCTCTACCATAATTTCAGTCTTTTGGGCAATGTTATGAGGGTGCAGACTTACATAACGTGTTAATGCTTTAGTTGCTTTTGCCCTGTCAAAAGTTGGGTCATCCTCGATTTTCTTTGCCAGTTTGAAGTAGGTTTCATATGTAACATAGTTTTGCATTACATCCAGTATAAATCCTTCTTCAATGGCTTGTCTCATAGAATATAAATGGAAAGGATGGGGCAGTCCATCTTCACCCATAGTTCCGAACATTTCAAGGGTCTTTGCTTTAGGCGTAGCCGTAAAAGCAAAGAAACTGATATTAGGCTGTTTACCCCTTTTCTTTATTGTCTTTAAAATTTCCTCCTCAGGGTCGTATTCTTTGCCCTCTAACTCTTCATCCAGTTTTGCCGCTTCTTCAAGGGTACTAACCGACAGCACTTCCCTTAAAGAAGCCATATTTTCTCCTGCACTGCTGGAATGGGCTTCGTCTATAATAACAGCATATTTACGGCTTTGTAACTCTCCTACCTTTTCGATAATAAAGGGGAACTTTTGTAGAGTGGAAATAATTATTCTTGTTCCGCTTTTTAAGGCATCAGCCAATTGGTTGGAATCTTTATCTATTTTTTGAACAACGCCATGTTTATGTTCCAACTGGTAAATGCTGTCCTGCAACTGCCTGTCCAAAACCCTTCTGTCGGTAATGACAATAACCGAATCAAATACAGGCATGTCTTCATCATCATGAAGATTGGCAAGCCTGTGGGCAAGCCATGATATGGAGTTGGTTTTGCCTGACCCTGCACTGTGCTGCACAAGATAGTTTGTTCCTACTCCCTTCTCCCTTGCATCGGCTTCCAGTTTCCTTACTGCGTCCAATTGGTGATATCTTGGAAATATGACGGTTTCTGAGGTATAGGTGTTTCCGTCCATATCCTTCTTCTCTTCGGTCTGAATAAATACAAACTTCTTTAGTATATCCATCAGACTATCTTTTTGAAGTATTTCTTCCCAAAGATATGCAGTTTTAAGCCCATCAGGATTGTCTGGATTCCCTTTCCCTCCATCACAACCTTTATTAAATGGAAGGAATGAAGTCTTATCTCCTGAAAGCCTTGTAGTCATATAGGCTTCCGAAGTATCTACTGCAAAAAATACAATGGCTCTTTTCTTAAACTGGAACAATAGTTCATTGGGGCTTCTATCTTTCTTGTACTGGATTATTGCATCTTCATAAGTCTGACCAGTGAAAGCATTTTTAAGTTCCAGCACAACAACGGGAAGTCCGTTGACACAGATGAGCATGTCAATGCTGTTTTCGTTTTTGGTACTGTAGTGCACCTGCCTTGTGACGGATATCCTATTCTTCTCATAGAGTTTTACCATTTCATTATTTAATTTGCTGGCAGGTTTGAAATAGGCGAGGTCCAAGTACACACCATAATCTTTAATTCCATGCCTTAATACATCAATCATGCCACGGTTGTTTAATTCCGTATTGAGCCGTTTTAGTATTTTAAACTCATACTGGTCTTTATGAATTTGCCTCAACTTGTCCATCTTTTTCGGCTGAGTATTTTCTAAGAATTCAAATAGGAGTTTGGTATCTAAGGCATATTCTTTGTTGTAATCATCAGGACTGCCCTTAACATATCCATTTTTTAAAAGATGCTCCTCAATATATTCTTCAAAACCCTTTTCTAAAAGTTCTTCAGGAGTTTTAGACATTTCTCTCACTTCCTTACTAACTATTTGCTAATACATCAATTTTATTTACATCCCAAATCTTTTTACATATCTCTTTATAAAGAGATTGCCTTTCAATTAGTTCTGCCTTATTAAATTGTGCATATGGTTTAAAGGGTAACTGTGTATTATTCATAAAGCATAAAAATAATGGATTATTATTATAACAATTCTGATTTAAAGTCCGAGCCAGCAGGTTTTCACTGTCGTACTTGATTACTTTCTTACTGTATTCCATATCCTGCAAACTTCTGTTTTTATCTTTAGGAAGTATTAACAAACCTCCAAACCTATTTCTAAAATCTTTAAATTCTTCTTCTGTTGAAAATTCTAACTGGTGATTACCCTGAGTATAATCATCAGCCCAGATATGCTCTATATCATATGGATTTTTTTGTTCTCTATTTACATAGTCGGCAAAATTGCTGTTGATGCCGCTTTGTTCCTCTACGTAGTAGGTCATTCTTGAGAGAATATGGAGCATATATCTTCTTGTAAACTGATTTAAATAAAAACCATCAATTCCTTCAAGCGTTAACTCCATATTATTTATATAACGCTTTAATATCTCAGCCAATTCCTTAATATCCTTATTACGTATCATTTTTGTTATATTAAATACAGTATATCTAATAGAGGAATAATCCACCGTCTTAAAATTGAAAATCCTGATGGATATAAATTGGTCAATAAAGCAGGAAACCATTTTGATTTTTTTATTAACAACATCCTGGGTATCATCACTTTTTATTGCTGATAATATAATTTGGTACTGCAGCGTAAATCCTCTGTCAGCATTATAAAATACATACTCATAATCCTTATTAAACTTGCGGGAGTATTCCTTTAAGCGAATATAAATATCAGCATACATCCTAAAGTTTTTAAGTATAAATTTTTCAAAATCTGCACTGCTGTTTAAGCCCATAACAGACTTATTCTCTCGGACCCATTTATGGAATGTTGTTCCGATTATATCAAAGTCCTTGTTCTCTGCATCCTTTTTACCTTCCCTTATAGTTTCTGCATACTGGGCCCTTAACCAGTTCTTTATAAAGTCAGCATCTCCATCCTTTTCAATTTCTTTTAATTGTACAATTTTATTCTTCCATAAATCATTTGCCTTATTTCTGATTGTATTATCATCCATTTCGGAAAGAAGGTAGCCCTTTAACATCTCCGTTGGCGTGAGCCTCAATCCCCTGTCGTTCATTGTTACAAAAACTTTATGAGCATCTTGCTCCGAATCAGTCCTTATTTCTACAAGACTCACATTGTCTATTAACCATTCAATAAATACTGGCAGGGGACTTCCTTTTAATTCGTCAGGAAAAATCCGCTCAATATCTTTATATCGATTGTAAAGGTTAATAACACTCTCTGACTGCTCATTGGTAATGTCATAATCACCTGTTTCAAATAGAGATGCTAAACAAACCTCCCTTTCTGTGACATTTATGCAAAAAGTCTTTTGGCCGTACATCTCTGAGTAAATCAAGTTATCAATATTGACTTTAGGCAGACTCGTCTGCTGTTTTTGAAGATTGTTTAGGTATATGAGGAGCAGCGTTAATGAGGATAACCTCTGCTGTCCATCTATAATTGCATTGTCATTGGTAAGGATAATGGGACCTAAAAAGTAGTCTCCATAATTCCTCACATCAATCTGCCTGTCTCCGTCCTTATAGAACTCATTAAACTCGTTGGTTAAATCCTCTATAAGTTCTTCAATCTGCTTGGTTTCCCAGTTATATTCCCGCTGATAATACTGAACCGTGTATTTATTATTCAGCAGTGTACGGATATTCACTGCATGGGCAGTTATCTTGTTCATCCTTATATCACCTCGCTTATACTTCCAAATTCCCTCACATCAATTTTACCTGTTACTGCTTCTGATATAAGGGATTGGCGGTATTCTTTTAGTTTTTGGATTTGTAGTTGTATATCATTTACCAATTGGTTAATCTGCATAGTGAAATTATCAAGATATTCTACAATATACATTTGCTCATCTCTATCTGGTAATGCACATTCTAAATCGCCAATGTCAGAAGCATTAACTGCAGGATAACTAACCCCCACTGACCTGCGAACAATCTCATTAACATATTTTTCTGACCTCATTAAATAAAATAAATATTTCGGAACAACCTTTGATAGGGGAGTTAAAACTGCAAATCCTGTCGAACATATTAGGTTTGATTGAGTATTTTCAATAAAGGCTATTGCTTTCAAATATGTACGAACCGTGGATACTATAGTATCCCCCTTAGATAAAATTCTTCTGGCTCTACTAGGTGCATCTTTAAAATTTAAACTTTGGACGTCATTAATTCCCCCTATTGATGTTACACTACTTATATCAATATATTCTATTTCATAGTCGTCATCTGTACTTTCGCTTAATGTTTTATTATTAATTAATGATTCATACTTTATCTTTGAAAGTCTCCAATGCTCTGGTATCTCTCCTATCCACTCAATACCTGAATCCTTCATCTTAACATTCTGATTAAGCCCTTTGGTAACTGCTTCAGTTATAATTGCTTGCCGTTTTTCCTGTAATAATTCAATCAATTTTTCCTTATCAGCAATTAAACCATCTATTCCGGCAGTCTTTTGGTCGAGGAAATTAGCAATGGCTTTTTGTTCGTTTATTGAAGGTGTCAATAATTCAACCATAGACAAACTACTATTTGATAATTCTATAAAAGTAGTTCCTTGCCCTAAAACATTTAAATAAAAACTTATGCTATGCATCCAATAATAAAAATACTTTGGGTTAACTTTATTAATAGCAACAAGACTTTTACACCCTTGATTAGTGCATAGCGGTACTCCAGCAATAGCAACATACCCTATTGGTGCCCTAGTAGAGATAACAATACTACCTTTTGGCACTATTCTTGCTGAACAGTTATGCAACCCATCTTGTGTAATTTTTCTTTCAGAATCCACTATACATGCTTCAGTTAACTTACTTAAATCATTTGGCGTCACCCAAACAATTTCTCCATTCCAATAACTTTCTTCTGAACTACTCGGTGTTCCTCCATTTATAATTTTAAATACTCTTTTTAGAGGTTTTACTCCCCAATGCTCTGGTATCTCACCTATCCACTCAACCCCTGAATCCTTATACCTTTCATACCTCTTATACCTACTCATTCACCCATCACCTTCTTCAACTTCTCTGAAATGCTCTTTTCCAACTCTATTATCTCTCTCATAATCTCTTCAGAAGGTCTGAGGGGCTGGTATTTATAAAAATGCCTTGTAAAAGGTATTTCATATCCAATTTTAGTCTTAGTTTCATCTATCCAGGCATCGGGCACGTGGGGTTTTACTTCCCGTTTAAAATACTCATATATATCTTCTTTCAAAGGTACGTTTTCAGTATCCCTCAGGTCTGGGTCTGGTTCAGGATTGCCATTGCTGTCCACACAAATATCCGCTGTTTCATCTTTTTCGGAAATGGCAGACAGGATAGCCTTTAAAAGTGCACTATCCAGTTTAATATCACTGTCTTTAAAAGCCTTCTTCAGCACTTTTGTAAATTCATCTCTATTTTTATACAAAATAGTAGAGTCCATTGTTTTTAAGGTTTCTATTATTTGCTGTTGTAGTTTCCTACCTTTTTCTATTTCTTTTAGCCCTGCTGTTCCCTTTTTCTTAGACTTTGCAAGATTACTAAAGGCTGTTTCATTATATAAATTATTAATTCTTTCTTCAGTTACCTGAAAATTAAGCCTTAAAGGTCTTTCTATAACTATCTTCTGATATCCGAAATCTTCATTATCAAAAATCTTGCAGTATTCGTTCTCCTTAAATTCACCGTATATCCTGGTAATTTCTTTTATCTGCTCTTCAGTGATTTCATTTCTCTTATTTCCAAGGCTTTTTCTCATTTTTTGATAGAAATCTACTGCATTAACCAACTGTATTTTACCCGTCCTTACAGGCCCCTTCATTGGGTCATTATTTTTACGATTGGTAACTATCCATATGTAGGTAGAAATACCCGTGTTATAGAATAACTGGTCAGGCAATGCAATAATACCTTCCAGCATGTCATTTTCAATTATCCAGCGCCTTATTTCCGATTCACCTGAACCTGCGTCCCCCGTAAACAATGGCGAGCCATTAAAGATAATAGCAATACGGCTGCCTTTTTCATCCTGTTTCATTTTAGATATTAAGTGCTGCAGGAATAAAAGGGAACCATCGGATATTCTGGGAAGCCCAGCACCGAATCTGCCGTTATACCCTTCTTTTTCATATTCTTCACGAATAAATTTCTCCGCTTTCTTCCATTCCACACCGAAGGGCGGATTGGTAAGCATGTACCTAAAGGTTCTTCCCCTGTGTCCATCTTCAGTAAAACTGTCGCCTAAAATGATGTTATCTGCGTTTTGTCCTTTTATAAGCATGTCGGATTTGCAGATGCTAAAGGATTGGGGATTTATCTCCTGCCCAAATAATTCAACCTGTATTCCTGGGTTTAATTCTTTCAGGTACTGCTCTGCAACTGAAAGCATTCCTCCCGTCCCCGCACAGCAGTCGTAAACAGTTACAACAAGCCCTGGCTGCGTTAATTCCTCGTTATCTTCATTCAGGAGAATATTCACCATAAGCCTGATAACCTCACGAGGGGTATAGTGGTCTCCTGCCTCTGCGTGTTCGGAAAATCTCCTTATCAGTTCTTCAAATATGTACCCCATTTCGGTATTGCTTACCTTATCAGGATGTAAGTCTATCTTATTAAACTCAGATACCACGAGATAAAGCAGGTTGTTGTCATTAAGTTTTGTAATCTGCTTGTCAAAATCAAAGTGTTCTATAATTTCTCTGGCGTTTTTAGAAAAACCATTAATATAATTCCTTAAATTATTTGCGATATCATCAGGCTCAGCCAATAATTTTTCAAAATCATATTTACTGGTGTTATTGAATTCCTGCTTTGATATTCTATTTAAAACAGGGTCCATGTTTTGGAGCCCTGACTTCTTTAAGGCTTCATACTTTTCTAATACTTCATCTTTAGTTGCTGCAAGGACACAGTCAAACCTCCTGAGTACGGCCATTGGGAGAATCACATCTCCGTATTGTTCTTTTTTATAGGGGCCTCTTAAAAGTTCTGCTATACTCCATATAAAATTAACTTTATCTTGAAAGTTAATCAACTTTATCACTCCTGCTCAAGTTATATATAATTCAATAATAGTTATTTAAAAACTTTTTGATATTTGCTAATGAATATCTAAACCTATAAGTCAAAGATTCTATTCTTATAGGTTGTCCTGCTTTTTAAGAATTAATTTCTTATATATTTAATCTTCCTAAAAAGTAATCTTCAATATAATCCCATTTATTCTTATCTGTATTGATAAATCTTTCGACTATCTTGATTTCATTGTCATCCCTTGTTCGCATATCCATCAATAATTGATTTTTATAGTATGCCGTGGCTAACTTATCAACCGAGTTTACAACAATGTTAACATATGGCATATGACCACCATTGATAATAAAACTTGCTAATCCCATAGTTTCTAGTATATATGCTAAATCCAATGTCTCGCAAGTATAAATAGAGTTTCCAATATATGGTGGAACTAAAAACTTTTCAAATATTTCCCCATCTTCGAACCTATTATTAAATATCTTAATAATGTTTTGTAATCCTAACGAAATTTTAAGTCTTGGAGCAATATAAATATATTCATTGCCTTCATCTCTTTTACGTATAATCATCTTATGAGAATAGTTATTACTTCCAACTTCCATGTAAAGAAAAGTAGTACATATATGTAGAAGTTTATTGATAATTTCCTTGTCATCTAACCCATAATCATCTCTTACTACCCTTCTCAGAGACTTTTCCAATTCATTCTTTGTAAACTTATCCTGCGTTTGAAGTGCTGTCGCAATTATATTCAATGCATATTCAAGTTGCCCTAGTACCTTTTCTTTAGAACTCTGAAGTTCTATTTTTGTATAAATCCTTGGTATGACCGAAAAATCTTCAAAGAGTTTATTGTTAAAAAACAGATACTTAATAGACCTATAGTTTTTATCATAGTATTTCTCTTCCCATAACTTCTTTAAATCAATTTCGAGAATATTACCAATATCTTTGCACAAATAGTATTTATCTCTTGAAAATCTAATATTGTCTTCTATATTGCAAATTTCTCTAACATATTTTCCATATTTATTTATAAATTCATCTTTATTACCGTCATCTACTGTACAGTAATAGTTACCAAATTCATCTCTTGGGTAGACGCTAATTATATTCCAACCAAATCTTTTAAAAAAATCTTTTTCTATTAAAAATAATGCTGTCCTTATTTTTTGCTCGGTATTATCTACTTCATTTTCGTTAAAAACAAATGAAAAAGTATCTAAAGGCAATAACTTTTGTAGACGTTTTTTCTTACCATATTTAAACTCATCATATAATTTATTAACTATAAGTTTTAACTCCCATTGTGTAGGACGAGAAATTCCTTTAAGAATTCTCCAATATTGAAAATCTTTTTGATTAAATAGAGTATAGGCTTTTCCTCTAATTTCTCGATTCCTGCCCGCTCGTCCAATTTCTTGGGAATAATCAGCCAAATTTCCAGGTATCGCATGATGATATACTATTTCAATATCAGATATATCTATACCCATGCCAAAGGCTTTCGTTGCAAGAACAACTATATATTCTCCAGACTTAAACTTTGAAATAATTTCTTCACCTTCTTCTCCCTTTGTGTCACCAGTATAAATTGCTACTTTAGATTGAATATCTTCTGAAAGTCTAATATAAATATCTTTAATTTGGCTTTTCCACGGAAAGTATACTATTGCTTTCTTTCCTTCCTTTACTATCTTAGTGATTTCATCAATAGTCATTTTTATTTTGGTTTCACGGTAATTCCCAGTAACATTTACTTTTTTTATTTCTATATCTACATTTGTTCTTTTAATATCTGTATAATAGATGATAGGGTCTGGCATAAGGTTTAAATATCCTATTATTTCATTTAGTGTATCAAATTCTCCACCCCACACTGCAGTTGCCGTTAATGCTAAAATTGGAAATTGCATCTCTTTTCTGTATCTTTTTATATAATCTCCTAAATATCCATAATCAGCACGAAAATCTTTTCCCCATGTACTAACACAATGAGCCTCATCTACAACTACTATAGATAACGAACTATATAGTTAAAATTATCCTGTGCAATTTTCCTCCGAAGCCCTTACAATATAGGGCAGGGGGAATGTATAATGGGTAGAAAATGTGTTGAGGTTAAATCACTTTATGGATTAACGATAGATGACTTAAATTTAATAGCCAATAGTTCTGACAGTAATTATACCAGAGACGTCGTCAAAGCTGTAATCATGAGGCATAAGGGTATCCATACGCAGGTTATTGCAGATACCTTGAGTAAATGTAACGCAACCATTGTGTCATATATCAACAACTGGAACGATAGCGGTATTGCTTGCATCGCCGACCTGCGGGGCGGCAATATTGAAAGTACTGTCACCGATGAAATGGTAGAGGATATCCGCAATATAGTTACCAGTAAGAGTCCTCATGAGTTCGGCTATGAACAAAACCGGTGGAACGCCAAGTTGTTAGTCAGGTATGTAGAAGACCACTGGGGAAAAGAATATTCCGACACCTGGATCCGTAAAATACTGGCTAATCTTGGTTTCTCGTACAAAAGGGGTGTTTATAAACCGAGCAAGGGAGACCCAAAGCTTCAGGAAAGCTTTAAAAAAAATGTCAGTTGTATTGGATATAATTGAGCCTTTAGGAGATGTCTCCCTGTGGTGTCAGGATGAAACCAGTAAAAGGCTCGAATCCAACAACTTTTATTCCTGGAGTCCTGTAGGCAAACCTACAGAAATTGAGTGTAACGGCTGTCATAAGGGCATCAATATCATTGGAGCTACGGAAGTACTGAATCATATGGGTTTTGTGTACGATGTATACTCCAAAAAAGAAGGCTCTTTGACAGCAGCTCATGTGGTCAAATATATGGAGCGTTTACTGGACTATGATAAAGCAAGAGGGATTTCTACCACCTTTGTCCAGTGGGATAATTCTCCGATTCATAAAGGCCCTTTGATACAAGAGTTTGTTGAGGCTCATAAAAGTGATTTAATAGTGTTGCATCAACCTCCTTATTCTCCACACCTGAATCCTCAAGAGGAGATGTGGCACTGGATGAAAAACTTTATTGCACAAGCCTCTGCTGTAAAGAACGAACAGGAACTATTGCATTTAGTAAATCGTTTTGAGGCATATATTAAAGCTCATCCTGATGAGGTTAGGCATCGGCTATATGCCCGGAACTACTTTCCATGATTGCCAATTTGGCAATTGTAGGCTTTAATGTTCGTTATCTATAATCCTATTTTTCTATCACCAACAAGATATTTAGCACTGGAATACTTTTGTAAAAATTCAGGAGACACATATATCAAGGAATATTTTCCATTTTTTATTCCTTCAAGTCTTTCTATCTGTTCCGAATACGAAACATCTGAATTTATATATGTAGCATAAGTTAACCCTTTTTCATGCATAGTCTGTAATTGGTCTTTCATTAACGCTTTTAAAGGAGAAACTACAATAGTAATTCTATTTTCATCATTTAAAATAATTGAAGGTAGTTGATATAGCAATGACTTACCTGCTCCAGTTGAAGCAATAAAAAAAATATCTTTCCATTCATTACTATTGCCGCTTTTAGATTTTACATATTGTGATAGAATTTGCATTATAATTTCTTTCTGTGTAATTTTTTTTACTTGATACTTATTTGAATAAATATCATAAATACAGTACTCTCGGAATTTATTACTATTCCAATATTTTTTTAATAATAAATCAATATCATATGTTTGTTCATAAGATATATTAGTATCAATATCATATTCCACTAGTATAATATTTTTAAAAATTCTACACCATGCATTAAGATACATAGGTAACGAATCAAAATGTTCAGGATTTGCAATTACGCAAACTTGATTATATGAACTATTATAGAATTCCTTCAATAATATATCACTTTGAAGTCTGTTATAATACTCTTTATTAATATATATTTTTAAATCCTGTGCTAAATAAATTAAGCATTTTTCTACACTATTATCACTCACATAATCTCCATATTTTTTACGTTGTATAGATAAGGCACGGGTTGTATCTACCAAGTTAATTTCCTCTACACTTAAATTTTCAAAAATATTTTTATCTTTGTAATCTATAATAACTCTTTGTGTATCACCATATCTGTCGACTCTTATATCATCATAATATTCAAGCATATAATCTATTTCTTCATCTTGGATTTCGTTGATATCTGTAGTAGCAATTTTATTTATAACTTTTTCTTCGTTTATAGGCAAAAATTTATAGCGTTCAATATTATTATTAAGCACTATTATACTACTGTTAATTATTTTGAAATCAATCTTTTCAATTATCTGAATAAATTGTTCATACAACAAAATAATACTCTTTGTCCTTAAGTTATATATATAATCTATTAACAAATTGTCTGTACTTTCATATAGTTCTTTAAAACTCCTGTATTTAATTTCTGTATTGGGAACATAAAATAACGTGTTATTTTTTAATTCATCTAGAATACTATAATATAAACTAAAATCACAAGTTTTTATGACAAATATATTTTTATCACCCAAATCCATAATTATTTTTAAAGCCTCTTCAGTTAAGTTCATCATTGTCCCCTCCTCTTCATGTAACTTAATCCATTTACTTCACAA